>WLOF01000021.1 GCA_009699375.1 Actinomycetota bacterium
GAGTAAATCCACGGCCGTCCTTGGAAGAGATCTGCTCGGGCAGACTCGGGTCCCGCGATTTCCCGACCTGCCATCGGATGCGTTGCGCAAAAACGTTCTGAAAATGCCGGAAAACTATCCGCTATCTCTTGCGATTTAGTCTTTGTACTGGCAATATCTATAAACGTCGACTTTGGGTTTAGTTGATACTGAGCTGCAATGACCTCAGAAAGCGCCGACGTTGGAACTGCCAAAATAATGAGCGATGGATCTCCCGTTGGCAGTGATCCGACAAGGCTTTGGGCCAGGGCGGACCGAGAGAAATCTTTATCCAGCATCTCAATAGCGCAATCGCTCCCGCTGAGAGCCAAGCCAATGGAAGTTCCGATTAACCCTGATCCAATAATCCGTACGTTCTTCACTGAGCTAAATCTTTACGTAAAGCCATAGCTCCCTTGAGATACACATGCGTAATCTCCGAGGCGGCTGCCGAGGTTTCGCAGTGCAACATCACGCGTATAACTCTGGGCAAAGCGCCAGGAACCGCTATTTCCGATGCACACAGCAATGGGACCCCTCCGAACCCGATATCCCGAGCCGCTGCTGCCGGAAAATCAGCCACCAGGTCTGGAGTCGCAGTCAAAATCACCGAAATCACATCAGAGATTGCAACATTGTTGGCAGACAAGATCGCAGGCAACAGCTCTTTAACCCCAGCAGCGATTTCGGCCGCCGTGTTGGCTTCTACTTGTATTGCCCCTCGAATAGCTCTCGTCGACATGAGACAAGGGTACTCCTTTGGCCAGCACTGCCGTGTTGACGCGCGTATTGAAAGAGATATATCGATAGAAGGTTTAAATGGTTTAACGTTTAAGCGAAGTACATACTTTCACTCGGATCCACACATCCAGAGGGCAGATTTCTCAATATCGATAAATCTATACTAGAATACTTTTCTACGCATCTTTCCAGCAATTTTTATCGATAAATCTATCTTTCAATTGGCCCAGTAAAATAGGTTTATCGATAAACCGTTAATACAGAGATGCCGTTTAAACCGACAAAGATCTAAAGCGTCAAAACCTTACGTAGATTAATAAGTTCTACCTCATTGAGATCTCGCCATCTACCTTCGAGGATGTCCCCCAGCACGATCGGTCCAAAACGAGTCCTCACCAAGCGAACCACCTGAACACCCACAGCTTCCATGAGTCGCCTGATGATGTGATAGCGGCCTTCATGGATCGTCACTTCAATCCAGGTTGGAGACAAAGATTTGAAATCCAGAACTCGGCCAAGACCATCTTCCAATTCAACACCTTTCAGAAGGGTGGATTCCACCCCCTTGGGGAGGGCGCCGATAAATTCAATAAGGTAGGTTTTTTCCAATCCATAAGAAGGATGGGTTGCACGAAAAGTCATTTCTCCGTCGTTGGTCAGTAAAATCAGCCCTTCGCTCTCCTTATCCAAACGACCAACATGGAAGAGGCGTTCTTTCCTAAGGGAAATGAAGTCAGATAATGAAGGCCTACCTTCTGGGTCATACATGGTTGACACAACGCCTCTTGGTTTATGAAGTGCAAGATAAGTCTTAGTCAAACTTGCTGTAATTGTCTCACCATCAACCATTACTTGATGGATAGCGGGATCAACTTTGAACCCCATCTCACGAACAACCTTTTGGTCGACGCTCACTCGCCCGTCGTTAATCAATTCATCAGCCCCGCGCCGACTGGTAATGCCTGCATCGGCAATGAATTTGTTGAGCCTAATAAGCGTCATTTGATCTTCCATTCCAACCGAAGGTAAAGGGTACGAATGGCTAGAGTCTAACGCGCCTACTATCGAGAGGGTTAATCGGTGAGAGAGTCAAGAACCTCATCAAGGCGGTCCAAATCAGGCAGATAGGGCGCTAAAGCTGGTAAATCGCCCAAGGTGTTGAGCGCGAGGCGCTCGAGAAAATAGCTTGTCGTCGCATACAAAATCGCGCCCGTTTCATGTTCAAGCCCTGATTCTTCTACTAAACCACGCGTCACTAAGGTTTTCATCACCGCTTCTACGTTTACTCCTCGAATAGCTGAGACTCGAGCCCTGGATACCGGCTGCCGATATGCAATGACTGCCAAAGTTTCGAGGGCCGCTTGAGTGAGGCGAGATTGCTGTCCGTCCAAAACAAAACCTTCCACAGCCTGTGAATACTCGGGCCTGCTGTAAAAACGCCAACCTCCTGTAATTGCTTTAAGCTCAAACCCTCGATCTCCGTAACTAGCGGTTAATTCCACAAGGGCTTCTGTGATTTCCTCGACTGGTTTGCCGAGAACGTGAGCTAACGTCAACTCCGTTACAGGCTCATCAACCACCATGAGGATCGCTTCTATCGAACGTTGAAGTTCAGGGTTAGACATTTGTAGGCTCCTCTGTTTCGTCCTGGTTCAAGTACACCGGTATATCAAATTCATCACCAGCAGATATCTCCCCTGTCACCGAACCGGTCCAGCGAATCTGCAATTCGCCCAAAGCTACTACCTGGTCAAAACGCAGCGCCCCTTGCCGGTAGAGATCCAATAGCGCAAGGAATCGAGCCACAACCACCAAGGTGCTTTGTGCATCGGCAACAAGAGTCCGGAAATTCATCGATGTATTACGCCTCAAAGTCTCAACCACCCATCGAGACTCTTCAGCCACGCTCACCAACGGCAAGTGGAGGTGTTCAACAGAGACTGTAGGAGGCGTCTTTGGCGTCAGGACTCGCTCAGCGATAGCCGCGAAGCGTTGAGCCCCAACACCAATGAGAACTTCGGGCAAGAGTGCCGCTAAGGATGGATCTAACGCCACCACTCTGGCAAAGGAGCGATCGGCAATGGCGATCCGATCTTGGAAAGTCGACGCAATCTCCTTAAATGCCCTGTACTGAAGCAATCTGGCGAAGAGAAGATCGCGCGCTTCTAGAAGGGCAAGATCGCTCTCATCTTCAATTTCACCGCTTGGTAAAAGTCGAGCCGCTTTAAGGTCCAACAAGGTAGCTGCGACAACTAAAAATTCTGTCGCTTGATCCAATTTCCAGCCTTCGCCGGATTCCTCAAGAGCGCGTATAAAAGCGATAAATTCATCTGTCACCGTGCTGAGGGCAACCTCAGTGATATCCATTTTATGACGTGAAATCAGCTGCAATAAGAGGTCGAACGGCCCATCAAAATTGTCTAAATGCACAGCAAAAGCGTTGCTATTGCTTGCATTCACATCGTGCGCACTGGTTTCCACCTGCGAACCGTACTTCACATTTGCCGCCTTCTGCGCACTTGCCCTTCTGTGGTGTCGGTGCGTAGAGTCCGCCCATAAGGCGGCAGAGAGGTTTCTCGTTAGATGGCTAAATCGACAATTGAGGAAGATGTTGCAACTACAGCAACTCTTCTTAAGCGGTCCCCGAAAGTTTGGCCCACTCCGACGCCTCTCACTGAACACGGTCCAGCTCGCATCATTCCCATTGTTAATCAAAAAGGTGGCGTCGGCAAAACCACGACAACGATCAACTTAGGTGCATCTTTAGCTGAGCTCGGTCGTCGAGTACTCCTCGTTGATTTTGATCCTCAAGGAGCACTTTCGGTGGGGCTAGGCGTTGATGCACACGAGCTTCGTTTAGAAGAAACCGTGTACCAAGTTCTGATGGATCCTGAATCAGATATCGAGAAAGTTATTTTGAAAACTTCCGTGCCGGGAATGGATCTGCTGCCTGCAAATAAAGAACTCGCTACAGCTGAAGTAACTTTGGTTAATGAAATGGGACGCGAAAACTTCCTTAAGCGTACTTTGACAACTGTTCGAGATTACTACGATGTCATTTTAATTGATTGCCAACCCACACTCGGTCTTCTCACACTCAACGCTCTCACTGCAGCTGACGGAGTGATTGTGCCTTTGCAGTGTGAATTCTTCGCCCTTCGTGGTTTTGCTCAACTTCAAGAGAACTTAGAAAAAGTACGTGCCAACTTGAATCCATCGCTGAAGCTCATTGGGATTCTTGCCACCATGTACGATAAAAAAACTTTGCACAGTCGTGAAGTCCTCGAACGTATTCTCGAAGCATTTCCCGACAGCGTATTTGAAACGGTCATTGCACAAACGGTACGATTTCCAGAAACAACAGTTGCAGGTGAACCAATAACAACATATGCGGGAAGTTCGGGCGGAGCAGCTTCATATCGCCGACTGGCTCGTGAACTAATAGCAATCGGAGGATCATTATGAGTCGCAGAGCCAGTTTGCCAGGAGCAGATGAGTTGTTTAGATCAACCACTCCAGCACTAAGTGCTGTACGGGATGCATTACCTGACACTTCGGCAGTGGCGCCACAATCAACACAGAGCGCAACCTCACCAGTTGTTCGCACCCAAAAAAAGGGTGTTCGCACAACGTCACGACGTCGCGTGGCGAACGTAGATAGGTCACCTTCTGGTCGCGAACGCCATGAAGAAAAAATAACGGTGTACCTATCACCCGAAGAACTATTTGATTTAGATCAAGCCAGACTTTTACTTCGTGGCGATTTAGGACTTGCAGCTGATCGCGGACGCATTGTCCGTGAATCGATTGCGGTTATCATTGCAGACCTTGAAGCTAAAGGTGATCAGAGCATATTGGCTAGGCGACTTCGCGGACTTTAACAATCAGCTTCGCGCCCGTGGATGTGCTGAGGAATATGTTTCACGAATTTTATCTATCGTAACAAGAGTGTAAATCTGAGTTGTAGTGACCGATGCGTGTCCTAATAATTCTTGCACGACTCTTATATCTGCTCCCCCGTCAAGTAAATGCGTCGCATATGAATGCCTAAAAACATGTGGAGAAACTTCCTTCGCTAGTCCGATTGATTCTGCAATATCGGCAATAAATTGCCACGCGGATTGACGGCTCAAACGAGTACCTCTCTGGTTAAGGAATAGCGCAGTTGTGGATTTTTTGGAATGAGCACTTAACGCAGGACGTAATCGCAATAAATAATCCGAAAGTGCCTTTGATGCAAACGAGCCAAGTGGCACATAGCGTTCTTTAGAGCCTTTACCAATAAGTTTTACTGTTTCAACGGTGACGCCATCAGCGTTAAATTGCGATACATCGGAGACATCTAAATTAACTAACTCGCTCACCCTCGCTCCAGTGCCATACAACAGTTCGATCAAAGCCCTGTGTCTTAAAGCTAGTACATCAGAATCTGATTGAGTTGCAGTGATTAAGGAAGTAATCTGTTCAATTGTTAACGCCTTGGGTAATTTACGTGGAATTTTGGAGGTAGTTAATTCAAGTGTGGGATCCTCGCAAATTTTCTCACGAGCCAAGTACCTGAAAAATGACCGTATTGTGGATAAAAATCGTTGAATCGAGGCTTCCGACAGTCCGCGATTTCTTAAAAACTGCTGATAGGAAACAATAGATTCGGGGTTGATAGTCAACAAATCAATCTGCTTGTCCAAGCAATACGAAGAAAAAAGATGAAGATCTCGTTCATATGCTTTCGACGTATTCGTCGAAAGTCCTCGTTCTACACGTAGGTGATCCAGGAAATCTCTTATTGCCAAACCTAAATCCATGTAAATAACTCCACTTCCTTAGGAAGCCAAAACCGCACATTCATAGTTGTGGCTCTGTGCAACTGCGCGGTAAAAAACCTGACCTTCGTGAATGTTTAAACCCAATGCCAAACCTTGATCATTTGCTAGGGCAACTCGCCAACCATCACGCGCGATCGCTAACGCATATGGAAGGGTGGCATTCGTTAAAGCATAAGTTGATGTAACCGGTACCGCTCCTGGCATATTTGCTACACAATAAAAAATACTTTCATGAATTTTAAATGTCGGCTCAGCATGCGTAGTAGCTTTAGAATCGGCAAAACAGCCTCCTTGATCAATCGCAATATCAACAAGTACTGAACCAGGCTTCATTGTCTTAATCTGATCATTGCTTACAAGTTTCGGGGCTTTTGCGCCATGAACTAAAACGGCTCCTACAACTAAATCTGCGCGTTTAATCTCTTGATCAATCGCGTGATGTGAGGCGGCTAAAGTTTTTATGCTGCCTCTGTATAACGAGTCGATATATTGCAATCGAGAAATATTTCTATCAATCACAGTTACATCTGCACCAAGACCTAAAGCCATCACGGCAGCATTCAAACCCGCGACGCCTCCACCTAAAACTAGAACTTTGCCGGGGGCAACGCCGGGAACTCCGCCGAGCAGAACGCCTCTGCCCCCATGTGGTTTCTGGAGGGCTGCTGCACCCACTTGTGTTGCCATTCGCCCAGCAACTTCACTCATGGGAGCCAACAGGGGTAATTGACCGTTTACTTCAACCGTTTCATATGCAATCGCTGTTACACCGCTCGCTATCAGCGCGTCGGTACATTCCTTAGACGCCGCTAAATGGAGGTAGGTAAAAAGTATTTGTCCTTTTCTCATTCGAGAATATTCAGCCGAAATTGGTTCTTTCACTTTCAAAATCAAGTCAGATTTCATCCACACATCTTGGGGCGTATCGAGAATTTGTGCTCCTTGCGCGAGGTAATCAGCGTCGAGAATTCCTGAGCCCAATCCCGCGCCCTTTTCAATGAGAACAACATGATTTTGTCGAACAAATTCGCTTACGCCTTCTGGGGTAATTGCGACACGAGACTCTTGGCTCTTAATTTCTTTCGGTACGCCTACGATCATTTTTTACTCCCATAGAACTCGTCGTTGAGTTAGTTCAGAGTACTCGAGATCCTTGTGGCTAACTACTTCTTACCCTTGAGGGCTGCCGCTATTAAACCCGCGAATAAAGGATGTGGGCGTGTAGGTCGTGATCGGAATTCAGGATGCGCTTGTGTTCCTACGTAAAACGGATGTTGAGAGGAATCGATTTCGACGAATTCCACAAGATCTCTTTTCTTAAAAATTCCGGAGAAAACCAAACCGGCTTGAGAAAGTTGATCTCTATACACATTATTTACTTCATAACGATGACGATGTCTTTCCGATATTTCTAATGCTCCGTAAAGTTTAGCCACGATTGAACCTTCTAATAGTGAAGCAGGGAACGAACCAAGCCTCATAGTTCCGCCCATATCCGCACTTCCTGCCACAATGTCAACCTGATCAGTCATTGTTGCAATCACTGGAGCTTTTGATTCAGGTGCAAATTCGGCAGAATTGGCGCCTTCTATACCGGCCAAGTTTCGGGCTGCCTCGATCACCATACATTGCAATCCAAGACACAAACCTAATGCGGGGAGTTTTGTTTCGCGCGCAAATCGAAGTGCACCAATTTTTCCTTCAATCCCACGGACTCCAAATCCGCCTGGCACACAAATTGCATCGACATCGCTTAATTGTTTTTTCGCACCCTCGGATGTGTCACACTCATCACTTGCAATCCACTTAATGTGAACCTTTGTATTATTAGCAAACCCTCCGGCGCGAAGTGCTTCTGTTACCGATAAATAGGCATCTGGCAAATCTACATATTTACCCACTAAGCCGATTGTCACTTCGGCGCTAGGTTTATGAACTTTTGTTAACAGTGAATCCCATTCAGTCCAGTCAACATCTTTGAAAGGCATACCCAAGCGTCGAACAACATATGAATCTAATCCCTCTGAGAATAGAACTTTAGGGATGTCATAAATAGAAGGCGCATCTACTGCAGCCACCACAGCTTCTAAATCTACGTCGCACATCAAGGAGATCTTCTTTTTGACTGAAACAGGAATCTCGCGATCTGAGCGAATAACAATTGCGTCGGGAGCAATACCGATACTACGTAACGCTTGAACACTGTGCTGCGTGGGCTTAGTTTTCAATTCACCAGATGGACCGATATAGGGAACAAGAGAGACATGTAAGTAAAAAACATTTTCTCTACCAACTTCTTGACGAATTTGGCGTGCTGCTTCTAGAAATGGTTGAGACTCTATATCGCCAACCGTTCCGCCGATTTCAGTAATAACAATGTCAATTTCCGATGATGCCATGGCCCTAATGCGCTCTTTAATTTCATTCGTAATGTGAGGGATAACTTGTACCGTTTCGCCAAGATATTCGCCCCTGCGTTCTCGTGCAATGACGCGTGAATACACTTGGCCTGTCGTTACGTTGGCTGAACCGTGCAAATTTGTATCTAAAAATCTTTCATAATGTCCGATATCTAAATCTGTTTCCGCGCCGTCTTCTGTAACAAAAACTTCACCGTGTTGAAACGGGTTCATAGTCCCGGGATCGACGTTGAGATATGGATCTAGCTTCTGCATCGTCACGCGAAGGCCTCGAGAGGTCAACAAACGACCTAAACTCGAAGCGGTGAGACCTTTACCCAGACTTGAGGCGACGCCTCCTGTAACGAACAAATGCTTAGTCACATGTGGCTGGCCCATGGAAGACCAGCCTATCATCAAATGAAGAGCACTACCTCATCCACGCATTGCGAGAAGTTCAGTGGCGTGTTCTTGAGCGCTTCTCGAATCTTCATGACCCGCCAGCATTCTTGCAATTTCTTCCACCCGATCCGCGCTACGCACTTCAACTACATCGCTTTGCGTCACAGAACCATCATTGGATTTCTTAACAACAAAATGCGCATCAGCCCAAGCAGCAACTTGAGGCAAATGGGTAATGGCAATAACTTGCGCATGCTTTGAGAGATTAAATAATCGTCTTCCCACTTCAATCGCCGCTTTTCCGCCCACCCCTGCATCCACTTCGTCGAAAATATACGTTCCAACAGGTTGCGACTGGGCAAGTACAACCTCCAATGCGAGCATAATCCTCGACAGCTCACCACCACTTGCTCCTTTCGCTACAGAGACAAGTGGTCCCCCGCTATGCGCCTGAAGAAGCATCGACACTTCATCGCCTCCGTGCGCAGCGAAAGATCCTAGATTGAGTTCTTTCGAATAATCCGGAGATACAACTTCACATTCAAATGTCGTGTGTGGCATTGATAAAGAATGGATTTCTGAAGTTACCAAGTTCGAAAGCCGTAATGCAACATCTTTACGTTCTTGACTCAACTTTGATGCAGCACTCAAAAGCGTTTTCTCTAGCGCTCCAAGCTCTTTCTCCATTGCAGTGACGCGATCTTCACCGCCAGCTAAATCTGCGATAGTTTCTTTGACCACTTCTGCGCGTTTAACAAGTTCAGTCAGGATCTCGTCACTCACAGCTTCTTTGGCAAACTTTTTCGCTAACGCAGAAAGGTCTGCTTTTCGAGCTTGGAGAAAATCCAAACGATTCGGGTCTGCTTCTAATGACGTTAAATAAGAAGCTGCTTCCTGAGAAAATTCAGCCAACAAATAGGAACTTTCTGAAACTTTTTCAGCCATAGTTCCGAGCAGTGAATCTCTGCCTTGTGCTTCTTCTAAATATTTTCTCGCTTTATGAACCTGAGAAAGCACACTATCCTCTTCCGAATTAATGCACTCTAAAGCGCTCGACACCGCGATTCGTAAATCTTCAACGGATTCTAAACGCTCAATCTCAGATTTAATCAAGCTCCATTCGTTTTCCTTCGGCTGGATTTTCTTCATATGTTCGGAAAAATCCACAAGTTCAGCGATTTCCTTTTCCCTGTTATTCATGTTTTTACGCAATACAGCGATACGGGACTTCATTTCCACATGAGCTTCAAAAGCACTCGCATAAGTGGATATCTGTTGTAAAAGCTTAACTCCCCCAAAACGATCTAAAATATCGCGTTGCGAGGTTTGTTTAGTAATACTCATGCTTGCTGACTGGGCGTGAATCTCAATAAGTTTTTCGCTGACATCAGACAAAACACTCAACGGAACGCTTACTCCGCCAGCTGTTGCTTTGCTTTTACTTTGTGAAGAAACGGAACGAGTTAAAATCAATTGATCATCTTCGACAATAACGCCTTTCTCCTCCACGAAATTCGCAATGGAAGAAGGGACGCTGAAAGTGGCACTTGCTACTAATCGTTCGCACCCTTGACGAACCAAACTACTTTCGCTTTTCCCACCAAGCACTAGAGACAGTGCGGTCAGCACCATGGTTTTTCCGGCTCCGGTTTCTCCAGTTAAAACTGTGAATCCGCGCGATAGCTCTAAAGTTGCTTCTTCAATAACACCCAACCCTCGAATAGATATTTCTTCGAGATACGAACGATCACTCACCGCGCCAACCTTCAACGGGAAGCTTGAATTTCGCAACTAACCGATCCGAAAATGAGGTGGGATTTACATGTGCCAACTTTATATTCCTAGAATCTTTTGTTATGGCTACTCGGTCACCTTCTAGAAGTGAAAATTTGCGCAAGGAATCTCCAAGAAGTACGGCTTCATGAGATTCAATATCAATAATTATTTTCGAGTCTGGTGACACAACCATGGGCCGGGAAAAAAGAGCATGAGCGGATATCGGAAGTAGAACGAAAGCTTCAACTTCTGGCCACACTACCGGGCCGCCCGCAGAAAAAGCATATGCAGTTGAACCGGTAGGCGTTGCGCAAATGACTCCATCGCAGCCCCACCGTGATACTGGTCTGGAATCAATTTGAAGGAATAACTGCACCATTGCGGGAGTATTTCGTTCGATGATCACTTCATTAAGTGCCCAACCTGTAACAACTTCTTTGCCGTTCCGTTCTACAGAATAAGAAAGTAACATGCGATTTTCGCTGGTATAGCTCTTGTTGATAATGGCGTGCGCTATTTCGGAAATCGTAAGTTTATCTACTTCAGCAAGGAATCCAACGTGACCCAGATTAATTCCCAGGAGTGGAATGTTGGCCTCGCGCACTAATTCTGCGCCACGCAACATCGTGCCGTCGCCACCCAAAACCAGAGCCACCTCAGCGCTGGCACTGGATTGTGAAGAAATATCTTGCGCTCCGATCAAACCAGATTCATTCGAAGCAAAAAAAGTAAATCCTGCTGGTTCTAGAATGGCGCATAGTTCTTCTGCCACTTTACGAGCATCTGGACGATTGGGATTGATTACAAAAAGAATCGAACGTGCTTTCATTCTATTCTCCATTATTGTGGCCCAATCGCTATCGCATGATCGAGAGATTGTTCGTCAATCTCTGGAGCGCCCCGACGCAACCATAAAAAATATTCAACATTTCCAGCAGGACCTGGCAGCGGACTAGCTGCTATTCCAAGTGTCCCAAGACCTACGTCATAAGCAGATTGAGCAACTTCCAATACCGCTGCCCTGCGCAGCCCTGCATCACGAACCACTCCCCCTGCTCCCAATTTTTCTCGACCAACTTCAAATTGTGGTTTAACCATCAGAACGAAATCGCCATCTGATTTGGACACAGCTGCCAGCGCGGGTAAAACTAAAGTGAGCGATATAAAGGAAAGATCCGCGACCACGAGATCGATGGGCTCCCCGACCATATCTCCAGTTAAATGACGAATATTTGTTCGATCGAGAATCGTCACAGAAGGATTTTGTCGCAATTCCCACGCTAATTGACCATAACCCACATCTACCGCCACAACTGCGGCAGCTCCTCTGCGAAGCAAAACATCTGTGAAACCACCCGTGGACGCACCCGCATCAAGACACCGCTTACCTTCGACAACAATTTCTGGAAAAGCGTCAAGGGCTCCTGCAAGTTTATGACCGCCACGTGAAACGAAATCATCACGATCGCCTTGCAAAACTATTGATGTTTCTGCATCCACTTGTGTTGCTGATTTTGAAGCTGGGATACCTGTTACTAATACCGACCGCGATTCAATGAGATCCGCTGCGTGCTCTCGAGATCTCGCAAGACCCCTGCGGACCAACTCTGAATCCAAACGAGTCTTCATGCGAATTACCTATAAACCATCAATGGTAGAAAGAGTTTCTTCTAATGTAGCGTGCAATTTATCGAAAGCAACAGCTCTCTCGTTGATCGATAAATTATCAATGTCATTGAGTTCGGATTTGATGCCTTCGACAAATGCGTCTTTGCCTTGATCATCCATCATCATCTTTTCACCGCTTTCTTCACGGAACTTTTCTTTTTAGATCCTTGCGCTGCTGAAGCTGTTTTGGTCGGCTTTTTACTTGGCGCCTTCTTCGAGGTGGAAACTTTTGCTGACCTCTTTCCTGTAGAAGTTTTAGCAGCACCTGCAGCTTGCGTAGCACTTTTCAGGGCATCAACTTGAGCCTGCAAGCGATCAAATTCCTCTTTTTTGACGAAACCCATCTTAGAAACTGAACTTTCAACTTCTTCCTCGATTTTAGATTTAATACTCTCTCCGCTTTCACGTACCCAAGTATTAAGTGCAGCAGCGATCTCAGCGGGTGTTCGTTCGCCATCTGTTACTTTCGACAAATACACCTTAAGTGCGCTCAATAAATCGTTAGCCATCGTCCCCAGCTCTTTTCACATACGTAGAACGCTACGGTACCTAAAATCGACTAATTGTGCTCGCTTCAACTTGCCATCTACTTGCCACGCCGGTCGGACCCTGCCAGAAACGGCGATGCACCGAACCGGTGATTTCTATCCACTCCTGTTCCTTGAGAGATAGAGCCGTGCGACGAGAACGAGCGTTCCAGGCCCCAACATCGAGAGTATCGACTCCCGACCTGTCCGCTCTTGCAATAATTATTCTGAATTCAACAACTTTATCTCCGCTGGGAAGAACTTTTTCAATGGAAGTTCCCGACACTCGGCCGCGCATATTCACTTCATTCTGAGAATAATCTTCAACTTCTTTTTTTGTACTCACAATAACCCCTTAGAAAGTAATAACTCTTTGGGTAATCTTGATGAATTGGACTGACAATTTTGACCACCCTGAAGAGGGTTGTGGGAAAACAAATTTATTGAGTCGATCGCTCCAACGCATCGGTTGATTCATCGGGGTCGACTTGAGCACATTTTGCAAACCACTCACGTGCTTCATCGCGACGACCTGCAGCATCTAGCGCATCAGCGTAGGCATAACGTAGACGCACTGACCACACATCAGTCTCACTCTTTAATTCGCGACATGTCAATGTGATAACAGCAGCATCGGCCTGGCCCATATCTCTTCGCGCGCCAGCGGCAACAATTCTCATTTCAATCTCTTGTTCTTTGGCAAGTTTTGAAACTTCTGCAGAGCCTGCCATTTCAAGAGCTTTTTGTGGCCTTCCTAGTCCTCGTTCGCAATCGGCCATCACTGGCCAAATTGAAACATCTCCGGAAATTCGATGAGCAGCTCGCAATTCACGTAAAGCAATTTCATATTTTCCGGCCCTATAAGCAGCGTATCCAGCTGTTTCGCGAGCTACCGCTAACCGACCCGCATGATGCGCTGCGGCCATTCCGTGTAAATGCGCACGTTCTGGATCTGAATCAATAAATAAATCAACGCATACTAAATGTCGTGCAACAACTTTCGCATTATCTGCCGAGAGAGACAGTAACTCTGCTCGTGCGCTTTTCTCTAACTCTTCCCCGGTTACTTCTTCGGGAATAAGTGGTTCATAAATTCGTGGACGAAAACGCGTTGGATCAGATGAACGCCCCATCGGGGTGCGCGGAGTAACTCCACGTCCTGAGCGATCATCTCTTTCAGTTCTTGGACGAGATGATCCTGTGCGCGAAGACGAAGACGAATCTGGACGCGATGATGGACGACCTGATGAAGATTGTGGACGCGATGATGGGCGACCTGATGAAGATTGTGGACGCGATGATGGACGACCTGATGAAGATTGTGGACGCGAGTTTCTATCTGAACGTTCCATAACGTCATCCTTTCATTGAAAGTACTTCGATCCTTGTATTAAAAAAAGATAAGGAGCAC
>WLOF01000022.1 GCA_009699375.1 Actinomycetota bacterium
AAGGCGTTCTTGAGCATCACGTTTCGAGGCAGATTAACTTGAAGCATCACCATTTCTGCAACATCTGCAGGACTCATGAGCTTGCTGCGCCCTTCTGAACCTGCACGATTAATATCTTTATTGAGATCATCCCAAAAAGCGGTATCAACTCCACCAGGGCAGAGTGTGGAAACACGAATTCCTTGAGCAATAACTTCTTGCGCAAAACTATCCATAAACCCCATGACTGCCCACTTGCTTGCACAATATCCAGACCATTCTGGATAACCCTTTGTGCCTCCGGCAGAAACAATTGCAATGACATCCCCTGAACCTTGTTTTTGCATGACTGGCAATACCGCTTTAATAATGTGAGCAGTTCCTAAATAATTAGTTTGCATCATCAATGCCCAATCGGCAGGATCTGATTCATCTACTGAACCGATTATTCCAACACCTGCATTGGGAACAAGGACATCAATAGAGCCAAACTCTTTTACAACTTTTTCAACGGCGCTTACACAGTCTCTGTAATTCGCTACGTCACCAACTACAGCCAGAGCTTGTGTTCCAGTAATTTCAATAATCTTTTTTGCGGCTTGCTCAATTCTTGTGCGATCTCGCCCAACAATTGCTGTTTGAATTCCCTCTTGCGCCAAGCGCAATGCAACACCAAAGCCGATACCACGTGATGCTCCCGTAACGAAGGCAGATTTAGGTTTCGTCATGTTAGCCCCAAGGTCTGGCGTCTACCGGATCTTCCCAACTTGGTATTGGTGCTTGTAGCGGTTGATCAATCCAACAGAATCTTCCGTTGACCGAATCACTTTCAGTGCTGACTAACTTAAGAACAAGATCCATTGCTTTCTTTGGATCATCTCCACCAGTTTCATTTACCCAGTCAACCCACGCTTTGTAATCTTTACCTACTTCGCCAAGTGCTTCTGCTTTAGCTTTAATATCTGCCCACATATCGCTTTGAACATCGCCAGGGTGAATAACATTTGCAGTTACTCCTGAACCTGCAATCTCTGCAGAAATATGGCGGGTGAGTTGATTGAGTGCCACTTTAGAGGTTCCGTATGCACTATTTAGAGGTCCTGGTGGATGCAAAGATGCCGCAGAACTCAAATTAATAATTCTGCCCCACTTACTTTTTAACATTCCTGGCAAGAAAGAACGAGCGGTGTAATAAGGCGCGATGGCATCAATAATGATGGTGCGTGCCCACTCAGCAGGATCGGTATTTTGAATTAAATCAATTGGACCGAAAACTCCTGCAGCGTTAATAAGAATTTGCACAACGCCATGCTCTTGAGAAACTTGCTTCTCGAGTCTTTCGACGAAGGAAACATCGCTGACATCACCTGTAATACTTGTGATTGACGATTTTTGATTAGCCGAAAGACCGCTTGTATCAATGGGCGAACGTGAAACGGCAATAACTTTATGGCCGCTATCGGCCAGACCTAAAGCAATCTGACGTCCAATTCCACGGCTAGCACCCGTTACGAGAGCAAGTTTCTGAGCCGACATCTTTATTACTTACCAGCGTTAGTTTCTAAGTGAAAAACTTCGCGAAGTTCTGTTGAATTTACGATGCCATCAGCATTGAACTCCATCAATGGGGCCATCAATACTGCCCAGCGATCGTGAACTTCTGAGTGCCACAAACGGTCCCATGCTTCGACGTCTGTAATTACGGAGTACATAACAAGTACTGGATCGTTTTCGAAAATAGTCATGTCAGCGATACCTGACTTCTCAAGCTCTGCAATCATCTCGCCCCAAATTTCATCATGGTGCTTCTTATATGTTGCCAAACTTCCTGGCTTCAAACGCATAGTGAAGGCTCTTCTTACCATTTTTTTCCTCTTTCTCTTTCAATCGGGTTGGATTGTGAACGTAGAACTATTCGTTGATGAGCTTGATGAGTTCGGCATCATCGACACCGCTGACTTCACGGGTGCTAACGCCATCTTTCACCACAACAATGCGGTCACACAAGGTTGTTAACTCAGAGATTTCAGTAGACCTAAACAAAATGCCTTTTCCTTCAGCAGCAATCTCGCGAACTAAACGGAAAAGCTCGACTTTAGCCCCGATATCAACACCGCGAGTTGGGTCATCGAGCAATACAAGCCCTGGACCGATTTCAAGCCACTTTCCAATAACAACTTTTTGCTGGTTTCCACCTGAAAGGTTGCCCACTCGGACTTGCACGTTCTCTGCTTTGATGACAAATTTTTCAACTAACTTCACAGCCGTTGCTGCCAAGCCAGATTTTGAAATAAGCGGAGTCCCTTGCTTGTAACCGCCAATGGAAACGTGTGACAAATTATCTGAAACCGTTCTATCTAGCATGAGACCTACTCGTTTGCGATCTGCAGGAATAAGAGCAACACCATCTCGAACTGAATTTTGTGGGCTCAAACTATTTTTATCAACACCTTGCAACTTTACAGAACCGGAAACTTTCGTGCGAGCCCCAAAGAGAGTCTCTAGTAATTCATCGGCACCAGAGCCAATGAGTCCTGCAACTCCAACAATTTCTCCTGCAGCCACATTAAGAGAGATATCTACAACTTGACCACCATTGTTGAGGCTCTTAACTTCCAATACTTTTTCTGCTTTGGCGTAAAGATCTGCACTACCCTGTTTCTTAGCCATCGATGCCGCAGATTTTTCTCCAACAATTCCGCCGATTACTGTAGGAATATCAAGATCTTTAGTGGGCTTTGAAAACACAAGAGAACCATTACGCATTACAGTGATCTGCTCGGCAACAGCAAAAACTTCATCTAATCTATGTGAAACGTAAAGGACAGTTGTTCCTTGCTCAGGTAGTAATCTTACGAGATCTAGTAACCTCTTGCTTTCGCGTGCATTGAGTGCAGATGTTGGTTCGTCCAGAATTAAAAGTTTTGGTTTTTCGATAAGAACACGTGCTAGTTCAATAAGTTGTTGGTCAGATAGCGCTAACTCGCCAACGGTTTGATACAGATCAACATCAAGTCCAATGGACTTTAAAACTGGTATGGCGATTTCAGCCATTTTCTTTTTTGCAATAAATGGTCCGACCCGCATTTCGCGGTCTGGAAAAAGATTAGTTAATACATCGCGATGTTGAAACAATCGCAGTTCTTGATACATGATTCCGATACCGAGCTTTGAGGCAGATTGCACGGTAAAGGATGAGAACTTCTCTCCCATTACTTCGATACTGCCCTCATCTGGGGTAACTCCACCCGAGAGGATTTTCATAAAAGTTGATTTACCTGCGCCATTTTCGCCAACAATGGCATGGACTTTATTTGCTTCTAGATCTAGATCCAAGCCATTAAGGGCTTTTACTCCACCGTAACGCTTAGCTAAGCCACGAACGGAGATCACGCTATGAACCGATTGAGAATTCATGTCGTGACCTCCGTTCGCAGATATTGACTTAGTTATTTATTTTAATCAAGCAGATTCATCGGCGATTGGCTTCAAATTCTTCTTCCAATTCTTGATGTATCCCTTAACTAGTGGGTCGTAGTACTTGCGAGTCAATGTTAGCGAAGCTGACATCTTCTGCAATTCTGTGAATGTAAGCGGAGCTGACTTAAATGGCTCGATAACTGAAGTTGCAGTAACAATTTCAGTTCCGGCATCTATGAAGCCTGGCTTGTTGATCTTGATCTTGTTGCGGATGCTGTCGACCAAGATGTAAACAGGAAGGTAACCCTGGACGAATGGTGTCTGTCCTAGGCTGATGTGAGCAGATCCGTTTGCTAGAGCTGCAAGGTTTCCTGTTGTGAGGTCATAGCCCCCACCAATGGTCTTTGATCCTGGTACAGCTGCGTTTACTTTTCCGATGCTCTCAACATCTGGAGCGCAGAGACCAACCATTGCAAGTGCGTTTGGATTTGCAGCAAGAAGACCTTGCCATGCAGCAAAGTTAGCTGCAGAGTCAACCTTCACATCTGATGGTCCAACAATCTTGACACCGGATGCCTTAGCCAAGCTTTCTAGAACACCCTTTTGACGGTTTTCCAAAACTGGGAATCCTGGGTAACAGTTTCCGACGATGACATCACCCTTAGCACTGGTTCCGCCAATCTTGTCCAAAACCATCTTTCCTAGAAGACGTCCTGATTCAACTGACTTCTCGCCAACATATGGTCCGTTAACGCCAACACCAAGTCCGTTAAATTGGACGATAGGTGTTCCGGCCTTAATGATTGCGTTAAGACCTTTCACCATTGATGCTGCAGGAACAGAAGTTGCGATTCCATCAACACCTGAAGCAGCCATATTCTGCACTGCAGTGAGTTGAGCATCGCCTTCAGCACCAGCTGGGCCAGTTACTTTGATAGTTACACCGAGATCTTTGGCAGCTGCCTTAGCGCCATCGATAATCTGATTAATAAATGGGTTACCAATTACGTGAACGACGAAACCAATGGTGAGCTTCTTCTGCGCGGCTTGCGCAGGAGTAGCAACTCCACTGGCAGAAAGCACCATCGCTGTAGTAAGTGCCAACGCACTCCAACGTGCCTTACGGCTCTTGATTGTCATCTTTACCTTCCCTTTTTTATTCAAGCAATGCCCCCTATGGGCAAGGTTGAAACCTATTTTTCTAACCCGCTCGATTTTTTCGGACGCGAACGACTTGATCAACTCCGATAGCAAAAATGATTACCAGACCAGTGACCAAAGTGCTCCACACTGCATCGATTCCCAAGAACACAACTCCAACGCCGATAACTCCAACAATAAGTGCACCAACTAGTGAGCCCCATACAGTTCCGGCTCCGCCTGAAAGTGGTGTTCCACCGATAATTGCGGCTGCAACAACTGGCAGCAATAAGTTAGCGCCAGTGCTTGGATCGACAGCACCGCGGAAACCAAGGAAAAGTACTCCGCCGATTCCGGAAACAACGCCCATCAGCGCGCAAACAAGAATCTTAATTCTTTTGGTTGGGATGCCGGCAAGGCGAGCTGCTTCTGGATTACTACCGATAGCGAGAATTCGATATCCAAAACGAGTCTTATGTAGAGTTAAATGAAGTACAAGAAATGCAAAAACTACAAAAATTAAAATAAATGGGACAGGTGTATCAATTTCACCACCGAGGGCCCTGAAGAAAATATTTGATGTTAGCTTTTCATCTGTTGGAACAACCGAACCTGATTTATTGGAGATTAAAGAAATACCTTGAAATACCGATGCCGTACCTAAAGTGACAATAATGAGGGGCAACCTCATAACTACGGTTAAGAAACCGTTAATCGCTCCCATGAGTCCACCTGCAACGATGCCTAAAATAATTGCAATCCATACTGGAACTCCAGCAATCATTGAAAGACCTGCAACTACAGCAGAAAGATTGAGGATCCAACCGAAGGAGAGATCAATTTCTCCCATAGAGAGTAAATAGACAATGCATCCTGCAAGAAGTGCGGAAATTGAATAACTTGCTGCCAAATTAAGAAGGTTTTGCGGCTTTAAAAATGTTGGACGTAATGTGCCGACGATGCCAACGAGAACAAGGAGTGCGAAAATAACGCTCGCCTCTTCAGGAAATTTAAATCGACGAGATTTAGATTTAGCGCGCTCTGACATAGGTGGCTCATCCCTCCGTAAGCGGCTATCTGGAATCCTTTCCAGATAGCAATAGAGCTATAAAACTCTTCCGCTAGTGGGTTGTCAATACCATTTACCGATTCGTTATAAAGCTGCCCTGTCTCAATATTCGGTCGGTAAGGGTAATTTCCCTGGCGCTACTCGGGCCACTATCTCGCTCAATGCCCGATAAACCGATGGTTCCCCAATCCACAAATGCTTAGCCCCATCAACGGCAATGATCTCCATATTGGGCATAACCGAAAACTTTTCGCGTGCTTGCGTTGGTGGAAGGAACTCATCGAATTCTGGAACTAGGGCCATCACCGGTCGTGGATCAGAATTCCACCACTGCAAATGTTCGGGGGTTGATGTGCGAAGCGGTGGGCTAAGAAGTATTAAACCTTTATGACGCGGGTCTTTTGCGTGTTGCAGTGCAAGGTCTGTTCCAAATGACCAACCCACTACCCAAAGATTGGTGAGTTTCAATTCATCAAAACAATAATTAAGGGCTGCTTCAACATCGAAGCGCTCTCCCACACCGTTTTCAAAATTACCTTCGCTAGTTCCGGCATCACTAGTTGTGCCACGAGTATTAAAACGAACAACGCTAATACCAACTAATGCCGGCAATCGGTTAGCAGCCTTTTTGAAAATATGACTGTCCATCATTCCGCCCGCTGTCGGAAGAGGATGTAGACACAATATTGCGCCTTGTGACTGTCCCGGAACTTCGCCGATCGGCCGAGCGACTTCGCCGATAAGTTTTAGGTTGTCCTGCGTGCGGAGAATAAATGGCCTGCGCTCTGCAGGCAATTGAGTATTTGAGCGAATTATTTCCGACATTGAGGCAGTCTACCTCCAACCGTAGCGATAGACTTTTTAAATGACCACATCGACTTTTGAATCATATAATCCTTCAACGGGCGAGGTCTTTAGCACGCACGCAGTGCATACAGCTTCAGAAGTGCATGGCGTAGTTGCAGATGCCCGACAAGCAGCACAGGCATGGACTGATCTGGGCTTTTCAGGGCGGCGCAAAGTATTACTTGCCTGGAGCGCGTTGCTCGTTGATCGCATTGATGAATGTGCCCAATTAATTTCGCAAGAGACTGGAAAACCCTTAAGCGACGCATCTCTTGAAGTGACTCTAGCAATTGGCCATTTAACGTGGGCGGCGCGCAATGCACGTGAAGTTTTACGAGTACAAAATCGTCAACCAGGCTTACTCATGGCCAACATGTCTGCAACCGTTGAACGCTCACCCGTCGGCGTAGTCGGAGTAATTGGACCGTGGAACTATCCGATATTCACACCAATGGGGTCAATTTCTTACGCTCTTGCAGCAGGAAACACTGTAGTTTTTAAGCCCAGCGAATATGCACCGAGTGTTGGAGTATGGATCGCTAAAACTTTTGCTCTTGTTGCACCCAATCCAGGTATTTTACAAGTTGTTACCGGTTTAGGTGAAACAGGTAAAGCGCTCTGTGAAAGTGGAGTTGATAAGTTGGCATTTACTGGATCTACCAAAACTGCAAAACTTGTTGCAGCAACGTGTGCAACAACGATGACTCCTGTGATTTTAGAATGTGGTGGGAAAGATCCTGTGCTCGTTGCAAAAGATGCTGACATCAAAACTGCTGCCGATTTTACGCTTTGGTCTGCAATGTCCAATGCAGGGCAAACATGTATTGGGGCAGAACGCGTCTATGTAGAAGAAAGCGTTGCAGATGAATTCATTAACATCATTGTTGAGGCAGGAAAAAAGATCACACCCGGCGCACCAGGGCAAGGTAACTACGGGCCAGCAACAATTCCTAAACAACTTGGCATCATTCAATCTCATATTGCAGATGCCATTGCTCGCGGAGGAAGCGCGTTACTTGGAGGACTTAACTCTGTTAAACCACCCTTTGTTGAACCAGTGATTTTAATTAATGTTCCTGAAGATTCCATTGCGATGCAAGAGGAAACGTTTGGGCCCACAATAATCATTAATAGGGTGCGAAATATGAACGAAGCCATAAAACTTTCTAATGCCTCACGCTATGGACTAGGCGCGTCAGTCTGGTCAAAACGTCAGGGTAAGAAAATCGCTTCTCAATTACAGTGCGGTATGGTTGCTATTAATTCCACAATTTCATTTGCTGCTGTAGCTTCAGTTCCATTTGGCGGAGTCAAAGACAGTGGTTACGGGAGAATTCACGGACCTGAAGGGCTGCTGGAATTTACTTATGCTCGCACAGTCGTTAGGGCCCGTTTCCAACTCCCGATTGCATTTACGAGTTTTAAACGAAACGCATTCGCTGACAAAATAATTATGAGCGTAGTGAAATTATTCCATGGAAGAAGTTTGGGTTAATACTTAGGAGCGTTACGAGTTCTCTCAGTTCTTGGCCCGCGTTGTGATTTCTTAGCCCAACATGCATTGTGCCAATGTCTACGTGTTTCAACATCGTATTCAAGCCATGCAACAGTGTGTGGAGTTGCCATGGGAATCATTTGATCACACCCCGGACATCTGTAAGGTTTATTAGAACTCGATCCTGTGATTTTTCGAACGAGGTAAATACCATCTGCATGTTCTTCTAAAGTTTCATGCGAGGTATTTATTTCGCGATCCTCATCGTTTGATTTGCGAGCTCCATTTTTCCCTTTTGGGTGGTTACGTCTCGGGCTCATGACGTAATTCTTTCGCATTTTTTACCCCAGAGTGGCAAGATAGCCATATGAACGTTATTGAAGTTCGTGGTCTTCGCAAGAATTATGGAGCAAATAAGGCTGTCGATGGCGTTGACCTCTCGATTGCCCAAGGTGAGATATTCGCCCTGTTGGGTCCAAACGGAGCAGGCAAAACTACGTGCGTAGAAATTCTTGAAGGTTTCCGGAAGCGAGATTCGGGTGACGTCACAGTATTAGGAATAGATCCAGAAGTTTCAGGTACGGGAGCTCGTGATTTCCGAAATCGTATTGGAATAGTTTTGCAATCGACATCCGATGCTGGTGATTTAACAGTAAGTGAAACCATTGCGCACTTCAGTGGGTACTACTCAAAACCTCGAGATCCTCAAGAAGTTATCAACGCTGTTGGCCTTACTGAAAAAAAGGATGCCCTCATCCGTTCACTTTCTGGTGGACAACGAAGACGTTTAGATGTTGGGCTTGGAATTATCGGAAGCCCTGAACTTCTCTTTCTAGACGAACCAACCACGGGATTTGATCCTGAAGCACGCCGCTCTTTTTGGGCGCTTATAAGAGAACTTCAAAATAGTGGCTCGACCATTTTGCTCACCACGCATTATCTTGATGAAGCTGAAGCTTTAGCAGACCGGGTTGCAGTGATTAATCGCGGCAAGATCATTGAAACTTCTACTCCAACCAATCTCGGTGGTCGTGCAACATCATTAGCGAGAGTTCAATGGGAAGAAAATGGCATTATGCGAGAAGAACTAAGCGCCGAACCTACTGCAATTGTGAAGCGCTTAAGCCAACAATTCACTGGCGAAATTCCAAAACTGGCTGTTGTCCGTCCAACACTTGAAGATATTTATATCGAAATGATCGGTGAAAAGTCTGGGGCCACAGAATGAATACTTTGCCGAGCATGCTTAATTTAGGAATTCGAAGAGGTGGACTAGAAATTCGTCAGTTCATGCGCCAAAGAGAATCTGTCGTTTTTACACTCCTCTTCCCCTTAATTCTTCTAGCAATATTTGGTTCGGTATTTAAAGACACAATTGCTCCCGGTGTAACTTTCAGCCAATACTTTGTCGCTGGAATGATTGCCTCCGGGTTAGTAAATAGCGGTTTTCAGCAATTAGCGATTGTTATTCCGATGGAAAGAGACTTTGGTTCCCTCAAACGTTTACGAGGAACCCCGATGCCTCTTGCAAGTTATTTCATAGGAAAAACTATTCTTGTTCTTGCGGGAATGTTAATTCAGGTCATTTTGCTTCTTGCAGGTGGAGTTATTTTCTTTGGTCTGAGCATGCCGACCTCAGCCTCCAAATGGTTAACTTTCGCTTGGCTTATTGTGCTTGGAACTGCTTGCTCTACTGCTCTCGGGATTGCATTTTCAGTGGTTCCAAAGAGTGGACGGGGTGCCTCGGCAGTTGTTTCACCCGTCGTGATCATTTTGCAGTTTTTTAGCGGTGTGTTCTTCATTTTCACTCAACTTCCTGCCTGGATGCAGCAAGTCGCAGCGATTTTTCCACTGAAGTGGTTGTGTCAAGGAATGCGATCCGTTTTCTTACCTGACAGCTTTGCAAACAGCGAAGTCGCACATTCATGGGAAACCGGAAAGACGTTTGCGATTTTGTTAGTTTGGCTTGTTGTAGGAATCTTCTTCTCGATTCGGACTTTCAAATGGGAACGCTCATAAACCGCAAATTCATTTCTGTATCACTAGCACTGGTGATTCTGAACTTCTCGCCGACGGCTTACGGAGGAACTGCTAAACCGACCCCAAAGCCGACAATTGCTTCTACAAGTACAGCCACCAGTAAGCCCGCTACTAAAGCTAGCGTTAAACCAAGCACTACGGCCAGCGTTAAACCAAGCACTACGGTGACTGTAACGAAGAAGCCAGTAGTAAAAAAAGTTGTTACGCCAAAGAAAAAGATTGTCTACAAGAAAAAAAATGTGAAAGTGACACCCTCAAAATCACCTGGATGGCCGCCGATGAGTTTTGAAGGGTGGAGATCATTCCAAGATGTATATTGGAAGACTGCAGTATCGCAAGCAGACCAACGTGGAATCCTCTCAGATGCACGGCAGAAGACTTTCTTCGCCAATCAGATGAAGGATGGAACTTGTACAAAATTGGCGTGTGGTGTCATTCAACTTGCGTCAACTGATGGGTGCAAATGGTGGCAAATAGATTCGATTCTTTCTAGACCGACTTCAACAAGTGACCAAACACCAATTGCCTTGGGAACCATTAGAACTCTATTAAGTTCAACAAAAGCCAAAGAGCGTGCGACAGTGTGGTTGGTCAGCACAGAACCTTTGAAATTTTCAGATGAAACATTTACAAAAGTTACAGATATCTACTGCAATCACATGCCGTCTACGGAAAAGCTCAATACAAACACGTACACGCCTAACGCAACGCAGTAAGTGAAATTATCTATTAGCTCCAGGAACCCACAGTTGGTCACCGATCTCTTTATTCGCGTATCGCGCTAAAACAAAAAGTAAGTCAGAAAGTCGATTGAGATATTTTGCCGTTATCGGATTTACTCCGCCTCCGAATGCGTGAATGGCAGCCCAAGTGCAACGCTCTGCTCGCCGCGTGACTGTGCGCGCAACATGCAAGAGAGATGCTGCGCCAGTTCCTGATGGCAATACAAATGAACGCAATTGCGCTAGTTCTTTGTTGTACCTATCAATCTGTTCTTCTAAGTATGTAATTTGAGATTCAAGAACTCTCAATGGTTCAAAAGCTGGTGCATCAGTTACGGGAGTGCATAGATCTGCACCCACATCAAAGAGATCATTTTGGATGCGGACAAGTAGCGCACGAATATCTTCAGAGATGTCGCCAAGAGCTAGGACTACACCAATTGATGAGTTGGCTTCATCAACAGTTGCATAAGCTTCGAGGCGGGGATCATTTTTTGAGGTGCGACTCATGTCTCCAAGGGAGGTCGTGCCATCATCGCCAGTCTTTGTATAAATCCTCGTTAAATTAACCATGGGTAGAGCCTATAAGGACAGTTACGATGAGACCACTCGAACTGAAAGGGGTCCCATGCCAAACGAACGCTTTCGTATCGTCGGCGGCACGCGACTCCATGGTGAGGTTCATGTCAGCGGAGCTAAGAACTCTGTCCTTAAATTAATGGCAGCCACTCTCTTAGCCCAAGGTAAGACAACCATTACCAATGTTCCAGATATTGCCGACGTTGGGATTATGGCCGAACTGCTTACTCGGTTGGGTTGCACTGTAAGTCGAGATGCAGACACGATAACAATCGATGTTCCAGAAATTCCTGGTCATCGTGCTGACTACGATCTTGTTCGAAAAATGCGTGCCTCAATAAATGTACTCGGTCCGCTTGTTGCGCGTTTAGGCGAAGCAGAGATTGCACTCCCTGGTGGAGATGCCATTGGATCTCGAGGACTAGATTTTCATTTTAAAGGACTCGAATCACTTGGTGCAACAGCGCACAATCAACATGGTTATGTAATTGCAACCGCACCAAATGGACTCAAGGGTGCAGAAATCACATTAGATTTTCCAAGCGTTGGTGCAACAGAAAATTTGTTGACAGCAGCAGTGCTCGCAAAGGGCACAACAATTATTGATAACGCAGCACGCGAACCAGATATCGTTGACTTGGGTGAATTCCTCATCAGTATGGGTGCAAATATTCAAGGACTCGGAACTCCCACCTTAACAATTGTTGGAGTTCCGAAACTTAATCCAACAACACACCGCACTATTCCAGATCGAATTGTTACAGGCACCTGGGCATTTGCTGCAGCAATGACAAAAGGTGACATCACCATTCATGGCGGCCGTGCAAGTGACCTTGAAGTTCCACTCGAAAAATTGGCTTCCGCAGGCGCAATAATTACATCTACCGCAGATGGCATTAGAGTCCGTATGGAATCTCGTCCGCAAGCTATTGATATTGCAACGCTTCCTTATCCGGGATTTCCTACTGACTTACAACCTATGGTTATCTCCCTGAATGCAATAGCCCAAGGAAATGCAATAGTTACTGAGAATGTATTTGAAGGCCGATTCATGTTTGTTAATGAATTAGTGCGCCTCGGAGCACAAATAAGCGTCGATGGTCATCACGCGTCAATTCATGGAATTGAGCAATTATCAGGTGCTCCTGTTGCTGCCACTGATATTCGAGCGGGCGCAGGGTTAGTTCTGGCAGGATTAGTCAGTGACGGCGTTACTCTTGTGGAGGATTGCTTTCACATAGATCGAGGCTATCCGCAATTTATAGAACAATTACGAAACCTCGGGGCCGAAGTAACACGAGAAATAGGAGACTGACTGTGATGATGGAGAATGCAAGTCCAGAACGCAACTTAGCCCTTGAGCTCGTTCGAGTAACTGAAACTGCCGCCCTTGCAGGATCTGCATGGGTTGGTCGCGGGGATAAAAATTTAGCTGATCAGGCTGCTGTTGAAGCGATGCGCATGATGATCAATACAGTTGATATGAATGGAATTGTTGTCATTGGCGAAGGTGAAAAAGATAATGCACCGATGCTTCATAACGGAGAAGTCGTTGGAAATGGTATTGGCCCACGTTGCGATGTTGCTGTCGACCCAATCGATGGAACTTCACTTACTGCAAATGGAATGGGTGGGGCGATAAGTGTTATTGCTCTATCGCCTCGCGGAACAATGTATGACCCATCAGCTGTTTTCTATATGAATAAA
>WLOF01000023.1 GCA_009699375.1 Actinomycetota bacterium
TCGGAATTAACTTTGCAATCGGTTTTATTTTGCCCGGCATTGATTGGCACGCACATTTAGGTGGGCTTATCGGCGGGGGAGTTACTGCACTTATTCTTCTCAGAAATCGAGTCTGAGTTATCCACAGAGGTTTTCCACCGTGTGGAGAATTACATGGATGTTATTTAACGCCACTTCGTGGCTAGAGAAAACCCAACGCCAATAAAGGCAAATCCAACAACCATATTCCAGGCACCGATGCCAGGGATTGGATAACTGGTCTGAGTTATGTAAAAAACAACAATCCAAATCAATCCAATAAGGAAAGCACCAACCATTGTGGGAGCAAGCCAATTAGGGCTATCAAGAGGGGCAGGGTCATGGCTAACGATCTGGTCATGATGGGCTGCAGACTCTTTTACCTTCTTGCGCAACTTTGATTTAGGCATAGGGCGAGAGTAACACGCAGGCCTATACCTATGGCAAGCCGATAGGAGCGCGAACGGCGATATATGAGAGAGAATTATCCCATGACGTCTAAGAAGATCCTCGTAATTGATAATTACGATTCCTTCGTCTTTAACCTCGTCCAATACTTAGCCCAGCTTGGCGCTGAATGCACTGTTGTCAGAAATGATGAACTGAAAGTCACGGATGCAGATAATTACGACGGGGTGCTTATTTCTCCAGGGCCCGGCACACCAGAACGTGCAGGTATTAGCGTTGAGATGGTTCATCACTGTGCAACAAAAAAGATTCCACTTTTCGGTGTCTGTTTAGGACACCAAGCAATAGGTGTGGCCTTTGGCGCAACCGTTTCTCAAGCACCTGAATTGCTTCACGGGAAAACTTCGATGGTTAGCCACAAAGGTCAAGGTGTATTTAAAAACCTTCCATCTCCCTTCAACGCAACTCGATATCACTCACTCGCTGTTGAACGAAACACCATTCCAAATTTTATTGAAGTAACAGGCGAGACTGACAGTGGAGTAGTTATGGCAATGAGACATAAAGAACTTCCGATAGAGGGAGTTCAATTTCACCCAGAATCAGTTTTAACAGAACACGGACATGCAATGTTGGCTAATTGGCTAGAACAATGCGGAGATGTTGATGCTCGCATAAAAGCGGTTGGCTTATCACCAGTGGTTGGAAAAAAATAAGTTACGGTGCGCGATTTACAGTGATTGTTACTGAAGAACCAATGGTGTGCGTAGTACCTGGAGCTGGAGCTTGTGCCAACACAACTCCAATTGGCTGATTTGCATCATAAGCTTGAATTTGATTCACTAAAAAACCAGCTTGGATTAAAACAGTCAGCGCTTGAATTCCATCAGTCCCAACAAGTGAGGGCACTTCAACATCACCACTTGCAATTTGCAACACAACACCACTTCCAGCGGAAATTGTTGAACCAGCGTCGGGGGTTACATTCAAAATAGTTCCTTGAGGTTGATCAGATGGAATTGGGTCAGTCCGAGATATGACCAAACCTGCTGCAGCTAATGAAATTCTTGCATCTGCAAGTGACATACCAATTAAATCTGTAGGAATGATTGCATCTCCAGGGCCATCAGAAAGAGTCAAAATTACACCACTACCCTTTTTCACTTTTGATGTTGGCAGTGGCACTTGGCTTGCTACTCGATCTTTAGGGATTCGACCATCGTGAGCACGTTGAATAGTGACAACAAAATCATTGAGCATCGCTTGTGCTTCAGGTTGAGTTAACCCAACAACATTAGGTATTTCAACAAGCGAACTACTAACAGTTGTTGAGGAATTTAAAACTCCATATGAAATTGCTCCACCAGCCAAAACTGCAACTAAAACTCCAACCAGAATCGGACGCCACTTAATTGGCTTACGAGCAACTCTTGTAGTAACTATTTGTCCTGCGCGCAACTTACGAATATCATCTAACATTTCTTTTGCGCTTTGATAGCGATCTTCTGGTTTCTTCGCTAAAGCAACGGTAAGAATGACATCTAAACCATTGGGCAGATTTTGATTGAGTGTTCTAGGTTTAATTAATTCACCAGAAACATGCTGGAAGGCGATCGAGACTGGCGTGTCACCAATATATGGGGGACGACCAGTGAGAACTTCATAGAGCAAACAACCAGTTGAATAGATATCACTTCGGTAATCAGCGCTTTCACCCATCGCTTGTTCTGGTGAAAGATATTGCGCGGTACCAACTACATTCCACGTGCTTGTAAGAGTTGCGCCAATATCATCCAACGCGCGAGCAATTCCAAAGTCCATCACCTTTACATCACCTTGGTCAGTAATCATCACGTTTGCAGGCTTTATATCTCTATGAACAATGCCTTTCTCGTGCGAATATTCAAGGGCAACGAGAATTCCTTCACCAATTTCTAGAGCCCGATCTATTGGCAGCCGCTCACCTTGATGGATGATCTCGCGCAAAGTGTGTCCAGAAACCAATTCCATAACAATGTATGGTGCTGGTGTTTCTCCAGAGTCATACACGGCGACAACACCAGGGTGATTCAGCGCAGCTGCAGCAAGTGCTTCTTTGCGGAAGCGCGCCACAAATTGTGGGTCTTTAGCTAAATCGCTTCGCAGTACTTTTATCGCTACTTTTCTTGATAAACGTTGGTCTTGAGCGATGTAGACGTCAGCCATCCCGCCTGTACCAATCATTTCACCCAGCGCGTATCGATTCCCTAAAAGTTCACTCATTGCGCTGCTCCTAGAAATTTTTTATAAATATCCAAATGAGCATCAGTGGTATCAGCGACAATAACAGTGACATTATCTGGAGCCCCACCTGCATATGCCGCGTCAACTAAATGTGCAACAGCGTCATCTAAATTTTTCACGGCAAGACCTGTTTTAATTTCTTTCTCATCAAGCACACCACTTAATCCGTCGCTACACAACAAAAAACGATCATTGGGCTCGACATCAAAAACACTCAGAAAGGGTGTTAAAACTCCTTCACCCATGAGCGCTTGTGTTAAAAATGAACGTTGTGGATGTTCTAAAGCCTCTGATGGCGTGATTGCACCTTTATCTAAAAGTTCTTGCAAGATTGTATGGTCTTTACTCATTTGCGTTAAAGTGTTTTTGCGAAGTCGATAGCACCGGGAATCTCCTATGTGCAACAGAGCAACCGTGTTTTGTCCTTCAACTTTATACAGCGCTAAAGCACTTAACGTGGTTCCCATTCCCGTAAGTTGGTCATCCTCTTTTGCAACGCGCCCAATTTCTACATCAATGTCATAAATAGAGTTAAGAAATAGATCTTCTATGGATTCAGAAGTAAAACTAGAATCTTCTAAATACATTAATGATTGAGATAAAGTTTTTATCGCTAGTGATGATGCAATTTCACCACCTGCATGGCCTCCCATGCCATCTGCAACAGCAAGCAAACGCGAGTGAAGCAAACCCGAATCTTCATTTCCTGTTCGGACCAAGCCAATAACTGAGCGCGCAGAAACCACAAAACTTGGTAGGTCTTGTGCGCTCACGGAAACTCCTTCATCACAAAATTGTAGGGCTCAGACTAACGCTGCTATTCCGGCTTCTATATTAAGACTGAGGGCTAATAGGGCGAACGCGGATACAAGACGCTCGGCTATCCTTGCACAATGAGCACTTATTCCTACTTGGGGCCAGTTGGCACCTTCACACAAGAGGCTCTCAAAAAAATAACTAGCTCGTCAGACCAACTAATCCCTTATGTAAATGTCACAGCAGCGCTCAATGCAGTCAGAGAAGGTAAAGCAGAATTCGCATTAGTCCCAATCGAAAATTCTATTGAGGGAGTTGTTGCTCGAACACTGGATGAATTAGCGACTGGTGAACCACTGGTTATTGCAGGAGAAGTAACACTTCCAGTCTCTTTCGCTCTCATGGCACTGCCTAACACAAAAATCATTTCTAGAATTGCCACACACCCACATGCTGAAGCGCAATGCCGATCGTATCTAGCAAAAAATTACCCAAATGCGGAAATCATCGCAACTGCATCCACTGCCGCCGCAGCACAAGCCCTAAAAGATGGCGCGTTCGATGCAGCCATAGCTGCCTCGGTAGCCGCTGACCATTACGAATTAAAAATAATTGCTAACAACATTGGTGACAACGATGGAGCGGTTACTCGATTCGTCCTCGTAACCAAGCCTGGTCAGTTACCAAAATCAACAGGCCACGACCGCACTTCTTTAGCGGTGTTTATTGCAATTGATCACGCAGGTGCACTTTTAGAAATTCTGACTGAGTTCGCGAAAAGAAATGTAAACCTAACTTTTATTCAGTCACGTCCCACCGGTATTGAACTTGGCCACTACCATTTCATTATTGATGCCGAAGGACATATCGATGACACTCCTGTGAGTGAAGCCTTAGACGGACTTCGCTTAATTTGCGAAGACATACGATTCCTCGGGTCCTACCCACGACAAGGAAACTAGTAATGATTGATATCAAGTTTCTACGCGAGAACCCTGAACTCATGCGCGTTTCGCAAACAGGACGAGGCGAAGATCCTGGACTGGTAGACCTTGTTATTAACGCAGACGAAGTTCGCAGAGAAGCGATAGTGAAATTTGAAGCGTTAAGGGCCGAGCAAAACGTTTTTTCGAAATCAGTTGGTTCTGCCAAAGGAGACGAAAAGACAGCGCTCCTAGAAGAAGGCAAGAAACTTTCTCTTATAGTTAAACAAGCAGAACAATTAAAAACACAAGCTGAAAATTCAGCAAATGAACTCCTATTACAACTTTCAAACATTCTCGACCCTTCAGCGCCTATCGGCGGTGAGGCTGACTTTAAAGTTATAGAAAATGTAGGAACTCCAAGAGATTTTTCAAAAGACTCATTCGCTCCAAAAGATCACGTAGAACTTGGAAAACTCTTAGGGGCTATCGATACAGAGCGCGGTGCGAAAGTATCTGGAGCTCGTTTTTATTATTTAACAGGGGTAGGCGCATTACTAGAATTTGCACTCGTTAATTATGCAATTTCAAGTGCAATGAAATCGGGATTTATCCCTGTCATCCCACCGGTACTTGTTAAACCACCCGCTATGGAGGGCACGGGCTTTCTGGGTCAAGCTGCAGAGAATGTATTTCATTTAGAAGAAGACGATTTTTATCTTGTTGGAACAAGTGAAGTTCCCTTAGCAGCTTTTCACATGGATGAGATCCTTAACAGTGAAAAACTTCCATTGCGCTACGCGGGTTACTCAACGTGTTTTCGTCGTGAAGCGGGAAGTTATGGCAAAGATACTCGCGGGATTATTCGCGTGCATCAATTCGATAAAGTTGAAATGTTTACCTTCTGCAAACCAGAAGATGCTGAAGCTGAACATCAACGACTTTTGCAGTGGGAGAAAGATTTCCTTAACGCAATGGAGATTCCCTTTAGAGTTATTGACGTTGCTTCTGGTGATCTAGGGTCTAGCGCAACCCGTAAGTTTGACTGCGAAGCGTGGATCCCAACACAAAACGCGTATCGTGAAGTAACAAGCACCTCGAACTGTCTTGAGTTTCAAGCTAGAAGGTTAAACATTCGTATGAAAGATGGGCAGAACACAAAGCCTGTCGCGACGCTTAACGGAACTCTTGTAGCAATCCCTCGAATGATTGTCGCAATATTGGAAAATCACCAAAACTCAGACGGAACAGTCAATGTTCCAATGGCACTTCAGCCATTTTTAGGAATGAAAAGATTTGAGCTTGTGTGAGTTTTAGACCAAAGCTAATTGCAAGCGATTTAGATGGCACCATTGTTGCGAATTACGGCGATATAACTCAGCGCACAATCGATGCTTTTCGTAAAGCGGATGACATGGGAATCCCAATTTTTTTCGTAACCGGCCGACCTCCTCGATGGATGCCTGAAATACAAGAAGCATTCGGTGTCGGTTCAGCAATTTGCGGTAATGGAGCAATGCTTTACGACCTCCCAACTGGAAAAGTTTTAGAAGAGTGGTTACTGCCGGTGGAAGCTCAAGTCGCAACTGTTCGAAGATTGCGAAATGCTATCCCCGATATTTCATTTGCAGTTGAGAGCAATAGTTATTTTCACCGAGAAAAAAGTTATATCCCTCGGTGGGATGTTGGAATGGATAACGTTGGAGTAGATAACATTGAAGAAATAATGAACTCTCCAGCACTCAAGATTTTGGCGAGATGTTCTGATCAAAGGCTGAATTCAGATGAAATGTTAGAAATTGCGTTACGTGAACTCAAGGATCTTGCGACCGTAACCCATTCAAACCCACACGATTCACTTTTAGAAATATCAGCTTTGGGTGTATCTAAGGGTTCAACACTTGCCATCATGGCTAAGAGGTTAGGAATTGAAGCAAAAGATTGTGTTTCGTTTGGAGATAACCCAAATGATTTTTCAATGCTCGAATGGTGTGGGCGTTCATATGCGATGGAGGACGGACACCCAGAAGCGAAAAAGTATTCAAAATCGATAGCTCCACCACATATGGACGATGGAGTCGCACAAATACTGGAGAAATTACTTCAACTTCCTGAGTGAGCGCTCTTCGGGTACATTACGCGACGGAGGGCTCGCATAGCGGCCGAGTGCACCGGTCTTGAAAACCGGCAAGGGAAACCTTCGAGGGTTCAAATCCCTCGCCCTCCGCTCTTTTTGAAATTGTGCTGTTTCGGAAACCATTAATAAGGGCAACATCAGTATTACAAACGGTGCTCATTACCTATGTGGCTGAATTCATAGCCACATAGGCCTATTACTACCTAGCAACATTCGAGCAACAGCAGGAAACTTCTCCTAGGCGTTTACAACGCGGCCATAAAGGGGTGCTTACATGTCAGGTGTTTTTTCACCATCGAGAGCAAAGATTGCCGTGCGCACTTTGCGTACCGATCGTTGGTGGTTGCAACCTGCCATAACAGTTGCTGTTTTAGTTTCATTTATTATTTACGCAACAATTCGCGCCTTCGAAGCAAAGTTTTATTTTGCAGAACCTTTAATTTCACCTTTTTATTCACCTTGCTTAACTTCCGCTTGTCCAACAAATGGATCTCTACTTGGACAACCATTTGGAACAATCGCAATTTTTGGCATGGTTATTTCGCCAGCTCTGTTTATTTTGATATTTCCACTCGGATTTAGAATGACCTGTTACTACTATCGAAAAGCTTATTACAGATCATTTTGGCAATCTCCACCTGCATGCGCAGTTGCAGAACCACACAAAACATATACAGGAGAAACTAGAGCTCCTCTCATTTTGCAAAACGGACACCGTTGGTTTTTCTTCGCAGGACTTATATTTAACGTGCTCCTAAGTATTGACGCTGTTCTTGCATTTAGAAATGCAGAAGGGCAATGGGGCCACATGAGTATCGGAACTCTTGTACTCCTCACCAACGCGACACTTCTCTGGCTTTACTCAGCTTCTTGTCACACGTGCCGCCATACGATCGGTGGTCGCCTTAAGCATTTCTCCCAGCATCCTTTGAGATATAAATTGTGGACTTGGGTATCAGTCCTTAACCACAAGCACCCTACATTCGCTTGGATTTCATTATTTGGCGTAGCCCTTACAGATGTATATGTGAGAGCAGTATCTTCCGGCTCTATTTCGAACCTCTACTTCTTCTAAAGGATAATTTAAAACCATGAGTGAATTAGAGCGACACAAATTCGATGTAGTAGTAATTGGTGCTGGTGGCGCTGGGCTTCGTGCAGCAGTAGAAGCCCGAGAAGCAGGTTTGTCAGTAGCAATTATTTGTAAATCATTATTTGGAAAGGCGCACACTGTTATGGCAGAAGGTGGAGCTGCTGCCTCTATGGGCAACGTAAATTCAGGCGATAATTGGATGGTGCACTTTCGAGACACTATGCGTGGTGGCAAATTTCTTAATCACTACCGCATGGCAGAACTCCACGCTAAAGAATCACCAGATCGTATTTATGAGTTAGAAATGTGGGGTGCTTTATTCGACCGCACAAAAGAAGGAAAAATTTCACAACGAAATTTCGGTGGACACGAGTACCCACGATTGGCTCACGTAGGAGACCGCACCGGTCTTGAGTTGATTCGAACAATGCAACAAAAAATTGTTGCGCTGCAACAGAACGATATGAAAACTTTTGGGAAATTGTGGATTGAAGTGTTTGCGGAATTAACAGTTACTGAAATTCTGAAAGAAGACGGAAAAGTTGCTGGTGTTTACGGATATTGGCGAGAAAGTGGATCAGAAGTTTTATTTGAAGCACCGGCTGTCATCATTGCTACTGGTGGAGTTGGAAAAACTTTCAAGATTACATCTAATTCTTGGGAGGGCACTGGCGATGGCCATGCTCTCGCCCTTAAAGCAGGAGCAAATCTTGTTGATATGGAATTTTTGCAATTTCACCCAACGGGAATGGTGTGGCCTCCGTCAGTACGCGGAATTTTAGTCACCGAATCCGTTCGCGGCGAAGGTGGAATCCTGACAAATATAAAAGGTGAGCGCTTCATGTTTAAGTACATCCCTGATGTATTTAAAGATAAGTATGCAGACAATGAAGCAGAAGCGGATCGTTGGTACTTAGATCAAGATAAGAATCGACGCCCTCCAGAATTGTTGCCACGCGATGAAGTTGCTCGCGCCATTAACACCGAAGTTAAAGCAGGCCGCGGAACAGAGCACGGCGGTGTTTTTCTTGACGTATCAAAACGCATAAGCGCCGAAATTATTAAGAAGCGATTGCCATCGATGTGGCATCAATTTTATGAATTAGCAGGAGTGGATATCACTAAAGAGCCAATGGAAGTCGGTCCAACGTGTCACTACGTTATGGGTGGTGTCGAAGTAGTTCCAGAAACTGCAGCAGCAGTTGGTGTTGATGGTTTGTTTGCAGCAGGTGAAGTTGCCGGCGGAATGCACGGATCCAATCGACTTGGTGGTAACTCACTTTCTGATCTTTTGGTTTTCGGTCGCAGAGCTGGAATTGGCGCAATCGAATATGTCCGCGCCAATGAAGCTAAATCCGTTAGTGACTCATCAATCAAGGCAGCGTCTCAAAGAATTGAAGCACCATTCACTCGCACAGGTGGAGAAAACGCATACTCTCTTCACGCAGAGCTACAAGAAATCACTCACAATTTAGTGGGAATTATCCGCACAAAAAGTGAGCTGGTAGAAGCAATCGAAAAAATTGCAGATATCCGAACCAGAAGTGCAAATATATCCGTAACCGGTGGGCGCAAATTCAACCCAGGATTTCACTTAGCTTTCGACTTGGACAATATGTTGTTAGTAGCAGAGAGCACTGCCAAGTGCGCTGTTGGGCGTGAAGAATCACGAGGCGGCCATACTCGAGATGATTTCCCAGGTATGGACAATAAATGGCGGCAGGTAAATCAGATATCAAGTTTTGATGGCCAAAAAGTTAACGTTCGAAAGCAAGCACTACCGTCTATTCCTAAAGAACTTTTTGACCTGTTTGATGTTCATGAACTTGAGAAGTACATGACTGCAGAAGAAATAGCGAAAGGCGGATCCAACTAATGGCTCGCAAACTTAATATGCGAATTTGGCGCGGAGATAGCGTCGATGGCGCCTTACAGGATGTTCAGGTTGAAGCCAATGAAGGTGAAGTTGTTTTAGATGTAATCCATCGTGTTCAAGCAACTCAAATGGGAGATTTAGCGGTTCGCTGGAATTGCAAGGCAGGAAAATGCGGATCATGCTCAATGGAAATTAATGGAAAACCTCGTCTTGCGTGCATGACACAAGTGGCCTCATATGGGGAAGAAGAAACAATTACAGTTACTCCACTTCGCGCATTTCCTGTAATTAAAGATCTCGTTACTGACGTTTCGTTTAACTACAAAAAAGCTATGGAGATTCCGGCATACGCACCACCATCTGATTTAAAACCAGGCGAAGCTCGCATGCAACAAGTGGACGTAGAGAGAAGTCAAGAGTTCCGCAAATGTATTGAATGTTTCCTTTGCCAAGACACTTGCCACGTGATTCGTGATCACGAAGAAAACAAAAAGTCTTTTGCTGGGCCTCGATTCTTTATCCGAATCGCTGAGCTAGATATGCACCCATTAGACACATTGCGTAATCGCAAACAAACGGCACAAGAAGAGCACGGTCTGGGCATGTGTAACATCACCAAATGCTGCACTGAAGTGTGTCCTGAACATATTCGCATTACAGATAACGCCATCATCCCTATGAAAGAACGCGTAGTTGACGTTAAATATGATCCCGTTCGGTGGTTGGGCTCAAAGATTCGCAAACGCGAGGGTATTGTTTAGGACTTGAAGTCCTTATTTCTTGTTTCGCTCGGTGGAATAGCAGGAACCCTGTCGCGTTTTGGGCTTGGTCAAATTTTCCCAACTAACCGACAAGGCACACTCGCGGCAAATCTCATTGGCGTATCTCTGGCTTCAATTTTGTTAGTGCTTATGGAAAGACGTGGAATCACCGAGCTCAGACTCTTACTCTTGCCGGGATTTTGCGCAGGGCTAACAACTTTTTCTGCTGTGACCGCAGAATCATTAGAACCACATAAAGGCGGGGCGCTATTTCTTGTTGAAAATATTTTCCTTAGCTTATTGCTTGTTGTGATCTTATTGCCCCTTGCTCGTAAAGTGATTGCGGTCCGTGCATGAACGTTCTTTTTGTAATGTTAGGAGCGGCAATTGGTGCGCCGGCAAGATTTGCCGTAGATCAATACATTCGCAGATTTACAACCAAACCATACGGAATATTTCTAGTAAACGTCCTCGGTTCGTTTTTCCTAGGCTTAACATTTAAGAGTTCTGAACACACCCGGGATTTATTTGCTATTGGATTCGCTGGGGCATTTACAACATGGTCAACTTTTATGCTCGATGTTTATTTAGCGTACGAATTGAAGCGCTACAAAGAAGCTCTTATTAATTTAACTGTCTCATTAGGAGTAGGACTATTTGCTGCCTGGATTGGTATCCAAATAGTTTTTTAACCTATGAGCGACGCCATCCAAGCCTCGACATCATCAGGATGGCGAGGTAGTGAATTGGTAAGAATCCTGCATCCAGTTTCTGTGATGACGACATCATCTTCAATCCGAATGCCGATTCCACGAAATTCAGGAGCAAAAAGTTCATCATCTGCTTGAATATATAAACCTGGTTCAACCGTCAAAACCATTCCAACTTCAAGTTTTCCTTCAACATATTGATCTTTTCTCGCTTGCGCGCAATCGTGAACATCCATTCCCAACATATGGCTTACGCCATGAAGAGTCCATCTGCGATGTAAGCCAAATTCCGCTTTCATAGATTCTTCTGCGCTGATAGTGAGAACGCCCATGTCAGATAATCCTTGAGCTAAAACTCTTTGCGACGCGCGATTTATATCTGCCCAATCCGCACCTGGTTTTATTGCTTCAAATCCTGCTTTCTGTGCTTCTAGCACCAACATATACAGTGAACGCTGCGCGGGGGAGAACTTTCCATTGATTGGAATAGTGCGAGTGACATCGGCTGTGTAATAAGACTCCATCTCAATTCCAGCATCAACTAAAAGAAGATCACCCATACGTAAATCGCCATCATTTCGAATCCAATGCAAAATACAAGCGTGCGATCCGGATGCAGCGATAGTGTCATAACCTAAATCGTTTCCTTCAATGCGTGCGCGACCAAAGAATGCCGCTTCGACAACTCTTTCACCTCTATATGTTCTAACCGCTGCAGGAAGAGCGCGAACGATGTCACTAAAACCTCGAGCGGTCGCATCACAAGCTTTTTGCATCTCTGCAATCTCATATTCATCTTTTACAAGGCGATGGGCAGAAACAAATGTAGCAAGTTCGCTTTCGCGATCATGTTTTTCTATAAGTGAATCTAGAACCTTATCTTCGCCTCGCACAAAAAGAGTCTCTTTCTTTTCAGAAAGAAATTCTGTCAGCGAGTCAACACGACGTGTTTCGATTTCATAACGTGATTGTGCTTCTTCTACAGTGAAACGACGTCCCACCCATAATTCGCCATACTTAGCATCTCGATAGAAAGCTTCTGTGTCACGAGTTGACCGAGGGTTAATAAATAGAATCGGTTTATGACCAACTCCAGTTGGTTCCATAACAAGCACTGCATCAGCGGTTGCTTCAACTCCCTGGACGCCAACGTAATAAGCAAATGCTGAGTGTGGTCTAAATCGATAATCACAATCGTTGCTGCGAACTTTAAAATTTCCAGCAGGAATTACCAGACGCATTCCAGGAAATGCTTGTGAAAGTGCATCGCGACGGGAAACACACCACTTCACCGCCGGCGCTGGGATAATTCCCGTAAGAGGAGTTGGCGCCCATCCAGTTGCCATAAACTCTGCAAAAATATTTGATGGGGCAACATCATGCGGGCGAACATTTTCTGTCGATGCCTGCGTGTTTTCACTCATCTGGCAAGCCTACACAGCGCGGAATAGGTAGCAACTGGGTGAGCCTGTAAACTTCTCACGAACAAGGAGACGTCGCATAGCCCGGTCGAGTGCGCCTCACTGCTAA
>WLOF01000024.1 GCA_009699375.1 Actinomycetota bacterium
ATGAAAAATCTAAATATGTATTGCCGTCATAATCCCAAAAATAAGAACCTTGCGCCCCAGCAATTGTCATTGGCTTGATTTGTGCTTGTGCTGACCATGAGTGAAATACATGTGCCCGATCGGCTGCATACACTTGTGCGCCTTTTTCTGGATTAGCTTTTGGCTCTGTCATGACCGCTCCTCAGTTTTCGCAATTTTACCAATCAATTCTGATGCCAATCTAATCATTACTTGCGCTTAAAAAACACACGATTTAAGAGTCAATGCCTCTTGATGCTACCCTTCACCGCTGCGTTGATAGATAAAACGAGCGCAATCGAGAAGAACTGAGGGTCAATGTCCAAGTCATCAACCGCGCACCTGGCAGGTTTGCCAATCAAAAAGCGCGAGGACTTACGTAACGTCGCGATTATCGCTCACGTTGACCACGGCAAAACCACTCTTGTTGATGCCATGTTGTGGCAGTCAGGCGCGTTTGCCGCTTACAAGAAGCAGGGCGAGGGCCAAGAACGCATGATGGATTCGATGGATCTTGAGCGCGAAAAGGGAATCACAATTCTTGCAAAAAACACTGCTGTTAAACGTGGAAACACAATTGTCAACATTATTGATACACCAGGCCACGCAGATTTTGGTGGCGAAGTAGAGCGCGGCCTAGAAATGGTAGATGGCGTTATTTTGTTAGTAGACGCATCCGAAGGTCCATTGCCTCAAACACGTTTCGTATTGCGCAAAGCGTTACAAAAGAATTTGCCAGTAATTTTGCTCATCAACAAAGTGGATCGTCCAGATTCACGTATCGCCGAAGTTGTCGATGAGACCTATGAACTCTTTTTGGATCTTGATGCCAATGAAGAGCAGATTGAATTTCCTGTTGTTTATGCATCAGCAAAAGCTGGCCGTGCATCACTGAAGCGTCCTGCCGATGGCGGAATGCCAGAGGAAGAAAATTTAGATATTTTGTTCGACACCATCTTCTCTGCAATTCCAGCCCCGGTTTATCACGAGGGTGCACCGCTTCAAGCACATGTTACAAACCTTGACTCATCACCATTCTTAGGACGCCTTGCACTTTGCCGCGTTCGTGAAGGTGTTATTAAAAAAGGTCAAATGGTCACATGGATGAAGACCGATGGAACAACTGAAAAAGTTAAAGTTGCTGAATTGCTCATCACCGAAGCTCTTGAACGCGTGCCAGCATTAGAAGCTCACCCAGGAGACATCATTGCTGTTGCCGGTATCGAGACAATCACATTGGGTGAAACTCTTGCAGATACTGAAAATCCAGTTGCACTTCCTTTGATTATTGTTGATGAACCATCAATTTCTATGACAATTGGTATTAATACATCCCCTCTTGCTGGCAAAAGCGGATCAAAGCTAACTGCTCGCCAAGTAAAGGGACGACTTGATTCAGAGCTCGTAGGTAACGTTTCACTGCGTGTTCTCAATACAGACCGACCAGATACATGGGAAGTACAAGGTCGCGGAGAGCTTCAGTTGGCTGTTCTTGTTGAAATCATGAAGCGTGAAGGTTTTGAATTAACTGTTGGTAAGCCACAGGTGGTTATCAAGAAAATTGATGGCAAAATTCACGAGCCAATGGAATCTTTAACTATTGATGCCCCTGAAGAATATTTGGGTGTGCTTACACAATTGATGGCGCTACGTAAAGGTCGCATGGAACAAATGGTTAACCACGGCACTGGCTGGATTCGTCTTGACTATCGCGTTCCATCTCGAGGTTTGATTGGTTTCCGAACTGAGTTCTTAACAGAAACCCGCGGCACTGGTTTACTTCACCACGTCTTTGATGGTTACGAGGCATGGCACGGAGATATCCGTACTCGTGCAACTGGTTCGTTGGTTTCAGATCGCATGGGTTCTGTCACGTCATATGCACTTTACGGAACACAAGATCGCGGAAGTATTTTTGTTGAACCAGGCGATGAAGTGTATGAAGGTATGGTCATTGGCGAGAATTCACGATCAGAAGATATGGACGTTAACTGCGTTCGTGAAAAGAAGTTAACTAACATGCGAGCCTCGGGGACTGATGAATCAGAGCGTTTGATTCCGCCGAAGAAGCTCAACATGGAAGGCGCACTCGAATTTTGTCGTGAAGATGAATGTGTCGAAGTCACACCTGCAGTTGTTCGCATTCGCAAGGTAATCCTCAATGGAGACGAGCGCGCTCGCCTCACCGCACGCGCCAAGAAAGCAAATCAGTAGTCATTTGCGCTTAATGTCGGCTCACTCGGGTTAAATGGCCTTGTGAGTAAAGACAGTGCAGGGCTTGTTGGCGAGTTAATTCGTCGGCCACTTCCCGTAAAAGAACTCACCTTTTCTGCTGAGCAAGAAAGCGTTATCGCACATCGCGGATCTCCCTTAGTTGTTTTAGGCGGACCAGGTTCTGGAAAAACAAATCTGATTATCGAATCTGCACTAGCTCGAATCAATGAAGGCCAAGACCCTAATTCAATTTTACTTTTAACATATGGACGCGAGAGAGCTTCTGAACTTCGCGATGCAGTTGCACAACGCACATCGTCAATCATGCACGAACCACTTGCGCGCACATTTCATTCACTCGCGTATTCGATTTTAAAAATGAAGGCCCATGTCGATGCGCCAGAACCAATTCTCATGTCAGGGCCCGAACAAGAATATTTCATTGCAGAACTTCTTGCAGGCGATGTCGAGAGCAAGAAGAAATATTGGCCAGAAGATTTAGAGAAGGCACTTACTACCCATGGATTTGCCCGCGAACTTCGAGATTTGATTTTGCGTGCCTCAGAACGAGGACTATTACCAGAGGATCTTGCACAGCACGGCGAAGAATTTAATGAACCGTATTGGAAGTCTGCTGCTCAATTTTGGGAGCAATATCTAAAAGTTATGGATTTACAAACTGAATCAGCTGGTGATGCAAAATTACGAATCGATCCGAGCCAAATAGTCATTGAGGCTTATCGACACCTGAAAAGAAATCCAGAAATTTCTGCGCAATTGCGCGCCAGGTTTACAACTATTTTAGTAGATGAATTTCAGGAAAGTGATCCAGCACAACGCCAACTTTTGCGAGAAATCGCTGGAGCAGACATAGTTTTATGTGCAGACGGCGATAGCGCTATTGGTCGATTTAGAGGAGCAGATCCAGATCAACTTCAGAACGAACTAGACCACTATGTGAAGTTGGGCAAGCACACTGTCTTAACCCAGTGCTTCAGAGGTAACCCCGAAATTTTCGCTGTAGGCAAAGTGATTGCTGAACAATTTAAAGGCAGCGCGCTACAACGAAACCGCACATGTGTAGGTGGCGTAGTAAGCCAGATACAGCCCGTTGTTATCGGCCGTTTTCGATCTCAAAGTGAAGAAGCGCAATTTATTGCTTATCAATTCCGATTTGCGCACTTGATACACGGAACGCCTTGGAACGAAATGGCAGTTATTCTGCGCACCCCAGGTGCACAAGCATCCGCCCTGCGCAGAGCATTTTCACAAGCGTCAATTCCCGTTTCATCGCAAACTCAAGCACTCGCTGGCAACCCTGCAATTATACCTTTCCTGTTGCTTGCAGAAATAGCAATCGGCTCGAAGGAATTAAACCTTAATAATTGCGAACGACTTTTGCTGAGTGAGTTTGGTGGTGCTGATGCAGTTTCACTTCGAAGAATGCGACGAGCTCTACTTGCATCTCGTGAAGTAGATGATTTAAGACCAGGATCAGTGATGTTGCAGGATGCAATCGATAAAGGTGACATTCCCATTGAAGGTGCACAACCTTTGATTCAGATTCATAACGCACTTCAAGGTGCACGTAAAGTCTTGCGAAAGAAAAATACCCAAGCCGAAGATTTGTTATGGGAAATCTGGAGTAATGCGTTGACAAGTGATGGTGTGGCGCTCAGTGAGAGTTGGCGTAGACAAGCGCTGCGTGGAGGTTCTAGAGGTGCAGCTGCAGATCGTGATCTCGATGCAATGATGCAACTTTTTGAAGAAGCCCGTAGGTTTGCAGAACGCTTCCCATATTCAAAAGCGCAAAATTTTATCTCTCAAATTTCGCAAGAAGATATTCTTGGCGATGCGATTACCGCAAAAGGTCAAAGGCCAGATGTTGTCGAAATCTTGACCGTTCATGCTTCTAAAGGTCGAGAGTGGGAGATCGTTGCACTCGCTGGTTTACAAGAAGGCGTATGGCCGAATTTACTTCAACGAGGGTCGTTGCTAGGCAGTGAACGATTAGTTGAACGCATGCGACATGGCGGTTTACCTCGCGCAGAGTTAGATGTTTTAGCCGCTAACGGCCTTGTGCAAGATGAAAGACGGTTGTTGTACGTGGGTGTTACTCGTGCACAATCATCACTCATTGTTACCGCTGTTCAAAAGGAAGAAGAAGAGCCCTCCTCATTTTTTGAAGAGATTTCCAGTCATGTATTAGGCGACTGGAGCGAAGAACCAGAAATGACCCAAGTTCCACGACCAATCACTCCTGCAGCGCTCGTTGCAACTTTACGAAGCGAACTTGGTCAGAAAGATTCTTTAATAGCAGCCTCAATTCTCAAAAAACTAGATACAGAAGGTTTACCCGAAGCAGATATCGAATCGTGGTCAGGTGTATTGCCACTGAGCACAAACGTTCCGGTCATCGCACCCGATGCACTTGTACCCGTCTCGCCAAGCAGTGCTGAGAGTTTTACAGAATGCGGCGTGAAATGGTTTCTTGAGAAAAGCGGTGGAACCAATGGAGATACAACGGCGCAAGTATTGGGATCAGCAATACATGCATTTGCTGCGCGCATGGAAGAAGAGCCAGGTTTAACACAAGCAGATCTCATTGCAAATTTGCGGGATGCCTGGAAACTCATTGATCCAAATACCGGATGGGTTAGTACTAGTCAGCTCAATAAAGCTGTCGAAATGATTCACAAGTTTGTTGCTTATCACAGTGACAATCTAAAGAAACGTGAAATTGTTGGAGTCGAACTTCAATTCACTATCGATGTCGGCCGAGCACGAATTCGTGGCAGCGTAGATCGACTAGAAGTCGGCGCAGATGGCGCTCTTTTTATTGTTGATTTTAAAACGGGAGCAACCAAAGTCAACATCGAAGATGCCAAATCTAATAAGCAGATGTTGGCGTATCAGCTTGCAGTTACTGAAGGTGGCTTTGCAGATCAACATGAAAGCAGAACGACTGGTGGAGCTGAATTGGTGTATTTAGCAACGACATCCAAAGGGGCAACAATACGAAACCAACCCCCAATCGATGGCCAAATCGAAGAAATTAAGCGCGAAATTCAAGTGATTGCAGAAGGCATGAGTGCTCACGAGTTTTTTGCCTCAGTTAATAAGAGATGTAAGCAATGTCCAGTTCGTAACGCTTGTCCCATTCAAAGTGACGGTCGAATGGTGATGGAATGAGTTCACAGATTCGTTATTCACCAATAGATATTGCCAAGGCGCTGAGCAGCGTTGATAGCAAAGTTCGAATTCCAACCGAAGAGCAATCTGCAATCATTTCTGCACCCCTTGAGCCAGCAGTTGTCATTGCTGGAGCAGGTTCTGGAAAAACGGAAACTATGAGCGCGCGCGTACTCTATTTAGTTGCTAACGGGCTCGTAACTCCAGAAGAAATATTGGGATTAACTTTTACTCGTAAATCTGCTGGTGAACTTGCCATTCGAATCCGAGGGCGATTACGTCAATTGCGTACGAGTGGACTTCTACCTAAACAATCTTCAGTAGATGCACACGTAATGACGTACCACTCCTATGCAGGACGCCTTCTTGGGGAACACGCTATTCGTTACGGCATCGATGCGAGCGAGGAGCCTTTGGGCGATGCCGCTATCTGGCAATTAGCTTCTGATGTAGTTCGCAATTGGCCAGATGATAATTTCACTTCGCAGAGCGCACTTAACACCGTGATTAAGGATGTCATCGGATTAACCCGTTTAGTGCAAGAACATCAAGTCACGGCAGATCAGATTATTGCTCACTCACTACCAATCTTGGAAAAAATTGGATCCATGGGCGTTAAATCCAACGAGACAGTCCGTACTGTCAGCAAAGTGTTAACGCAACGCATTGCGATTCTTCCGATGGTGGAAGCATTTACGCAAAGGCGACAAAAAGATGGTTCACTTTCTTTCGACGACCAAATGTCATTGACAGCTAGAATTTGCGAAGAGTTTCCAGAAGTAGCTCAGATTGAAAAATCTCGTTACAAGATTGTTTTGCTTGATGAGTATCAAGACACTTCACAGTCACAAGTTCGCATGCTCTCATCTCTCTTTGGCGGAGGACATCCTGTGATGGCTGTTGGCGACCCTTGCCAAGCTATCTATACATGGCGCGGAGCCTCTGCCGGAACTATTGGAACTTTTGATTCGAGCTTCCCAAAAATTTCTGGTCAAAAGGGGCCGAAGCTCTATTCGTTATCAACCACTTTTAGAAATGATCACATCATCTTAGAAGTTGCTAATGCAATCTCGGAACAAGTGCGCGCAAAAATTCCAGTACAGGTATCACCTCTCGTAGCGCGAGACGGTGCTGGTCCCGGAAATCTTGCTTGTGGCATCTTTGAATCTATTGAATCGGAAGCAATTGCCATTGCTGAATATTTCTCCCCTTTGTGGTTCAGCCCAGAAAGAGAAAAATCTCCAGAGAAGAAGCGCACCTCATTTGCAGTACTAGTTCGAAAACGTTCTCAAATCACAGAAATTGAGATTGCACTTCGCAAAGCCAAAATTCCAGTGGAAGTTCTGGGAGTAGGAGGCCTTATTCATGTCGCTGAAGTTGCCGATGTAATTTCATTATTGAAAGTCGTTACAGATCCAGAAGCAGGCGCTTCCCTTATGCGACATTTAGTGGGACCGAGAATTAATTTGGGAGCTGCCGATATTGCAGCCCTTGGCCGATATTGCCGAACTCGAGCCGACCAATCCCACGAAAACTCACAAGGCAAGATAGCCAAAATTGTTGCAGGTAATCCAATGCAAGAAGAGGCAGACGATCAATTCATGGGAAGTCTTATTGACGCCCTTGACGAAATTAACGGAGCAGACAAGAGCACTTTCTCAACAGTTGGCTTTTCTCGATTAATAAATTTCGGATCAGATTTACGTCGCTTGCGTTCGCGTGCAGGTGGCTCACTTGTTGATATCATTTCTGAAATTGAGAATTATTTATTCTTAGATGTAGAAGTAGCACTTCGCGATGGTGTCCAAAATGGACGTCGACATCTCGATCGATTCCTAGATGAAGCTGCAAAATTTTCGAGAAGTGGCGGAACAATTTCTGAATTTCTCACATGGCTTGATGTAGCGACTTCTGAAGAAGGAGGCCTGAAATCGGGTACTCCTGAAGTAAGGCCAGACGTTGTCCAAATTCTTACTATTCACACCGCAAAAGGCGCTGAGTGGGATGTCGTTGCAGTGCCTGGAATGGCAGTTGGAACATTCCCCGGTGGCAGCAATAATGAAAAAGACAATTGGTTAACCAATGAAAAACACATTCCCTTTGCGCTACGTGGAGATGCAAGCGAGCTCCCAAAAATCTCTCTTGATCAATGCACCTCAAATACCGAAATAAAGAAAGTTGTCGATCAATTCAGTGATGAGTGTGACGATCAGAAACTTATAGAAGAAATTCGATTAGGTTATGTGGCAGTAACGCGTGCCAGAACCCACCTTCTCTGCACAACTTCCTATTGGCGAGACGGTAGTAAACCTGTACAGCCAAGTCTGCTTTACGATCATGTTGCACGAGTTGCACTGACGCAAGGTGGAACGTTGCTTTCAGATTTTAAAGTTGCCGATGGAGAAGCAAAGAATCCTCGACTTGAAAATCCACTCACTGGGGTGTGGCCTCGCGATCCATTAGGGGATAGACGAGAAGCATTCGATGCCAATATTGAAACTGTTCGCCAAAGCTTTGCTCATTCATTGGGTGAAGTGCCCGAGCCAGAAATTGCCTCATGGGTTCGTGATGCACATGCACTCATTGCCGAGTTAGCAGATAAGAAAGTGCGTGCTGATGTATTTCTTCCACCACGCTTATCAGTGTCAACGCTGGTTGCTTTGCGTGAAAATCCCCAAGAATTAGCTTTAGCAATTAGGCGTCCTATGCCGAGACTGCAAGATGAATACTCACGCCGAGGTACCGTCTTTCACTTGTGGGTTGAAAAATATTTCGGTCAAGCAACGCTCTTTGATGACGATGACTTGGATTCATTAGATCAGTTAGAACCCGACCAAACTTTGGAAAACCTCAAGGGAAAGTGGCTATCCAGTAGTTGGGCAACACGTCAGCCATTTGCCGTAGAAGTCCCATTTGAAACTGTTATTGCAGGGGTATTGGTTCGAGGTCGAATCGACGCAGTGTATAAAGATGGCGAGATTTTTGAGGTTGTAGATTGGAAAACAGGTTCTAAAAAACTAGGTGAATCTTCCGCAATTCAATTAGCGCTTTACCGCTTAGCGTGGGCAAAATTACAAGGCGTAGGTGTGAATTCCGTAAAAGCTGCATTTCATTATGTCCCTACCGGGATAACAGATAGCCCAGCTGACCTTCTTGATGAGTCAGGACTTATTGCTTTGTTAGAGAAGTATTAATTTCAACAGTCAAAGGTAAGTGATCACTAATTCCACAGTGCTTACCTTCAATATAAAGGACGTCTTCACTTGCAACTGCTTGCGAGAGAATGTAATCAAGTTGCGTTTTTGGTGACCAACTTGGGAAAGTCTTCATTTTTGCTAGTGAATTCCAGAATGGAGTACGCGCAGGCAATCCACCCAACATATTGAAATCTCCCAGAAGAATAATTTTAGATTTATCTTTTACGGGGAGTTGTTTAATCCACCGCTTAATTTTTGCTAATTGAAAAGAATTGACAATTGGAATAAATGAAAGATGCGTATTGACAATCAGCCATCCATTTTCTAAAACTGCGGCGATAGCAGAGCGTGGATGATCAGCGATGTAGGTTCTTTTGAGTTTTCCTTCAATTGGTAGAAAGAGCAACAGTCCAAATGGTGAACCACGAAGTTCTAAACGATGCCACGAGGTAACCGGAATTTTAGAAATCAAACCGATTCCGTAACCAGCCGCACCGGTCGCTGATGAGTTGGTAATGAGCTTTTGATCTGCAGCTATTTTTTTGCTCCACGAGGATTCGGTTGCACCAGCAAGTGATGGCGCAAACGCCCAATATTTAGCGCCAAGGAGCGCAGCGATTTTTGCTACTTGATTTTCTTTATTAGACCGGTCTTGTAAGTAGTCCACTTCTTGGAGTGCCAAGACATCGCTGCCCAGTTCGGCGATTGCATTGGCTAAAACCCCCGGTTGTGGGGGTAGGGACGAGGGGGGAATGGTCATTTCATGCAAGAAATTCCACGAGGTGATGCGCACCGCCCCATGCTAGTAGTGTCGCCCTCCATGAGCGCGTCAGAGGCAAACACCGGTTATCTCAGCAACTTAGTTCTTGCACGAAATGCAATTGATCGAGCAAGCGAACTTCGTACAGACCCCTCCAAACTTGATTCCCTATGGAACACAGCGAAGATTGTGATTGTTTGCTCTGAAAAATTATCAGCTACTGATTCAGAACTTATTTATTTTTCTGCTGATCAAATCTCAGAGCCAGGTGATCGTTATTTCTTAGGAATTGACCCAGAAAAGGGCCAAAGTTTTTTCGCTTTTCATGTGGCCTCTCACGATGAAGAACAACTCCGCTCTCTTCGCCAAGTTGCTGCCGACCTCACGGATCGCGAGGCAGCGTTAGCGGTGCACGCAATTGCACTTTCCAATTGGCACAGTTCACACCCTCATTGTGCAAGGTGTGGTGCGCCAACTCGCGCCGGATTGGGTGGAGCAGTTCGTATCTGCACTGTTGATGAAAGCGAACACTATCCACGCACGGACCCAGCAGTAATCGTTCTTATTAAAGATGTCGATGACCGAATTCTTCTTGGACATCAACCTGTTTGGCCTGAGAACAGATATTCAACTTTCGCAGGATTTCTCGAGCCCGGTGAATCTTTTGAACAATGCGTTGTTCGTGAAGTTGCAGAAGAATCTGGTGTCAAGGTACACACAATCAAGTATCTTGGGTCCCAACCTTGGCCCTTTCCAGCATCCATCATGATTGCATTTGAAGCAATTACGTCAGAGCCTTTGGATGCAAAACCTGACGGACAAGAAATATCAGATGTTAAGTGGTTCTCACGTGAAGAATTTCAAAGAGCAATACATAACGGTTCGTTGATTTTGCCGCCACGGATCAGCGTTTCCCGCCGAATGGTTGAGTATTGGTTTGGGGGAGAAATAGAGTCTGGCGAAAGCTGGAGACCGTGAGCGAGCCCAATGAAATTAGAGCGGAAGAAATACTTTCAGCCCTCGACAGTGAGCAACGCGAAGTAGCGTTAGCTGTCCGTGGTCCTGTGTGCGTCATCGCAGGTGCTGGAACTGGAAAAACCCGAGCGATTACTCACCGAATAGCGTATGCATCTGCAATTGGTGTAATGAATCCTCAAAAAGTATTGGCTTTAACATTTACGGCCCGAGCTGCCGGTGAAATGCGAACACGGTTGCGAGCACTTGGATTCCCAACTGTTGCCGCACGCACTATCCACTCAGCGGCCCTCAAACAACTTCTTTACTTTTGGCCGGGAGTATTTGGTGGCAGAACCCCAAATTTGTTGACTACAAAAACGGGATTTATTACAGAAGCTATCGATAGAGCTGGGTTAACGGGCACCATTGCGAGTACATCTAGAGAATTACTGCGAGATGTTGCTTCTGAAATCGAATGGGCGAAAGTGTCGATGATCGCTCCCTCTGATTATATGGAAGAAGCAAAAGGGCGTTCTGAGCGCAATCGCATTAACTCTGGGCAGATTGCTCAAGTTTTTGATGCCTATCAAACACTGATGAGACAAGAGCACACAGTTGATTTTGAAGATGTTTTGTTGTTAACGACAGCAATGTTGGAACAAGAGCGCGAAGTTCGCGAAAGAGTTCACGACCAATACCGCTATTTCACCATTGATGAATATCAGGATATTTCTCCGCTACAGCAGCGATTAATAAATGCCTGGCTTGGAAACAGAGAAGAGATTTGTGTAGTTGGCGATCCCGCCCAAACTATTTATTCATTCGCGGGAGCTTCGCCAGTTTTTCTAAATAATTTCACCAAGCGTTTTCCCGAAGCGCAAGTAATCCGGCTTACCACTGGCTATCGCTCCACACCAGAAATCATTTTTACCGCAAATAGTATTTTGCGAAGTGGGGAGATGGGCCAAGAAATTGTTGCTCTCAATGCCCATGGCGAAAGGCCAGTCGTTACGGAATATAAAGACGAAGCAAGTGAAGTTGCTGGTGTAATTTCTGAGATCAAGAAATTAACCTCGCAAGGCGTTGCAGCTTCTGATATTGCAGTACTTGCAAGAACAAATTCACAATTAAACGCTTTAGCCAAAGGGTGCATAGCTCAAGGGATTGCATATCAGCTACGAGATAATGAACGATTCTTTGACAGGAGCGATGTTCGAGACTTTCTCAAGGGAGTACGTCAAGCATCTGTCATTCCTGCTGAAGGAATGTATTGGTTAGATGAACTACGCGCGCTTTCACAACCATTCATCACCAGCGCAGTGACCGATGGTGTTACTGCCCTATTGCACTTAGCTCGTGAACTCGATGCGGACTCTTCGTTTTCACCTAAAACTTTAAGAACATATTTACGGGAAGTAGAAGATCGTGCAGAACAGAACAATCCGCCAGTAATGCCTGTCACTACGCTTGCAACTTTGCATGCTGCAAAGGGCCTCGAATGGGAACAAGTGTTTTTAGTAGGTGTAAATGAAGGAACTCTTCCAACACATGACTCAGTTGCAGATGAGGAGCGCAGATTGTTCTATGTGGGTATTACTCGCGCTAAGCGTCATTTAGCCTTGAGCTATAGGCAAAATCCAAGTCGTTTCCTGCGTGAGGCAGGGTTACTGGTCAGTTAGCTTTATTGATTTGCAAAAACGACATCTCGTGCTTTACCCTTAACCACTGCACAATCACACGATGGTGCATAAGCGAATGAGAAAGGTAGTGATGAAAATGCAGTTGTTTACGCATACTTCAGCCTCTTCACTTCCTGCTGCAACTTTTCATTCACATTCATATAAAGCCACAGCCAACCGTGCCTCAAAGCGCACTGCTTGGTATCCCGCATTTAGCGAGATGGCCTGTTGGAGCCCCATCGGTTAACACCGAAAAGGACCCCAAGGGCCACG
>WLOF01000025.1 GCA_009699375.1 Actinomycetota bacterium
CCTGATGATCCTGATACTGGTGCATTTGTACGCACAGTTGCCTTTGAAACGCGAATCGATATCGGTTTCTCAGGTGGAGAGCGCATTGATTTAGGGGATCGCTTTGTTGAAGTTCTGCATACTCCAGGTCACTCATGGGGCCATCTTTCGTTCTTGGATGAAAAGAGTGGCGCCGTAATTATTGGTGATGCAGTTTTGGGGGATAGCGTGTTGCATGCTGATGGCGCACCTGCTTTCCCTCCTACCTATCGATTCGTTGAGGCATATCGAGCTTCAATTCGTTTGCTTAAGGGAATGAATCCAACTGAAGTTCTCACCTCTCACTACCCACGCTATAAAGGACAAGACGGTATTGATTTCCTTGATACTTCTCTGGCATATACCGATCTCGCTGAACGAGTGGCATTAGAAACCATTACTCAGGCGGGTGCTCCAGTAACTCTCGCTGAGATCATCGAGAAATGTCACGATCGTCTTGGGCCTTGGGAAAATCCTGCCTACACCTTCTTGTCATACCCGCTCATTGGCCACCTTGAAGTTCTAGAGGGTTACAAAAAAATCAAGCGCAGTAAGAACGCACAGGGAATTCCAACGTGGAGCGTTGCCTAAATCTGATCCACAAATTGTGAAAGCGCGCTGACTACTTTTTCGAATCCTTCATTGATCGATAAGTTTGGATTCAAAAAAGTGTCAGCGCGAATTTCTGCCATAACGGATGAGACAGCGGAATCTTTTTCGTAGTAGTCCAGTGGTACGTATGTACCCCCGTATGGCTCGTTCTCCACAATGCTTCCAATCCCTTGAAAGGCTTGCTTCAGCCCTGTAATGAGCTTCTCGGGGGTGTGAAATTGGTCAGTACCAATGCAGAGAGCGGGACGTTGCTGGTTGTGATTGATGCCATTTGGATGCGCAATCGGCCGGTAAGAATGCACATCGACAATCGTTACTACCCCATTCGCATGCAATCTCTCTCCAACTAGGTGTGAAAGTGCTGCCGCATAAGGATGAAAGTAACTTTTCAGAAGTGCTTCTTCTTCGGTTGGACTAGGTAAACGTAAAACCTCTCCAGCCGACGTTTTGGTGTAAACAGCGCCCATTCCAACTTCGTTCATGGATTCTCGTTCATCAGGAAATCTTTCTGGGTCAATAACTAATCGTGAAAGGGAATTAACAAAGAGCCATGGCTTACGATTTGCACGATTCGCCGATTCAGTTGCAAGAGAGTCCGTCAAGGAATCAGTCATTTCGTCTAATTCTTGCCGAAGTTGCTCATCGTCCAGAAGTATTTTCGCTCGAACATCTACTGGAATCACTCGAGATGAATGCGGAACATGAAGTATTACGTGCGATTGAGGATCACCTGGAACTATAAGAAAATTTGGGCCGTCCACAATTACAATCGGCCCGCTTCATGAACACGCTTGAGGAAATCCTGAGTGCGTGAATCACGTGGGTCTTCCAGCACTTCACCGGGCGGACCATATTCAACAATACGACCTTGGTGCAAGAAGCACACTTCATCGGCAACTTGCTTCGCAAAACCCATTTCGTGGGTTGCGATGACCATCGTCATCCCTTCCACTTTCAAATCACGCACAGTGCTCAAAACTTCATTAACTAAAACTGGGTCAAGGGCGGAAGTAACTTCATCCAGTAGAAGTAGTCGTGGCTTTAACGCCAATGAACGAATGATCGCCACTCTTTGCTGTTGACCCCCACTGAGGCGATCGGGATATTGATCAGCTTTTTCCAATAAACCAAAACGTGAAAGTAAAGCTTGAGCGGCGCTTCTTGCCTGTTCTTTATCGATGCCTTGAACCCGGATGGGGGAGAGTGTGATGTTATCCATGACGCTCATGTGAGGAAAGAGATTAAATGATTGAAAAACCATCCCGAGTTTTCTGCGTACCTCGTCCGCGTTGATGCGTGGGTCACTGATCTCTTCTCCGTCTAAGTTGATGATGCCGTCATCGATTCCATCTAACAAGTTGATGCATCGCAAAAGTGTTGACTTTCCCGAACCAGAAGATCCGATAAAGACAGTAGCCGTATGCACTGGAACCTCAAATGAAATTTCCTGCAACACAACATCTTTCCCAAAAGATTTCCTAAGACCAGAAACTTCCAGGACGGGAGTACTCATGCCAATCCCTGTGCATTCTGTCGCTCAATTGCGCGTCGCATGGTTCTGTCAGTAAAACGCGTGAGAGGAACGGTAACCATAAGAAACAAAATCGCAGCCATTACATAAGGGGTGTAGTTGAAACTCCTGCTACTTGAAATCTGTGCAGCTCTGACCGCGTCCGTAACGCCAAGAATAGAAACAAGGCCCGTATCTTTGATGAGAGCAACGAGGTCATTAAGGAGTGGGGGAGTAACTCGACGCAGTGCCTGCGGTAACACCACATGGCGAAGGGTTTGAAAATTCGAAAGTCCAAGCGAACGCGCTGCTGCTCTTTGACTTGGGTGAACAGTGAGAATGCCACTGCGGAGAACTTCGGCCACGTATGCAGAGTATGTAATGATCACGGCGGTCGTACCGAGAACAAAAACGTTGTTGGTGAGACCACGAAGACGCAAAGAAGGAATTCCAAACCCAACAAGCAAAATAATCAAAAGCATCGGTACGCCTCTGAAAACGTCAACATACAGTGTTGCCAGAAAACGAAAAGGCGTGAGTGCCGGAGAACGTGAGGTACGTGTAAGGGCAAGTATCAAGCCGAATATAGAAACACAGGTGGCGGCGATTACTGTAAGGATTAAATTGGTGGTGAAGCCCAGAATTACTTTCGGCAATATTTCAAAGCCGTAAGCCCATGCAAAAAAAGTATCGGAAAGACTTTTAAAGCCTGGCGAGGTAATCAAAATGCTCACAAGAGTTCCAAGAACCAGAAAACTAGACCCCACAGCGACCAGGATATTTCGGCGGTTTTGTTCCCTACGGATTCTCTTTCGAGTGAGTTCTAGTTGACTCGGTTGCCAATCCGGAATGTCGTTACCAATTGAAGAAGCACGGCCCTTGGGGGCCGTGCTCTCCAATGGATTAGTCATGTCGCGTCAGCGAGTACGGGTTACTTAAGTACCGGAGCTCCGGCACCAACTGTTAACCATTTGTCTTGGATTGCTTTGAGCTCTCCGCTTGCAGTAATTGCATCAACTGCTTGAGTAACACACGAAGTGAGTGGGCTGTCCTTAGCGAGGAGTAGCCCGGCTCCCTGATCATTTGTGTCGCGATTTTCAATCTGGCCAACAATAATCCCATTTGTCACTTCAACTGCTGACAAATAGAAAGCAGTAGGAAGATCGACAACGAGTCCATCGATTTGACCATTCTTCAACGCTGCTACAGCTGCTGCATTGTCATTGAAGACCTGTGGCTTAAGACCGAGTTGTTTTTCAATCGTGTCGAGAGAAGTAGAACCCACTGCAGCTCCAAGTTTTGCATTTTTAAGCCCTGCAATAGTTGTCACTCCAGCAATTTTACTTCCCTTGGAAGAAACAATTGCCTGGTTTGAGAAGTAATAAGCGCTTGAAAAATCAACCACAGCTTTGCGCTCATCTGTGATGGAGTATTGCTGGATGTTGAAGTCAAATGTTTTCTCACCAGGTGTGATTGCAGAATCAAATGTGGTTCGAACCCATTTAACTGCTGAATTTTCATACCCAAGTTGCTTTGCAACTGCATAAGCAACTGCGGCTTCAAATCCTTCGCCAGCTTCTGGCTTGTCATTGAGTACCCATGGCTCATACGCAGGTTCGCCCGTTGCGATGGTTAATGTGCCAGGCGTCAATGTTCCCAATGAATCGGGAGCACATGTTGTTGAATCTTTTGCGGGGGATGCACTTTCGGTGCTCTGTCCGGCGCAAGAAGTAAGACCTACTGCTAAGAGTGCAGAGGCAATAATTGCGAATGGTTTTGTGATTTTCATAGTTGACCTTCCTCGTCGCTTGTCACAACGTATGTTATGACCAGGTCCTCACCCGGAGCACCCCACCGCGGTGGAGGGTTGCCGATCAGCAAGCCGGGGCTTCTAGCTGATACTCGTGACCTGGGGGAACCTTATCAAGTGAAGGTGGCGGCGCACAATTTCTCGCCCGCTGAGTTGCAAGCGATTCGCAGTATAGTTCAAGTCAAATGAGAAATAAATGGCAATGGTTTCGCACAATCTTTTTAGGGGCGCTTTTTCTGATTGTCGCAGCACCTGCAGCTACCGCGCACGGTGAATTTGTTAGTGCGAATCCAGCGCCTAATGAAGTAGTGACCACATTTCCAACTTCCGTCGAACTCGTTTTTTCAGAAAAATTGCAAGAAATTGGATCGAATAAAGTTAACGTGATTATGGTTTTGAACGCGGACGGAAAAGAAATAGATTCGAAAAACACAATGGTTTCTGGTGACCAAGCGATGGTTGGCCTTGAGCCTCAAGGGAGTCCTGGAACCTACACTGTTCTCTGGAGAAATGTTTCTGACGATGGCCATGCAACTGAAGGTAAGTATGAATTTATTTTCAAGATAGCTTCCCCGAAGACAACGTCCACCCCTGCTGTCGGCACAGGTAGTCCCGCAAACAATAGGTCGCTCACGTTTGGCCTGCTCGGCGTTTTCGCGCTCATTGCAGTTGGAATTCACTTTTACTTCAAACGTCGCAAAATCATTACGTGAGAAATCTAAAAGATCTTGTGGCTCTTGATTTCAATTTCAATCGAAAGTCTTTAATCAAAGATCTGCTCGCCGGAATAAGTGTTGCAGTAGTTGCTCTGCCGTTGGCTCTTGGTTTTGGGCTCACGTCTGGTTTATCAGCCGCGTCAGGACTCACTACCGCAATTATTGCGGGTTTTCTTGCTGCCCTCTTTGGCGGATCTAGGTTCCAAGTAAGCGGACCAACTGGTGCAATGACTGTCGTCCTCATTCCTATTGTTCACAGTTATGGTCCAAGCGCGATTCCGCTTCTAGGACTTCTTGCTGGGCTGATGGTGATCGGAATGTCGATTGCCCGCGCTGGAAATATTATTAATCAAATTCCTTGGTCGGTGATAGAAGGATTCACTGTAGGAATTGCATTTGTGATTGCACTGCAACAACTTCCATTGGCCTTGGGTGTAGTGAGAGCGAAGGGCGATCGTACACTTCCGGTTGCCTTCCAAACTGTTAAAGGTGCTTTTGAAACTGGCGTCAATTGGCAGGTCATACTGGTTCTCGTCGTCACACTTATCGTGAAGTTCTCTTATCCGTCTATCACTAGGAAATTAAAGATCAAAGTTCATGTTCCTGCTAGTTTTTTGGCAATAGTAATTTCATTACTCATAGTTCAGATCTTTTCGCTAAATGTGCCAAATATCGGCGATATTCCTCGAAGCATCGGGCACTGGCAAGGGGATCAGATAGCAACAAGCGATGTGGGGCATTTACTCTGGCCTGCGTTCCTCATCGCTTTGTTGTGCGCTATCGAATCCTTGTTATCGGCTCGCGTTGCAGATGGAATGGTTCATGCGCATGACAGCGAAAAGTATCAACCAAACCGAGAACTTTTTGGTCAAGGGTTGGGAACCTTGGTCGCTTCAATATTTGGTGGAATGCCGGCAACGGGGGCAATCGCGCGCACAAGTGTGAATGTAAGGTCGCACGCAGAAACCCGTTTAGCATCCATATTTCACGCGATTGTTTTACTCTTTGTAGCGTTAGTTGCTGCTCCGTGGGTAAGTCATATTCCTGCAGCAGCAATTGCTGGTGTTCTCATCGGCACTAGTTACAGAATTCTCAACCCAGCTTCCATTCGCGAATCCCTGCGAACAACGAAAACAGAAGCTAGCGTGATTATTCTGACAGCCACATCAACTCTTGCCATAGACCTTATTTGGGGGATTGCAATAGGTATTTGTTTGTATTTCGCACTTCACTGGAAAAAGCGAAATAAAGGGTAAAATTTCATATGGCATTTTTTTCTATTGAATCCAATTCGGTAAATATCATTACCGAAGGTGAACGTACTGGGCAGCCCCGTAACCTTTTTTGGCCCTGGTGCGGCGCTAACGTATCGCTACTCGCTCTTTCCTATGGTGCATTCTTTCTTGGATTCGGCATCTCACTGTGGCAAGCGGTTGTCGGTGCAGTTGTGGGCGTTGTCCTTTCATTTGGGTTAGTGGGTGTCAGTTCATTGGCCGGAAAGCGATCTAATGCACCAACGATGACGCTCTCACGAGCAGCTTTCGGTGTTCGTGGAAACGTAGTTCCTGGATTTTTGTCTTATCTCATTTTTGTTGGGTGGGAAACAATTCTTGTTTCGTTAGCGACTCTAGCTACAGGAACGATTTTTACTCGACTCGGAGGAGTGCCGCCTGATGTTGCGAGAGTATTGGGATTTGTTATCGCAGTGGGTCTGACGATGTTAGGCGGAGTATTAGGTTTCTCTGTCATTATGAGAATTCAGAAATGGTTAACACTTGCTACTTTATTGATGAGTGCCGGATATATTCTTCTCACTATAAGTAACGTTGATTGGTCAGCGATATCGAAGATTCCAACAGGAAGCACCGAGGGGTTCATAGGGGCCACGATCTTTGGAATTACCGGCATAGGTTTAGGTTGGGTTAATTCCGCCGCTGATTATTCGCGATATTTACCTCGGAGTGTTTCGAGTAAGGCTGTAGTCGGGTGGACAATTTTTGGTGCCTCGATAGTTCCAATCATTTTAGTTATTTATGGGTCCCTCTTAGCAGGGAGCAGTAAAGATCTCAGTAATGCCATAGCGATGGACCCCATAGGGGCACTTACAACTTTGCTACCTACGTGGTACTTGATTCCCTTTGCACTTGTAGCGATTTTAGGATTAGTTGGTGGAGCAATTCTAGATTTGTATTCATCTGGGTTGGCTTTGGTGTCAATCGGATTGCCAGTTAAGCGTCACATAGCGGCCCTCATTGATGCCTGCATTATGTTGGCTGGAACTATTTACATAGTGTGGTTTGCGAGTAATTTTTCAATTCCGTTTCAAGGTTTTCTCATAACTCTTGGCGTCCCTATTGCTGTTTGGTCAGCTATTTTTGTCGCTGATGTTGTTTTACGCAAAAAGGATTATGTTGAAAGCGATCTCTTTACCACGCAAGGACGATATGGATCCTGGAATTTTAGATCGCTTATTTTGCTAGTTGTAGGTTCAATTATCGGGTGGGGTTTTGTTACCAACACATTTGCGCCGTGGCTTGCTTGGCAAGGGTATTTCTTAGGTGTTATTGGTGGGAAAAATGGACCGTGGGCATTTGCAAATGTAGGTGTGATCTTTGCGCTAATCGTTGGATTCTTCGGCCACATCCTGTTATCGCGGAGAAAGATTACATTACAAGAACGCGCACTTTAATCTTGAGCTACGGAGTATTTCCTCAAGATCACTAGCCCTAACAGTGCAGAAATTATTGCCGCAATAATGAGGCCAACTTTCACCTCTGTAAGCATCTGCGAATCATTTGTGGCCAGATCTGCGATGAAGAGGGAGACGGTGAGCCCCATTCCCGCTAATGCACCAGCTCCCGATATCTCTTTGAAGTTAAGAGAGCGTGGTAACACTGCGATGCGAAGTTTGACCGCGATATAGGCGAACAAAGTAATACCAACAATCTTTCCTACAACACGACCGATGATGATGCCCTTCGCTACCGGTGATGAAAGTACGGAACCGAGGGAGGAGCTTTCGATAACTATTCCAACATTAGCCAAGACGAAAATGGGAATTATGAGAAATGAGGTCCAGGGATGAATGAGGTCAATCAATTTACTAATCGGAAGTTTCTTTCCCAAAGGAATAATCCATGCGAGTCCAACTGCACCAATGGTTGACGCAATGCGGATCGGGCTTATGCCTTCCGAATAGAAAACGCCTAAAACAATAATTGAACCCAAATCATCGGCTATTGCTAGTGTGAGAAGAAATATCTTTAATGAAGTATCAATTCGCGAACCAAGCAGAGCCAAAGCCCCAAGTGAAAGTGCGATATCTGTGGGCATCGGAATAGCCCAGCCATTGCTACTTATTAACTGATGATTAAACGCCCAATAAATGAAGGCCGGAAGGATCATTCCACCTAATGCGGCTATGACGGGCAGTAATGCAACCCGTGGTTTTCGTAGTTCGCCTTCTAAGAACTCTCTCTTGATCTCTAAGCCAACGAGAAAAAAGAAGATGCTCATGAGACCTTCACTAATAAAAGCATGAAGCGGGTGAAAGAAATCCTCATACCCTTGAGCAACAGGTGAATTAGCTAAAGTTATTGCAATGGCGCACGCAACGACGAGTGCCAATCCGCCAGCCATTTCGGTTGTTAAGAACGCCCTGATTGGCTTGTGGGAGTTCTCTGACATTTGCTAAGGATATAGGAAACACAAAACCCCGACCTCATAGGGTAGGTTGGGGCTGGGTGCTAAATATTTTTTATAGATTGTTCTCTCTGTAGTACCTGCGCCAAATCAACCTATGAAACGGAATCAATCGGGGGAGTCGATTAATCAAGGGAATCTTTGGTAAGAATATGAACCCCAAAGTTAACAGCATAAGAACTGCGAATATTTGGGGATCTGCATTTTCTGATGACTTAAATGGCTCGAATTGATACATCGAAGAAAAGAGCCATAGCCAGGATTGCCCGGGGTATGAACCTGTTTCATTCATCATGCCCCACTGATCACCATGTAAATGTTGTGCCGCACCTAAATCATCAAAGTATGTTCCGTCAGCGATAAAGAGCATCGGCATCGTGAAGTCGCTAGGAAATGGAGAAACGGCGGTAGTAAGAATTCCATCTAGTTGACCACCTTGCGCCATCGCCAATAATCCAGAAGTTATTGAGGGTACTGGACCGAATGAATTATCTGGAACGACCTTTGAATAATCTCCAGCTTTTCCAATAGCGCTTGCATAGTTGTTAGCCCATGTAGTTTGCTCTTCAAGAGATGCCGCTTTCCACATTTGCAATGATGCAGGTATAGAAAGATCAGTGCTCAACTGCAGTGGGTTTATAACAAAGTCAGTAGCAGGATTGACTGGGGTTGTGACGCCTGCCCATTTTTGAATCTTAAGAGGCCCGATTTGAAGACCTTCGCCGGCACTGTTGTAGGGAGGGCCGTAAGAAGCACTTATGGTAGTTCCTGCTAATTCTCCATTTGTTGTTGCAACGAAATCTGCTGGAGCCTTTTTTGCCCAATCTTGAAGTGTTATGGCTCGTTCATCAGGAGAGCTGAAAATAGCCGCGCACGCACCAACTAAAACTGTCACAACAACAAGTGCGATAACAAATTCTTTGACAAGATCGTATGGCCGTTTTGGACCACTCCATTTCATCAAATCTACATTGCGTTCTATACTCATTTTCTGCCTCCAGCGATCTCACTTGCATCCAGTGGCGGCACGACTCCATGGCGTCGGACCAAGATGACGTGCCAAATAACGATCACTCCAACAGCAAGTGGCAAGAGCGCCACGTGTACAAGAAGAGCTTGACCGGTATTCAGCGTGTTGAAGAATGAACCGATACCCACGGAATTGAGACCGTCTTTTGCTTGTGTGGCAATCCACTGAGAATCAAAATTTGTTTGAATCAAGTAGCCAGTGAATGCAGTTCCTAGCGAGGCTAAAAAGGCAATTGCTCCAGTAACCCATGTTGCGAAACGTCGACCTCGCCATGCTGCCATCCAAAATTTACCCCAAAGATGGACAACCATGAAAACAAAGAAGAGTTCAACCGACCATAGGTGAACGGAATTGACATAGTGACCAACACTTGATGAATGCCACCAAGCCGCACCCTTTACCGTTATCCAAATGCCCGAACCGATAATCACTACAAGTGCTGCGAGAGTTAAGACACCAAAAACATATATCCAGGAAGCTACATAGGACGGTTGGTTATCAGGAAGTGCGTCTTGGGGATCAATACGTTCGATAGTCGCTTGACGTAGTTTAGTTGTCCACATTGTGCTCATTAGGTTACTTCCCCTTATGCGTAGGAAATGGGATGGCTAATGCCAGCACAAACAAAAGGACTATGAGTGCAATCATTATTAAGTTCGGAATTGACAGTGAAATCGCTCCCCAGTTGAGATACTTTGCGGGGCCGTTCAACGAAATTGCTGATAACAGCATTGTTTTTCTCCTTTGTAGGTTTCATAAATGTGAAACCGCAACAAAGGCACTCTTCACTAATAGTTGAGCCAGGTAAAGGAACTGAGACGAAAGTGAGTGCTACCCAGAATGAGTTTGAGGGGCATCTCTCCGGCCTCTGATTGAAATGCGCTATTCAGCCCTCGGATTTGTCAAGAGGGAGTAGGCATTTTCAAGACAGAGTTTGCATTATTTGACTCAAATCGAAAAAAGTATCAAAAAAACTAGATTTTCTTGCAAAGTCATTTTAATATCTTCACCATGTGTCAAACTGAATTCAACGCCGTGGGCAGCGCCGATGGGATCTAAAGTATCAATCGCTCATAATGTTGCTGCGCTTTTCGACGAGAGCATTAATGTAAAGTTTGTTGGCTATGACCTGAGCGCTGCTGGAAATACCGCATCTTCAAATGTATTTAACATAAAAAGTCCGCAAGCGCTCCAATATATTTTGGGTGCACCTGGTGATCTGGGGTTAGCTCGCGCATACATCACTGGAGCACTAGATATAACTGGCGATTTCCATGCGACACTGTTGGAACTTTACCGACACATCAAAGAACCAGTTCCAAAGTTGGCAACTTTAGCTCTGCTCAAATCTGTGGGGCCACAAATATTGACACGTCCATCCCTTCCGGTTGAAGAGGCACCACCTCGATATAAAAGAGGGATATTGCACTCACTTGCTAGAGATAAATCTGCGATTCAACATCACTATGACGTTTCAAATAGTTTTTACAGAATGATTTTGGGACCGACACTGGTCTATTCGTGTGCAGTCTTCACTAAGGAGAAAGATTCATTAGAGAAGGCTCAGTTGGAAAAGATTGATCTGATCTGCCGAAAGTTGGATCTCCGTGCTGGAATGCGACTTTTGGATATCGGATGCGGTTGGGGTTCATTAGTGATGCATGCGGCAAAAGAGTATGGAGTTAAGGCCGTTGGCGTGACTTTGAGTACTAACCAAGCACAACTCGCCAATGAGAGAATCGCTAAAGCTAAATTATCTAAACTTATCGAAGTTCGAATTCAGGATTACCGAGAGATTCCCGAAAACAATTTTCATGCGATTTCATCCGTTGGCATGAGCGAGCATGTTGGTAGCGCCAAGATGAATGGCTACTTCGAGGAACTTCGCAAACGCGTGATGTCAGAGGGACGTTTGCTCAATCACTGTATTGTGCGTCCGCACTCACAGGTTAAGGAACGTACCGGCAAGTTCTTCGATCGCTACATATTTCCAGATGGCGAATTAATAGCCCCAAGCAAAGTGGCGCAATCTATGATTGATGTTGGATTTGAGCTACGACATAGCGAAAATTTGAGAGAGCATTATTCGCGAACGCTTACGAAATGGTGTGAAAACCTAGTTGAGAATTGGGATGATGCTGTCAACGAAGTAGGTTTAACAAGGGCTCGTATCTGGCATTTATATATGACTCTGAGCCGCATTGGTTTCGAAACTAATAACATTCAAATTCATCAATTCCTTGGCGTAGTCAACAATCCGCTAGGTGCGAACCCAATGCCTTTGAGGCCTAATTGGTAGGAGCCTGGAAATTTAAATTATGTAAATAACAAAACCCCCGCTAGAGATTTAGCGGGGGTTTTGTTATTTACGGATATTTTAGAGATCGAAGTAAAGCTCGAACTCTGCTGGGTGCGGACGCAAACGAACATAATCAACTTCTGATTCACGCTTAAATGCGATCCACGTATCGATGAGGTCCTTAGTAAAGACTCCGCCGCGAGTTAAGAACTCATGGTCGCGCTCAAGGTTGTTAAGAACTGCATCGAGTGAACCAGGTACCTGTTGAATGGATTTGGCCTCTTCAGCATCTAGCTCGTAGAGATCCTTATCTACTGGTAGAGGTGGCTCGATCTTGTTTGTGATTCCATCAAGCCCGGCCATTAACATTGCAGCGAATGCTAGGTATGGGTTCGATGATGGATCAGGGCATCGGAATTCAATGCGCTTCGCCTTTGGATTAGTTCCTGTAATTGGAATACGGATACATGCAGAGCGGTTACGCGCTGAGTACACGAGGTTAACTGGTGCTTCGTATCCTGGAACTAGTCGGCGGTAAGAGTTAACTGTTGGGTTAGTGAATGCAAGAAGTGATGGCGC
>WLOF01000026.1 GCA_009699375.1 Actinomycetota bacterium
ACAATCGGAAAATGAGTTGGGATCCTGGAACTCAATCAGAATACCGAAGCGTTGACACGCAATTGCTAGGTTTCATCATTAAGAAAGTTACTGGGGTAAGAATTGCTGATTACTTCAGTAAAAATATCTGGCAGCCAGCAGGCGCTGAAAATAGTGCGACTTGGAATGTTGATCACGTTGGAGGGTTAGAAAAAACGTTTTGCTGTTTCAATGCAACCGCCAGAGACTATGCTCGAATTGGTTCGTTGATAGTTAATAATGGTGCTAGCCAAATTGGAACAGCAAATGTTATTAGCGCTAACTGGATGAAACGTTTGCAGAATCCTGTGACAACTCTTGACCACAACTGGCGCTACGGCGCACAGATCTGGCATCCTTATTCAGATTCAATGATGATGATGGGGCTTCATGGCCAATACGTTTTCATCCATCCAAGTTCACATACTGTGATTGTAAAACTCAGCGATGAGCCAACGGATAATGGAAACTTCGAAGAGTTAACTGCCTCGGTCCTGCACGATTTGGCGCTACAGAAGAACTAGATCATCCCGGTGTACTAGTTCACGTTCGTATTCTGGGCCTAATTCTTTTGCTAATTCCTTTGTAGAGCGCCCTAACATTTGTGGGATTTCAGCAGAATCAAAAGCAACTAATCCGCGAGCAATTACTTTGCCACTCTTTGAAGCCAGCTCTACTGCATCTCCTGCGCTGAACTCGCCTTCAACTGACGTGACACCAGCTGGAAGAAGGGAAACTCCGCGTTCTAAAACTGCAGTTACTGCCCCATCATCAAGTATGAGACGTCCGTGTGGTGTTGAAGCATGCGCCAACCACAGCATTCGAGAATTATTCTTTGAACTTTGTGCTTGAAAATATGTTCCAAAATCTTTACCAACAACAGCATTCGGTGCCTCGGCAAGTGTCGTCAATAACGTGGCAATGCCTGCACCCGTTGCAATTCGTGCAGCTTCAACTTTTGTAATCATTCCTCCGCTACCAACACCTGCCGAACCTGAACCGCCAAGAGTTGATTCATCAATCTCGCTGAGTGATTCGACGTTACTAATTCTTTTAGCACCTGGCGTTGAAGGTGGAGCGTCATAAAGCGCATCGATATCTGAAACAAGGATAAGTAAGTCTGCTCCGATAAGCATTGATACCAGTGCAGCTAAACGATCGTTATCTCCAAAACGAATCTCCTGCGTTCCGACGCTGTCGTTTTCATTAATGATAGGAACAACGCCAAGGGAAAGTAATTTATCAATTGTTCGCTGAGCGTTTTGGTAATGCTCTCTCCGGACAATATCTTGGGTTGTGAGCAGTACTTGCGAAGCCGTAACGTGATGGCGAGCTAAGGATTCTGTATAGCGATGAATCAATAACCCTTGGCCAACAGAGGCTGCTGCTTGTTGTGTTGCTAAATCTTTTGGACGAGCCTTAAGCCCAAGTGGTGCTAAACCTGCAGCGATTGCACCCGATGAAACGACGGCCACTTCTGCGCCTCGATCACGTGCACCAACAACAAGATCAACGAGTGCGTTCACTGCTTTTTCATCTAGAAATGAACCAGCAGAACCAGTCAGGGATGAGGAGCCGATTTTGACAACGATGCGCTTAGCTTTCGCGATTTGCTCACGGCTCTTTTCAGAACTTAATCCGCTACTCATTGCACACCCTCCTCTTCAGCCTCAACAATCTGCCCGCTCAAAGCAGGGGTATGTGGATCAACAACTTTGTACTCCCATTGTTCCGCAATTTCATCATCATTGAGTTGATCTTGAACTTTTGTATATCCGCGCCATGGACCATCGAAGCGTGCATCTTCTCCTCGTGCAGAACCAAGCAATTCGGCGCCTGCCTCGATGGTTGGCTCCCAATCAAACACAACTGCGCTCTCACCGCTTCCAACTCGAACTTCAACTCCAGATACTGCGCCTTTTCTAAAGAGTTCTCTTTCTACGCCAAGTTGAGCCATGCGATCTGCAAGGTAACCAATTGCTTCAGCATTTTTGAAATCTGTTTGGCGAACCCAGCGCATAACTTTCGCGCCAGAAACACTGAACGAACCATCAGTATTTGCTACAACAGTAAATCCAGAATCATCAACTGCTACCGGACGAAGAACAATTCGAGTTCGCTCCTCAACTGCTGATTCGGCACGAGTTTTTTGAATGATTCTCGCCATTGCATATGTAAGTTCTGTGAGACCTGCACGCGATGCCGCAGATACTTGATAAACCTCATACCCTCGATCACGCAGCGTTTGCTCAACCATGTCGGCCATAGCTTGTCCATCTGGTAAGTCAATCTTGTTCAGTGCAATCATGCGTGGACGATCTTCAAGTCCACCGTATTGCGCTAACTCTGATTCGATAATTTCTAAATCGCTGACTGGATTTCGATCAGTTTCTAACGTTCCACAATCGAGTACATGCACAAGTGCAACGCATCGCTCAACGTGCCTTAAAAACTCAAGACCTAAACCTTTTCCTTGACTAGCACCAGGAATAAGTCCAGGTACATCGGCAACAGTAAAGCGAGTTTCTCCTGCTTGAACTACGCCAAGATTTGGAACAAGCGTTGTAAATGGATAGTCAGCAATCTTTGGACGAGCAGCAGAAATTGCAGCAATGAGCGAGGATTTTCCAGCACTTGGATAACCAACGAGAGCAATATCGGCAACGCTTTTGAGCTCCAAAATTAGCGTGCGTTCTTCACCTGGTTCGCCTAGAAGTGCAAAGCCTGGTGCGCGACGCTTTGACGATGAAAGAGCTAAATTTCCGAGCCCCCCAAAACCACCTTGAGCAGCAATAAAAATAGTCCCGTTACCAACTAGATCTGCGAGCTGATTTCCGTCGCCATCATAAACAACAGTGCCATTAGGAACGGTGAGAACTAAATCTTCACCTGATGGGCCATCTTTACGATCGCCATATCCGGCACGTCCTGAGGTTGCTTTTCTATGTGGTGAATGATGGTAATCAAGAAGCGTTGTGACATTCTGATCAACAACTAAAGTGATATCGCCACCGCGACCACCGTTACCGCCATCTGGCCCGCCAAGTGGTTTAAATTTTTCACGCTTTACGGAAACGCAGCCATCGCCGCCTTTTCCGGCAGAGGCAAAGAGAGTGACGCGATCTACGAATGTCGTCATCTTCTTACCTTGCCCTTCTTCGTGCATTCACAAACTTATGACTGGAATAAAAAAAGCGGGTCCGCATTAACGGCCCGCTCTTTTATGAGAACCGAATTAACCGACCGGAACCACATTAACTACGCGACGTCCGCGAGCGCGACCGAATTCAACTGCACCTGCAGCGAGAGCAAAAAGTGTGTCATCTTTGCCACGGCCAACATTGGCACCTGGGTGAAAGTGAGTTCCGCGTTGTCGAACAAGAATTTCGCCGCTGTTCACTACTTGACCGCCGAAGCGCTTGATTCCGAGATATTGAGCATTGGAATCGCGACCGTTTCGTGTCGAGGAGACACCTTTTTTACTTGCCATTTCTCAACTCCTTGAAGTTTGGTTTTACTTGACGCCGTTGATGGCAGTAATTTTTACACGGGTATTTTGTGAACGAAAACCTTGACGACGGCGATAGCCGGTCTTGTTCTTGTAACGCAAGATGTGGATCTTCTTGCCTTTAGTCTCATCGAGAACCTCGGCAGTAACTTTCACACTTGAAAGAACTTTAGGATCAGTTGTAACACTTGCTCCGTCTACGAGAAGGACGGCTGAAAAAGTAACGGTTGAACCAGCAGCTCCATCGATACGATCGACGGTGAGCGTGTCTCCGACGGCGACTTTTTCTTGGCGCCCGCCAGCTTTCACAATTGCGTACACGTTGGTGCTCCAGTTCTATTGCAGTCAGCGGTAAATGCGACCACTAAGCGAAGGCTAAGGGTAGGCAATGAGGGGGTCCTGGGTCAAACTGAGAGTTTGAGGCTCTCAGGCACCTGGCGTGACGACCCCAGTACTTACCGCTCGACGACGCTTTCGAGCCTTGATGGGCTCCTCTTTGGTCTCTACATGGGTTGTATCCGTATCCGAATCAACATCCGAATCTGTGTCGGTATGACTGCTTTCATCGGAACGATCATGAGAATTTTCCAATTCTTCGTGTGAATTATTGGATTCATCCTCAGCAAATACAGGAGTTGGTTTTGATTTAACAGGTTCGGTATGGATATGAATTCCACGCCCAGCACAGCTATCGCACGTTGTTGAGAAAGCTTCGATGAGCCCCTGCCCAATGCGCTTTCGTGTCATCTGAACTAATCCAAGTGATGTTACTTCAGCGACTTGATGCTTGGTGCGATCGCGTCCTAAGCATTCAACTAAACGTCGCAATACTTGCTCTCTGTTCGATTCCAGAATCATGTCGATAAAGTCAATAACAACAATTCCGCCAAGATCTCGGAGTCGAAGTTGACGAGCAATTTCTTCTGCCGCTTCCAAGTTGTTCTTGGTAACAGTCTCTTCAAGGTTTCCACCTTTACCGATGAATTTTCCTGTGTTCACATCGATAACAACCATCGCTTCGGTGCGATCGATAACCAATGATCCACCAGATGGTAAATACACTTTGCGATCGAATGCCTTAGACAATTGCTCATCAACTCGGTAGTCGGCAAATAAATCGCCAAGCCCAGTCCACTTTTCGATTTTTGATGTGAGTTCTGGTGCAATGAAACTCAAATAACCATGGATATCTTCCCATGCTTGGCTTCCTTGAATTGTGAGCTTTCGGAAATCTTCGTTGAAGATATCGCGGATAACTCGAACCGCTAGATCGGGTTCTGCATAAAGAAGTGCCGGAGCATGGAAATTTGGGTTTTCAGATTTTTGAACAATGTCATCCCATTGCGCTTTTAGACGCCCGACATCTCCTTCAATTTCAACATCGCTTGCACCTTCTGCAGCAGTACGAACAATCACTCCTGCTTCTTCAGGAACGATTGGTTTTAAAACTGCCTTGAGACGAGCGCGTTCTGGTTCCGGAAGTCTGCGACTAATACCGCTCATACCGCCGCCGGGAACATAAACCAAATATCTACCAGGAAGTGAAATTTGACTTGTTAGTCGTGCGCCTTTTTGACCGATTGGATCTTTTGTTACTTGCACGAGAACTGGTTGCCCAGTTTTCAATACCATTTCAATTTTGCGTGGTTGTGAATCAGAAATTCCGGCAGCATCCCAATTTACTTCGGCTGCATAAAGAACAGCATTTCTGCCCTTTCCAATATCTACGAAAGCAGCTTCCATGCTGGGTAGTACGTTCTGAACGCGACCTAAGTAGACGTTACCTACATATGAAATATTGCTATTGCGGTTAACGTAATGCTCGACCATCACTTTGTCTTCAATGACGGCAATCTGAGTGCGATCTCCAATTTGGCGAACCAACATCTCGCGATCGACATTCTCTCGGCGGGCGAGGAATTCACCTTCAGTAATGATTGTTCCGCGCTTGCGATAAGGCTCGCGATATTCACTTCGATTTTCACGACTTCTGCGCACTGGTGAACGAGATTCTTTTCGTGGTCTCTCGCGCACTTCACGTACTGGGCGGCTTTCCCGAACTTTGACAACGGTGATTACGCCATCTTCTTCAATGGTTTCTCCCGGGGTCACTCCATCGGCAGTAGATCTGCGACGGCGACGGCGATGGGTAGCAGCAGTTGAACTCTCATCATTTGTCTCGACGTTAGTTGCACCATCATTTGTAGATCCTTGGGCATCACTAGATCGGTGACGACCACGCCCTCCGCGACGGCGGCGGCGGCCACGTGAATCCTTTGAATCGCCATCTGATTCTGAATCCACTTCACTCTTAGCAACCTCAACAGTTTTGGCAGGTGCTTTTTCGCGAACGGCTTTAGCTGGTTTTACATCTGGTGTGGCCGCTTGAAACATAGGAACGGGAATCGCGGCTGCGCTTTTCTTTTTCGCTGAAACTTTTTTATCTGGTTGCTCGCTTGTCTGCACTGCAGGGTCAACGGGAGCTTTCGTAACTTTTTTAACCGCACGCTTGCGCGGCGACTTTGGCTCAATAGCCATGGCACCAAATCCTCTATGCGTTCTGTAAAAAACGCGCTCTGGCTCGAAATCGAGCAATTCTGTGTGTCCGCGCTAGGCATTTATCGCGAAGAAATCGCGAGCCGCGCTGGACGTTGGGGTAAGTATGGCAGATGAAGGGGGTAAAGCTCAAAGTTGAGGCAATTAACCTCGCTGACGAGCGTGAATATTCTGTAAAAGGCCAATGCCAATCAAATTGGCGAACATACTCGAACCGCCATATGACATAAATGGCAATGGCACTCCTGTCATTGGCATCAGCCCCATTGTCATCCCAATATTTTCGAAAGCCTGGAATGCGAACCAAGAAATAACTCCAGTGCACACCAATCGACCAAATGCATCTTGCGATCTTCGGGCAATCCTAAATCCTCTTACTAAAATCACAAGGAAGAGAAGCAAGATGGCACCACTTCCTAGAAAACCAAATTCTTCGCCCGCAACTGTAAAAATAAAATCAGTCTGCTGTTCAGGAACAAATCTTCCATTTGTTTGAGGGCCGTTGAATAGCCCCTTTCCTATGAGACCTCCAGAACCTACTGTGATTCGAGATTGCCTTAATTGGTATCCGCTGCTTTGAGGATCAGCAGTTGGATCAACAAAAGATTGCAGACGTTTAAGTTGGTAATCATTGACCACTCCCAATTTAACGGCAGTGAACCCACCTAGCAATGCAACGAGAAGTAATCCAACAACCCAACGTGAAGGTGCACCTGACACGGCAATAATTGTCACAACAGATGCGCTAATGATCAAAACAGTTCCCATATCTGGCTGAACTAAAATCAACGCTATTGGGATTGCCGCAATCGCTAGACCCTGCAATACGTCATTGCTGCTTGGCTGATCTCCGTCATGCAACCGCTCCGATAGCAACATGGATAAACCAATGATGATAGAAATTTTTGCTAACTCTGCAGGTTGAACTTGAAATCCACCGGGCAAAGAAATCCAGCCTCGAGCACCGTTAATTTCTCGGCCGATTCCGGGAATCAATACTGCGAGCAATCCGATAACGCCAATGCCCCAAACAATTGGCGTATAAGCACGAAGCAAGCGGTAATCAATGAGGGTGGTACCAAAGGCAAGAACTCCACCAATGAGAATATTAAAAATATGACGCTTCACATAATATTGAGGATCTAGTCCTAGGGAGCCATACCAACTGCGAGTAGCTGCGTACACCAATAGCGTTCCGATAATCAGAAGCAATGCCACTGCAATACTTAATAGTGGATCGAAGCCCTCCATGATTGAACGTCTTACTTTGGTTCGACGACCCGTGAAGTGACTAAAACTCATGGCATTTTCACTTTCGTCGTTGAGGAAATTCTAGGCAGTGTAGTTGGCGGACCTTCTGGAAAAAGCGCTTTCTTTGGATCAACTTTAGAACCCACAACACCGAAAAGAGTTTCATAAATCTTTCTCACGCCAACAGCGCTTGTTGAAGCACCGAATCCGCCTTGACTCACCATCATCAGAACTGCATAACGCGGTTTATCAGTAGGACCAAAGGATGCAAACCAAGACGTGTTGTCCTTCTTGGTGCCATTTTTATTTAGACCAAAAACTTCTGCAGTTCCAGTCTTTCCACTTACTGCAACTGGGAATCCGCTAAAAACACCTGCAGCAGTGCCACTAACAACAACCTCTCGTAGCGCCCCACGTAAGAATTCAAGAGTTGCTGCTGTTGCAGGAAGCGTTCCAATCACAGTTGGTTTAAATTTCTTAACGATTGCGCCATTTGTCTTAACAATCGCTTGAGCGATTGTTGGCTGCCAAATCTTTCCACCATTAGCAATTGCGGCATACATCTGGGTCAGCTTAAGTGGAGTAAGAACAGTGTCTCCTTGGCCGATGGAGAAGTTAACAGCATCTCCACCACGAATCTTGTCACCATCTATACAATTTTCCTTCGCTAAAGCAATTAAAAATGGAGTCAACTGGTTCTTCTGAGCCTGCGCTTGATAATTACAGAAGTACTCTTTGTTTTGCTGATACCAATCGTTGCGCCATTGCCTATCGGGCACTCGTCCGCTGGACTCTGAAGGTAAATCAATTCCTGTTTTTTGAGCAATCTGAAATCCACGTGCAGCGGCAAAGAAGTAGTCGTTGGCGCTCTTCTTAGGGGAAAGTCCACCATCTCTGATCCACTCATCAAATGCAATTTGGTACCAAATTGTGTCGCAGGAAATCGCGATTGCCTTCTTCATCGTCAATCGACCTTGGGCTTTACTTTCGAAATTCTGAAAATCTCTGTTTCCAACACTTACTTGAGCTGGACAGGAATATGTTCCATTTAAGTCATATCCGGCATTCGCAGCTGCTACTAAAGAAACAGCTTTGAACGTTGAAGCAGGTGCATACAAACCTTGCAAAACACGGGATAACGCAGGAACGCCAGTATTTTCGCTAAACATATCTTTGGCTTGTTTAACAGTTAAACCCTTTTCCCAAATATTTGGGTCATATGTTGGATACGAAGCCATTGCCAAAATGCGACCAGTCTTCACATCCATGACAACTGCCGCTCCCGCATCGCCTCGATAGCCACTGCTTCTTGCGCGCATAACAGCATCAGCTAGCGCGCGCTCAGTGGATGCTTGCAGACGTACATCCAGACTTGTTACAACGTGATCCCCGGGAATGGATTTTGTATTCTGGGATTCGCGAGTAACCGCTTCTTTTCGATCGACAATAACAGTTCGAATTCCTGGTTTTCCACGAAGATAGGAATCATATTGATATTCAAGTCCTGCTTTGCCAATTGATTCGCTTCGATAATATTTAGTTTCATTTGCTACAGTTAAATCTGATTCAGTGAGCGGACCCACATATCCCAGCTCATGTGCTGCATTCACTCCATCGATGCCAGGATAATTGCGCACCGCAACCGGCATTGCATCAATACCTGGAAATAGGTCGGCTTTCTCTACGATTGCAAGCGCTTTTGTCGGATCAGCATCTTTTGTAATCGGAATGGGTTGATATCTCGTACCCGTCCAACATCCCAGTTGATTTCCTTTTGCGAGTTCACCGCATAAACGAGTGCGACGGTAAACATCTGAATAACTAAGGCCTAGTAATTTTGCCGTCCGACTGAGTACGGCACCGCCTTTATCGGCCTGCTGATCAATAATGCTTCTATCAACTGTCACAGCTAAGCCCACACGATTAAGTGCCAACGGAACACCGGAAGAGTCAACGATCATGCCTCTTGTCGCTGGATTCACGATATCTCGACTTTGAATGCTCAGCGCAGCATCACGATATTTTGGACCTGCACCAACTTGCAGATAAAACAGACGTCCAAATAACGCAAGCATGAGCGAAAGAATGAGTGCTTGAACAACAACTAAGCTCAAACGAGATCGTTGATTCATAGCGTTTCACGCGTTTCAAATATCGCTCGATGTAATCGAGAAATCAACGGCAATAAAAATGGTGCCACCACAAGTGTCCAAATTCCATTACCAATCAGGATTTTCATAAGTTGAAATCCGGTCCCGAGATCTAACCCCAATAAAACGCCAGTTGTGAGATAAATTCCTAGAGTCACGACGACACCGACCGCGACAAGAACTACAAGACTAAAAGGGTTTCCTCGCAAACTGTCGTCACCATAACGAAGAAAAGCAATGCCATATCCGGTGACAATGAGTACAAGCGTCCATTGTCCAATGGGCCCATCATTGGCAGGAGCAAGATCAAGTAATAAGCCAGCACCAAAACCAGTTAAAGCTCCGACTTCTGGCGTGCTCAACGCTGACCAACAAATTGTAAAAATAAGAAATAGTGAAAATCCACCGAGTGGTAAACGTACCTGACTAAAAAGCGACTCTTGCAAAATGAATAAGGTAAAGAAAATGGTTGAAGTGAGCAGAAGGCGACGGGTCAGCATGCAACTTTACTTTTTTGTTGTTGGACTTGGCGATGCAGACGGCGTGACATAGACCGTTACTGTCGGAGTCGGTGTAGGCATAGGTTTAGGTGGGACAAGTGCATCACGTGGGTCTGCATCTGGCGCTTTCACCACGACAGCAACAATGCGTAATGAACTTAAGTGTGCAAAAAATTTAACTTCAGCCGTGGCTGACACAGCGCCAGCAGCATCGGCAACATAGGTTACTTGCCCAACAGGGACACCAGGAACAAAGGGCTTATCTCCCTCACTTCCTCGTGCTAAAAGTACGTCACCAACTTTTACATTGCTTTGGCTATCTAGTAATTGAAGAACCGCATGGTTAGTGCCTTGTCCTGAAAGTATTCCAATTTGCTCTGAATGCGCGATACGAACTCCAACGCGAAATGATGGATCTGAAGAAAGCATGACAAGTGAAGTAGTTGGATAAACCTCTTTTACTACTCCGACCAAACCTTCTCCTGAGATCACCGTCATGTCACGAGTAATTTTCATGTTAGCGCCAGCATCGATAATGATTGTTTGAGTAAATGTTGCACTTGAACCTTGCGCAATCACGCGCGCATTGACAATTTTATAGCTAGCTTTTCCTGCAAGATTGAGTACTGATTTCAATTGACCAATTTCGGTATCTACACTTCTACGAGTCAGAATTCGCTCACGCAGAACTGCATTCTCGTCTTCTAAAGCTTTAAGTTTCGAACGTGTTCTGCCCAGGTGTGCGACATCGGAAAAGAAATTACCCACAGGAGTAAATACAAAACTAGCTCCACGTTGGAAAGGTGACAAAACTGTTTGCGCACCATTTCTTGCACCTTGCATGACTTGAACGCCACGAAGATCGAGAGTAATCAGAAATAGTGAAGTAACTATCAAGATTACGAGCAACAGACGACTTCTGTTATCGCCGCCGTATCGCATAGAAGTAGCCTATCGGCGAGGTTCGGAGATCAAGACCTTCTCTAAAGCCTCAAACTCTTCAATACATTTTCCAGACCCTTCAACCACTGCATCCAATGGGCGATCTGCAATATGAATTGGCATTCCGGTTTCGCGACGCAAGCGCTCATCGAGTCCGCGCAAGAGCGCTCCTCCGCCAGTTAGAACGATTCCGCGATCCATAAGGTCGCTGGCCAACTCTGGTGGAGTTTTATCGAGAGTGCTCTTTACGGCGTTAATAATTGCGTTCACTGGTTCTTCGATGGCTTTACGAATTTCAGCAGCTGAAACAACAATTGTCTTTGGCAGACCAGTTGCTAGATCGCGACCGCGAATTTCAGCATCTGGTTCTCCTTGAATTGGATAAGCAGAGCCAATCGCCATCTTAATTTCTTCAGCAGTGCGCTCTCCAAGTAGAAGCGAGAATTCACGCTTAACCCAGTTAATAATGGATTGATCGAGTTCATCGCCACCGACACGAATCGACAGTGATGTCACGATTCCACCAAGAGAAATCACTGCAACTTCAGTTGTTCCGCCGCCAATATCAACAACCATGTTTCCGGTTGGCTCATGGATAGGAAGTCCGGCACCAATTGCCGCAGCCATTGGTTCTTCAATAATGTAAACCTTACGAGCTCCGGCTGCATATCCTGCATCCTTAACAGCACGCTGCTCAACACCTGTAATACCTGAAGGCACGCACACAACGATGCGAGGCTTTGCTAAATATCGACGACGGTGAACTTTTTGAATGAAGTAACGCAACATACGTTCTGTTGTATCGAAGTCTGCGATAACACCATCTTTAAGTGGGCGAATAGCGACAATGTTTCCGGGGGTACGACCAATCATTTTCTTGGCTTCAAGACCAACAGCGAGAATGCCACCTGTATCTTGGTTTACGGCGACAACACTTGGCTCATTCAGAACGATTCCACGTCCACGCACATAAACAAGCGTGTTTGCAGTACCGAGGTCAACGGCCATATCGCGACCAATAAAGGACATTCTGTTACTCATTACATTCCCTCCGGAAAGAAGATTGCTATCTCCCGCGTTGCTGACTCAACTGAGTCCGATCCATGAACGATATTTTGTACAACTTTGGTTCCT
>WLOF01000027.1 GCA_009699375.1 Actinomycetota bacterium
AGCACAAAAGTTCAGACATTCGATGCGCAAGATCTTGCGCGCGATGCTGCTTTAGCTGATGCTGGAGATGCAAAATTAGTTGGCGAATTTGTTAGCGTGGAATTTGATGATGAAGGTCGTATCGCAAGTTATTTGTTTGAAGCGCACCTACCTGCATATAAGGGTTGGCGTTGGGCAGTAACTATTGCGAAAGTTGACGCCGATAGTGATGCAACTGTTTGTGATGTTGTTGTACTTCCGGGTCCAGATTCTTTACTTGCACCCGATTGGATTCCATACGTTAATCGTTTAGCACCAGGGGATGTTGGAGTTGGTGACATCGTTCCATCTTCTATAGATGACGCACGATTAGTTCCTGGTTTTGCTGCACTCCCAGGCGATGAAGATTTAGATGCAACACAAATTTGGGAATTAGGTTTGGGTCGTCCCCGAGTAATGTCTATCGAAGGACGAGATCAAGCAAGCAAGCGTTGGTATGCCGGTGATCGCGGACCTGAAAGTGATATTGCAAAAGCTTCTCCAAAACCATGTGCATCATGCGGTTTCTTTCTTGGAATTTCAGGATCGTTACGCGGAGCATTTGGAGTATGTGCGAACGCAATCTCTCCTGAAGATGGTCGCGTAGTCTCAGTGGACCACGGTTGTGGCGCACACTCTGAGGCAACTTTCTAAATTTCTGCAGCGCTCACGCCTGACTTGCGCCTAAATTTAAGCGCGAAAACTCCTGTACATCTCTAGCTCACTCTGAGATAAACTATTCCCCTGCCCGCAGCGAGCGGCCTACACGAGTTGAGTAGTGAATTAGAAGGAGCGTTCCATGCCTACAGGTAAAGTGAAATGGTTTAGCCTGGAAAAAGGTTTTGGATTTATTGCATCCGATGAAGGCGAAGATGTTTACCTTGCCGCGACTTCACTTCCAGAAGGTGTTACAACTGTAAAACCAGGTACTAAGTTGGAATTTGGTGTTGCAGATGGTCGTCGTGGACCACAGGCACTTTCAATTCGCATCATTGAAGCGCCACCGTCGCTAGTTGCTAATAATCACGTGAATAGCGATGATCTTGCAGCGATGATTGAAGACACAATCAAGATTTTGGACAAAGTTGGAAACGGCCTTCGTCATGGACGCCATCCATCTGCAGTCGAAACAGAGCGCCTTGGAAAAGTTTTGCGCGGAATCGCAGGACAGCTAGAAGCTTAAATACCGCTTTTACGTGCTCTTCGAATCGTGTAGCGAATTCCAATAAGGCCGAGTAGTACTCCCATAACGCATGTCCATAAAACCTTTGCATCTGCACCGATTGCAAGGCAAACAACAAACCCAATAATCCAGAGTGCAATACCCGCGCTAATTAAAGTAACAACTGACTTCACGTGAGCTTCCATGCATAGATAGTAGACCCTCCCAATCCCGCACTTCTAGCGGTAAGGTGTCTTCGGAGGCGAACTTGTGCAAATAGATCCACATGGCAACTGGCGCGCTTTCCGCCATCGCAATTTTAGAATCCTTTTTGCATCAAATGCCGTTGCCAATATTGGAAGTTGGGCACAACGGATTGCACAAGATTGGCTAGTACTCGAACTCACTCATAGCGGAACCTATTTGGGAATTGTCACTGGTCTGCAATTTGCCCCAGTACTTTTCTTTAGTTTGCACGGTGGTGCACTTGGTGATCGGTTCGATAAACAAAAAGTTTTAGTTGCGACAAATCTTGTAGGTGGAGCGGCTTCAGGAATTCTTGGTCTTCTCGTTGTAAGTCACCACATACAGATTTGGCATATATTCATACTCGCCTTTGTATTAGGGGTATCGAGTGCAGTAGATGCGCCAGTCCGCATGGCATTTAGCGCAGAAGTTGTTGGAAAAGATGATGTGGCCAATGCTGTAAGTCTTAACTCGGCAAATTTCAACTCAGGCCGCATTATTGGGCCTGCACTCTCTGGTTTGTCGATAGCAGCATTTGGAACAGGTCCGTCATTCATTCTCAATGCGCTCTCTTATGCAACCATCATTTTTGGAATCCTAAAGCTACGTAAAAGCGAGTTCTTTTCAATGCCCCGCTCTACTGGTTCAGCAAATGTTCGAGAAGGAATGAAGTACGTCATTGCTCGCCCTGATCTTTATGCAATCATGATTGTAGTTTTCTTTACTGCGACCTTTGGGTTAAATTTCCAGATTTTTAACGCAATGATGGCGACTGAGGTTTTCCATCGGGGAGCTGCATCATTTGGTTTACTCGGCACCGCTTTAGCAGTTGGGGCACTCGCTGGAGCACTTCTCTCCGCGCGAATGGAAGGTTATCGAAAAACAGTATTTGTGATTTATGGAAGTATCACTTTTGGTATCTCACTGATAGCTCTTGCATTTATGCCAACATATTTACTTTACGCATTGTGGCTTCCTATATGTGGGGTTACCGCACTTACAACAATGATTGCCGCAAATTCATTAATGCAGGTTAATAGCGATCCGGTAGTACGCGGACGAGTCATGGGTATTTATCTTTTCGTATTCATGGGAGGGACTCCATTTATTTCCCCACTCGTAGGGGTGATGTCTGAGAAAATCGGAGTGAGACTAACAATTATTACAGGAGGAATAGTCCCCGTACTTGCAAGCGTTGTCGTTTTATTGAAATATCGCCAGCGGGTTGAGGTTCCACAAGATTTTTCTATTGATGTAGTTTTACCGTCCACTTATGACAATAAGGGCTAAAAGCCCCACAAGTGTCAGAAGAGTAATTAGCCTTCGCGTTTTATGATTCATAAATTTTCTCCAACTGTAACCTTTTGCGAAGGAAGAATTACTAGCGTTGAAAAGGCGAGTATTACTAGAACTGGCACCATTAAGTAAGCGCGAGATATTCCAAAATGATCACCTAGAACACCGAGAATAAATGGAGAACCGGCGATTGCTGAACCCGCCGCAAGTGAACTTCTTCCAATTGCTAAGTCGGGGCGATTGTCACTAAAGCCAATGAGGCGCAGTGATGAAAGTGGAAATTGCATTGAAAGACCCATGCCAACAACACACAAGGCAAAGAGGGAAATTAATAAAGTATGTGAAAACCAAACAACACTAAAAGCAAAAAATTGAAGTCCAATAACAAACCTCAACTTACTGTCTAATTGAAAACGCTTGAGAACTTTGGGGCCATACCAACGCCCAAGTCCCATTCCTGTACCAACTGCCATGATGGTGATAGTCGAAAATGCTGGACTTGATCCAATTCGATCTCGAATAAGAGCCGCTGCCCAAAAAGTTGTGGCAAATTCACCAGCAATGCACGCGACAAATCCAAACCATGCAAACCAAAATTTTCCACTCAAAGCGCCACGTTGTGGACCGCTTTCGTCTGGAGTGTGTTCATCTGATATTTCATGACGTGATTGTGAATAGAGAAATATGGCAATTGGTATCACTACAAGAAGAGCCAAACGCCAACTAATTCCAAATGCAGCTAGCGTGCCAACAGAAAATGTTCCTAAAATATAACCAATTGACCCCACAGCATTTCCCTGAGAAAGAGCATTTGATGCATTTTCTCTAAAGTGTTCGGTGAATCGAGTAACCATTGCGTTGATCACTGTAGAAGTTCCAAAGCCAGCAATTAATGTGGCAATGAGCGTGAACTGGACTGCAGGAGCGAAAACAAAAGCAATGAGGCCAACAAGAAAGATACTCATGCCTATCCAAGTTGTACGCGGGCGACCGAACCTATGAACAAATACTGGCCCAGTAAATCCGGCTGCTATTGATGCAATTCCCATTGCTGTTCCATGTAGGCCAGCAATCGCAAGTGAAGTGTGCTGCTCAATTCGTAACAGTGGTTGCGCTGGCCCAAAACCGCCAACAAAAAATACAACGAGAGAGGTTTGCAGCGATCCGAGCCAAAAGACACGGTCGCGTTGAAACATAGTGAAACCCTAGTCCTAAACCTATAGAGCGTTTACCACATACTCGATAGAAGCGATGAGGGCATCAATATCTGAAGGCTCAACTGCTGGAAACATTCCAATGCGTAATTGATTCTTTCCGAGTTTGCGGTAAGGCTCAGTATCAACGATTCCGTTAGCTCGCAGCGCAGCTGCAATTTTTGCTGCATCGATTGCATCATCAAAATTGATGGTGCCAACAACGTTTGATCGCATTGAAGGAGTAGTAACAAAAGGAGTTGTGTAAGACGTTTTCTCAGCCCATGAATACAGTCGTGAAGCAGAGTCTGCGCTTCGGCCGGCTGAGAATTTCATGCCGCCATTTGAGTTCATCCATTCAATTTGCTCTGCTAATAAAATAAGAGTGGCGACAGCAGGAGTGTTGTATGTCTGATCAAGGCGACTATTTTCAATTGCCGTGGTGAGATTAAAAAACTCAGGAACCCAACGCTCTGAATTCTTGATCTTTTCAACTCGTGCAATAGCAGCAGGACTCATGAGTGCAATCCATAGCCCACCATCGGAAGCAAATGACTTCTGTGGTGCGAAGTAATACGTATCAAATTCTTTGGCACTTACTTCTAGTCCGCCCGCTGCACTGGTTGCATCTACAAGTACAAGCGCGCCGTCTATTCCAGCAGGTCGCTTGATTGGCATTGCAACGCCAGTACTTGTTTCATTGTGTGTGAGTGCGTAAACGTCTATTCCTGCTTCAGCTTTTGCTTCTGGATGAGTGCCTGGTTCAGACTTAATAACAGAAGGTTCACCCAGGAAAGGTGCATCCTTAGAAGCAGTTGCAAACTTTGAGGAGAATTCTCCAAACACTAAATGTTGTGACCGAGATTCAATTAATCCAAAAGTGGCAATGTCCCAAAATGCTGTGGAGCCACCATTACCGAGCACAACTTCATATCCGTCAGGAAGTTGGAATAAGGAAGTGAGTCCTTCACGAACACTGTGCACTACGTTTTTAACTGGTTTCTGACGGTGCGACGTTCCAAGTATCGAGGTTCCACTATTTGCAAGTGCAGCTAAAGATGCAGGGCGAATTTTTGAAGGCCCGCAACCGAATCGTCCATCGGAAGGTTTTAGATTATCTGGGATTTTAATGTCTGTGCTCACAGGCAAAGACTAGGGGTAGTAGCGTGAAATTTCCCAATCGATTTCACCAGTGCCCGATGTGGTGCGTCTCTCAAATCGCACTCGATCATGCAAACGTGAATATCGTCCTTGCCAGAACTCAATCTCTGAAGGGCTAACGCGGTACCCGCCCCAATGCGGCGGTGTTGGAACATGTGAACCTTCTGGCCATTTCTCAGATGCTGATTTCCATCGCTCTTCTAATTCACTCCGAGATGACAGTGGAGAAGATTGTTGGCTTGCCCATGCACCGATCTGGCTATTCCATGGTCTTGTTGCAAAATATTCTTCTGATTCACTTCGTGAAATTTTTTCAGCTTCCCCGCTAATGATTACTTGTCGCTCAAGTGGATACCATGGAAAGAGAAGAGTGACGTGAGGATTTGAATGCATCGCGAGTGCTTTACGTGATGAGTAATTTGTAAAAAAGGTAAATCCATTTGCTGAGATATCTTTTAGTAAAACAGTTCTAGTACTGAGCTTTCCATTGTGATCCTGTGTCGATAAGACCATTGCATTTGCTTCAACTATTGCTGGGTTCTTGTGTGCTTGCTCCAACCAGGTAGAAAAAAACGCAAAAGGGTCCGAAGGCAATTCGTCAATACCTTGATCGCCATAGGTCCTCCGCATTGCCGAAATCTGCTCTGGGGTGAGTTCAGGTGCCATACCTGTATCTAACGTCACTTTTGCTCTGATGGCACGTTGTGCGTAAATTAGCGCTGGGGGCTCCGAGTATGGTCGAGAGCACCCTGTAACTAGGGGCAGAATTACTCCAGTACTTACGCGATATAAAGGAGAAACCGTGTCTGACGATTTCAAACCAGGCCTTGAAGGTGTCATTGCTTTTGAATCTGAAATTGCAGAACCAGATAAAGAGGGAAGTGCGCTTCGTTATCGCGGAGTAGATATTGAAGATCTCGTTGGTCGCGTTTCCTTTGGAAATGTATGGGGACTTCTTGTAGACGATGAATTTAATCCAGGCTTGCCTCCTGCGGAACCGTTTCCAATTCCTGTGCACTCAGGTGATGTTCGCGTAGATGTCCAGTCCGCAATTGCGATGTTGGCACCAGCTTGGGGTTTAAAACCACTTCTAGATATTTCTGATGAAGAAGCACGTAGCAATTTAGCTCGCGCATCGGTAATGGTTCTTTCATACGTTGCTCAATCTGCACGAGGAACTAAACTAACCGAAATTCCTCAATCTGAAGTTGATAAAGCGCACACAGTTGTAGAGCGAATGATGATTCGCTGGCGCGGAGAACCTGATCCACTACACGTGCGCGCAATAGATGCATATTTTGTTTCCGCAGCAGAGCACGGCATGAACGCTTCTACATTCACAGCTCGCGTCATCGCATCAACTGGCGCAGATGTTGCTGCTTCACTTTCTGGCGCAATCGGTGCAATGTCAGGTCCACTACATGGTGGCGCACCTTCACGTGTACTTCACATGATTGAAGAAGTAGAAAAAACTGGGGATGCCCGCACATACGTTAAAGGAATTATGGATCGCGGAGAACGCTTGATGGGCTTTGGACATCGTGTTTATCGCGCAGAAGATCCACGTGCACGCACTTTGCGTCGTACAGCAAAAGAATTAGGTGCACCTCGTTTTGAAGTTGCGCTCGAATTAGAGAAAGCAGCTCTTGCAGAACTACATGAGCGTCACCCAGAAAGAGTTCTTGAAACCAACGTTGAGTTTTGGGCAGCGATTGTTCTTGATTTCGCTCAAGTTCCTGGTCACTTGTTTACTTCAATGTTTACAGCTGCACGCACAGCAGGCTGGAGCGCACATATTCTTGAACAAAAGCGCACAGGTCGCTTAGTTCGTCCTTCAGCTCGCTACATTGGAAAAGGTCCGCGTAAAGCAGAGACTGTTAGCGGTTGGGACCAGACGGTTAATCAGCTTCATTCCTAATTTTTCTTGCGTAATTTTGCAAGACTGGATTGGCTAGATTCCTTTCGTAGCGCTTGATTGCCGTGGTGATGATTTAATCACCCCGTGGCAAAAGCGAGCATTATGTGGTTTCGAAGAGACCTGCGAATAGCCGACAACCCTGCACTCCTTGAAGCGATATCTAGCGGGGATGAAGTAGTTCCTGTTTTTATTTTAGATAAGAAACTTATCAATGCGACAGGAAATAAGCGCCTTGCATATTTAGGCCAATCACTTCGAGCTCTTGATGAATCACTTGGGAACAATCTGCATGTAATGATCGGTGATCAAGTTGATGTCTTGAAAGATTTGATGTCGCGTTACAACGCCACCTCAGTTCATATTTCTGCTGAGTACGAACCGTACGGAGTTGCACGTGATAATCGCGTGGAATCCGCCGGAATAGCATTAACAAAAACAGGAAGCCCTTACGCAGTCGCACCTGGACGCGTAAGAAAGCCAAGTGATGGAACCCCGTATCGCGTTTACACACCTTTCTATAAAGGTTGGTGTGCGCATGGATGGCGACCACCTGCTTCGAAACCAAAAACTGTGAATGCAATAAAGCCAAATGGAAAAGATCGAAATTTTCCTGATTGGGAAACACCTAAAGGCGCAATCTTGTCACCAGCTGGAGAGGTGAGCGCTCATGAGCGGTGGGAATATTTCTCCGAGAAAATTTTAGATCACTACGACGAAACTCGAAATCTTGCTGGGATGGACGGTACAAGTCGACTCAGTGCGCATTTAAAGTGGGGCGAAATTCATCCGCGCACCCTACTTGCGCAACTTGGCGATAGTAAGGCTCACGATGTATTTCGAAAAGAAATTGCTTGGAGAGAGTTCTATGCCGATGTTCTTCACCACAATCCGCATACCGAAAAAGATTATTACGCACCAAGATTTTCTGAGATGCGTTATGACACTCCTGACAAAAAATTTGACGCATGGAAGGAAGGGAAAACTGGCTACCCCTTTGTTGATGCTGCAATGCGCCAATTAGTTCAAGAGGGTTGGATGCACAATCGCACCCGCATGGTTGTTGCCTCATTTTTAGTGAAGGATCTTCATCTTGAATGGCAACTGGGGGCAGATTTCTTTATGGAGCATTTAGTTGATTATGACGTTGCATCTAACGCACATGGTTGGCAATGGACTGCTGGCTGTGGCACTGATGCATCTCCTTACTATCGAATTTTTAATCCAATTGAGCAAGGCAAACGCTTTGATGAACAGGGCAGCTACATTAAAAAATATATCCCCGAACTTTCTCACTTACCAGAAAGTGAAATTCATGAACCTTGGCTATATCCCGAAGGTTTAAAGCGAGGCTACTCAGAGAGAATTGTTGACCACGCCCTTGAACGACATGAGTCTCTTGCAAGACTTTCTGAGTTAAAGGAAATTACGCCAAAAAGTTTGTGAACTGCCAAGGATCAGATTCGTCGTATTGACGACCATTCCAACCCTTAAAGAGATCATTACGATGCATCATGGGATCCCAATCTGCTGCCTCTGAGTGGTAACCGCCCCAATATTTTTCGGCATAGGGCAGAACTTCTCGCCACGGCATGTCATCGGGAACCATGTAACCGCGTTCTGGATTCTTCATAGCCCATGCAATCGCTGCAAATACTGCAGAACCAACTTGTACTGTTGTTGCAGATTGACCTGGAATGAGTTTGCGTGCGTCATGAATGTTGAGAAGTGAACCAGTCCACCATGATTTATAAACATGGCCCATCAAGAGAACACCTAACCGATCAGAACCATCAATAATCTCATCGTTCATGATGCGTTGATTCTCTGTGATATTCCATTGATGCATTTCTAACTCTCGCATCGATGCAATTGCTGCATCTGTTGGGCAGTATGCGTAATGCACTGTTGGGCGATACACAGCTTTTCCATTTTCACGGACCGTTAAGAAATCAGAAATGGTAAATGCTTCTCCGTGGCGAACAACCATTCCGGTCGTTTCCATATTTGGGACCCAAGAACGGACCCATGTTGTTGCACCTGGCTGGGCAATTCCAATTTGGTTTTCGGGCCCACCTGTATGCGTAAATGCTTTCGCTGGAAGAGTTTTCTCGTGAGTGCCCCAACCTAATTCTGCTGGCGCGATTCCCTCTTCGTAAAAACCTTCAACACTCCAGGTATTAACGAATTCATTTACTAACTTTGGCTTGTCAGAAATTTGAGTATCTCGCTCTGCGATGTGAATAACTTTCACGCCGAGTGCTTGAGCTAAATGTGGGTAATCATCTGCAGTTAGTGCAGATTCAACTCCAGGACCAGCCTTATTTTCTTTAATCGCTCGTGTTGCAATATCAACGAGGGCTTTCTTTGTTAAGTGAGAAACTAAACCAGGATTTGCACCATGTTCCACGATTGCAGTCGGACCCTTGCCTGCCCATGTGTCAGTGAGTTTACGTAATTTCATATGGCGGTAATAAAGAGTGCGCTCTTGAGGCGTGCGTGCCGAAGGATTTGAGTTTGGATCCCATAGCTCAAGTGAAGTGTTTAAGTAAATAACGCCGTGGTCGTGTGCCCAACCCAAAATATCGTTTACATCGATATTCCAGGCTAAATCTAATAAAAAGTCACCTGCTGATAAATATTTACTTAAGAATTGATCCATATTTTCGCGGGTGAGCTGGTCATTTGTATATGTTGCGCCCTTTGCTATGGAATCTGCAAATCTGGATCTAGTGTCTCTTTGATCCACAATCGTCATCTGTTTACCTTCTACTAAATGTTCAAGTAGTAAAGGCACTACGCATTGAGAAACTGAACCTGCGCCGAGAACAAGAATTCGATTATGGAAGGATTTAGACAATGAGACCTCTTCTGCGCATGGGGTAAATGAATTTTCCGCGCGGAGAAAGCATAAGTCACTGGAACCCCTGGTCTGACCACACACCAAGTGATTGATTCTTTGCTTGGTACATGGCGTTGTCTGCCCTGCGAAGTAAGTCAGGGGAGCCGTCATTGTTCACATGACCTACGCTCACGCCCACTTTGATTTCTGCACTATTGATTGCAAATGGATAGCTCAGTGTTGCTCTCAACGCTTGTGCCACTTCAATGGTCATGGCGCGATCTCCTCGGATGATTGCCCCAAACTCGTCACCTCCCAAGCGGGCTAGAAGTGAGCCGCTGGGCAAAGCTCGTGAAAAACGCTGTGACACTTGCCTAAGCAACTCATCACCAACTTCATGTCCGTACTTATCGTTGATTGGTTTAAATCCATCTAAATCCAATAGCAAGAGCGCGCTTTCTATATTTGGCGTTTTGGAAATGAGGTTGAGTTCTGCAATAAAGCGTCGTCGATTCGGAAGGCCTGTTAAGTCATCAGTTCTAGCAAGAACGCGTTCATTACCGATGGATTTTGCTTGGCGAAGCGCGATAGTCATTCGGAAGAATGCTAGAAGCAAGGTAGAAATAGTCGGAACGATAATGAAACCTGGAAAGTAACCAGGGCGAAGCGCGTTTATAGCAAGCAGGGTTGCGCTTAACATTACCGAAAGTGCAATAAATAAAGGATTAATCATTTCTAAACTTTGTATTTTCTTGGAACGTAATGATGTTGCTAATGTAATGAGAAGGATTCCTAGTAGCCAACCGTCATCGCTTATCAATCCAAGTGAGTAGTGACTATTTGCACTGAGCCAAAGAAAGAGAAAATCAGAAATTGCAAAAATACTTATGCCTAGAGCAAACAAACCTGAACGCAAATTAGGTCTAGCGACGAAAATTGAAAGCGTTATTGTGAGAAGAACTAAATCTGCAATCGCAAAAAAGATGGCGAAGAAAGTCTTTGTAACATTTCCAGAAAAGTGAGGCAATACTGGTTCGATAGCGAAAGCGGCGCCGACCGAACTTAACCCCAAGCAAAGGATTGCTGAGTCAATAATGTCCACAAAACTAAATGCAACACCTTGAATAAGCAGACGTGGAATTGCCACAAACAAACTGGGATAAAAGAGAACATAAAACACATTGGCAATGGTCGAAAAGTACCCGGGAAGTGTGTAGAACTCTGTTGCGCTAGTCAGAATTGATCCAGAAGCCCAGGCAAAAATCGCGAAGGAAAGGGCATACTGGCCGACGCGATTTTTCACGTCTGTGCCCAATACGCTTATAAAAAATACTGTGGCCGCTACTGCGTTGTAAAGGAATAGGTCAACCAAAAGATTTGTGCTGGAATTAAATGCTCGGAGAAGAATATGAGCAATAAGAAGAAGAGCAGCAAGTAAACGGAGGAATAGAGCGCTGCCCATATCTGGCAGTTAAGTGAGCATAGAGCTAAAGATGAATAAGGGTAGCCATACCCAAAAAGCATCCTTCTCTTACCGCTAGCAAAAAACTAGCAGAGGGCTTTTAAGCCAAACCGCAATGTGGTTATAGACCCTTTGCGCAGATCATTGAGCGCATATCGAGCGCTTGCGCTACGCCACCTTTAGCTTGGTCTAGTTGAGTGGCGGCATACTCACGAGTCTTCTTCATAGTCTCTACTGATTTACCTGTTTTTCTGTAGAGAGCAGAAGATGCAGTGAGGGATGTAATCGATTTCTTAAAGGTAGTAATTGCTTGCGCATAAGTTGTTATTGCAGGTTTATTCTTTATTGCATTGGCGCTATCTGCAATAAGTTTTTCACGTTTGGCAGTGAGAGCCGTAACGGTTTCCGTAAATGTCTTTATTTGTAGATCAAGAGCATCGGCCTTCTCATTTTGCAGAACAACATTTGCTTGTTCATCCAAAATCTTCTGATCTAAATCAGC
>WLOF01000028.1 GCA_009699375.1 Actinomycetota bacterium
GCAAGCAGGAGATCGACGTCGGCACGCGACAAGTCAGCGGTGCGAAGTAGGTCCTTCATCTGCATATCTTACCCAGGCAAGTATTGTTTAAGGCATGGGAATTTTTAGCCGGGAGCCAGAGCAAGACGCAGATCTGCTCACACGCCCTGTTCCGCAGGTCGATGATGGCGACCATGATCGTTTCTCGCATTACGTCAAAAAGGAGAAGATTCTCAAATCTGCTTTGAGTGGAAAATCCGTACGTGCGTTATGTGGAAAGAAGTGGGTACCTACACGAGACCCTGAAAAATTCCCCATCTGCCCAATCTGTAAAGAAATACATGCGGGTTTGCGCCCACCCCCTGATGACAAATAGCACGACTTTACGTAAATGCTTAAGTGTTGCGTGCGCCCTTTTCGTAACGCTGACATCACTATTTTGTTTTTCTCCGCAAGCAACTGCAGACCCTGCACCACGCAAAATTCTTTCAGGATGGATTCCCTATTGGAATATGAAAGCTGCAATACCAGCAATAGTCGCAAATGGTGATTTGATAAAAGAGGTTATGCCTTTTTGGTATAGCTTAAAAAGTACAACGAAAATTGCAGATGATTATGCAACTGGAAATCCAAGTGTTCCGATGGCAATTCCTCTGGCTACTATGCGAGATTCAGGATTCACAATTATTCCTACCATTACTGATGAAACGCTAAACCCGGATGGCACTAAGCAACTTGCATTAGCAAAACTTCTCGCAGACCCTGTAACCCGAGGTCTAATTGTGAAGTTGTTATCTGATCTCGCTTTTTCGAAAAACGCAAGCGGTATTGATAATTTTGATGGAATAGATTTGGACTTTGAAACTTTTGCTTTCGTAGATCCATCTTCAAGTTGGCCCAGCACTCGAGTCAATTGGGTTTCATTTATTAAAGAATTAAGTTCTACCTTGCACGCTGGGGGTAAGTTGCTCTCCTTAACCACCCCTTATCTTTTAGATCCAGCCACTGGGAAAAAAGGTTATTACGTGTATGACTGGGCCTCAACAGGGCCAATGATTGATCGACTTCGAATAATGACTTATGACTACTCCACAACAACACCAGGGCCTATAGGTCCAATTGATTGGGTGGAACGGACTGTTTCTTATGCAGTATCTGTTGTTCCTGCATCCAAAGTGTATGTAGGGGTAGCGGGTTACGGTAAAGATTGGATAACTAAAGTTGATGGAACGTGTCCAGCGCAGTATGCAAGCGCAATTAAAGTAAGTGCAAAACCAGCTGCAGTGATTATGAAAGATGCACCTGGACTTGCCAGTAAAAACGGAGTGACGCCAACGTATAGTGAAGTGAATGCTGAATCGACTTTCACATACCAAAAGCAATATAGCGCTCAAAGTGATGCGGGAGTTGTAACCACTTGCACTGCTTCACATACCGTTTGGTACCAAGATGCTAAAAGTTACTCGGCTCGTGCGCAACTAGTTGCGAAATACCATTTAGCAGGATTGGCCGCGTGGACTTTGGGTTGGGAAGATTTAACTGCAAGTGAAGCAGTTCGCACGGTTGCCAAAGCAATTGCGCCTGATCAAGTAGTTAGTACCCTCACATTTGATTCGAGTGAAATTTCTTATGGCAACCCAGTAAATCTGAAGGGCGTGTTTCAACTTCAAGATAAGCAACCAATTTCTGGTCTCCCAGTGCACGTAGAGATTCGTGGCACTAAAGATTCGCAGTGGAGGGAAATTCTGCAGTCAACTACGGGTCCTGATGGAGCAGTTTCCACTCCCTTAATTTTGGGAAATTCATCTGTGGTTCGACTGCGTTCGGATTCCTCTTGGGAGAGGCTGAGTTCTCAAAGTTCCGAAATGCAGGTCAATATTGCAGGAAAACTTTCCCTTAACGCTCCAACTTCCAGTCCAATCGGAGTTCCAATGTTCATCAAAGGAAGTATTCAACCAAAAAGAAGTGGGGTTGAAATTTCGATTGAGAAATTTTCTCTAGGTGCATGGAAATCGGTCACTGGTAAAACCCAAACCGATGGTTCAGGTAATTTTTCACTTTCAGTCACGGAAACCACTCGCTCTCTAGCTCGTTACCGAGTAATAATGGGCAACGATAATAAAGCGAACGGAATAATGAGCAGCATCTTTACAGTAGTGATGTATTAGGTTTACTGAGAGCGGGAAGGATGAAATGGTGAAGACCGAAGAGAAAGTTGAGGAATTAACAAACCCCAATTTCTTTATCGATCGCCCATGGATCACCATTGTTTGGGACGACCCAGTAAATTTGATGACGTATGTGACGTATGTATTGATGTCACTATTTGGTTATTCGAAAGAACGTGCTCATGAATTGATGTTGCAAATTCACAATGAAGGAAAAGCAGTTGTATCAAGTGGGCGACGAGAAGAGATGGAGCGCGACGTGCAAAGGCTCCATGAAAAAGGTTTGTGGGCAACGCTTCAGAGAGATGATCAATAAGTGACGACGTCTACAGCTTTTAATCGCCATGGGGAAAATTCATTCGTGGCAACATTTGCAGAAACTGAAAAAGAGGTATTAATTAATTTAACGGAGCAGTTAATAGAAATTCTTGCTGAAAGAGTTGATGACGCATATAGAGATCCACTGGCGGCTATGGTTGGAATAACTGGACATGATTCACCGCCTGATGATGAGGTGCTTTTACGATTACTTCCAAATGCTTACGCAGATCCCATAGAGTCCGCAGAGTTTCGCAGATATACAGAATCGGGATTGCGTGAGAAAAAACGAGTGCACGCTATGTCGGTGCGCACTCATTTACTTAATGAGACAAGCGAACAAATCTCTCTTGATGCCGATAGTGCGCAAGCCTGGCTTGGTGCGCTCAATGACATTCGACTTGCGCTTGGAGTGCGGTTGAGAGTTGAAGAAAATTCCCATGAGCAATTGGAATTATTGGCTCCAGATGATCCGATGCGCGGGGTTTATGCGGTGTACACCTGGCTTGGTTGGTTGCAGGAAAGTTTAATTTTATCCTTGATGGATGATGAGCAGGACTAATCAATCGTCACGGTAGGCTTGCAGAGTGAGTGAAGCCCCAATTGGAATATTTGATTCAGGAGTAGGCGGTCTTACCGTTGCTCGAGCAATCTTGGATCAACTTCCGAATGAATCCACTCTTTATATTGGTGACACAGCCCGGGGGCCATATGGCCCAAAATCCCTTGCTGACGTTCGCACATTTTCTCTTGAAACATTAGATTTCTTAGTAAACCAAGGCGTAAAAGCAATTGTTATCGCATGCAATACAGCAAGTGCTGCAATGTTAAGAGATGCTCGCGAGCGATATTCTATTCCGGTTCTAGAAGTCATCGCTCCAGCTGTTCGTCGAGCTGTTGCTGCGACAAGAACTGGCCGTATCGGAGTAATTGGAACTCGAGCAACAATAGATTCAAAAGCGTATCTAGATGCTTTTGCCGCTGCGACGCAATTAGAAATTACATCAGTTGCGTGCCCTAAATTTGTTGAGTACGTCGAACGTGGTGAAACTTCAGGCGCTGAAATTACACAAATTGCTCGTGACTATTTAGCCCCAGTTATTGAGGCAGATGTAGATACATTGGTATTGGGTTGCACGCACTATCCACTTTTAACTGGCGTAATTTCCTACGTCGTTGGCAATAACGTTTCATTAGTGTCTAGCGCAGAGGAAACTGCAAAAGATCTTTATAGAGTTCTGGTCGAGAATTCACTGCTTCGAGATAATAAATCTGGACCTGCCACTCACAGATTTCTAGCAACCGGAGATGCAAAATCTTTTGAAACTCTTGCACGTAGATTTCTTGGCCCAGAAGTTGGCCGAGTAGAACACCAAGATTTGACCTAGGAGAGGGAAAAATGAGTCGTATTGACGGACGTGGAAACGCTGATTTGCGAGATATTAAATTCACTCGCAATTGGTTAGACAATGCAGAAGGTTCTGTGCTCGTTGAGTTCGGTGCAACGCGTGTTTTATGTGTTGCCTCTTTTACACCTGGTGTACCTCGTTGGTTAAAAGACACAGGAAAAGGTTGGGTCACATCAGAGTATGCGATGTTGCCACGTGCAACTCACACTCGTTCAGATCGTGAAAGCGTTAAAGGAAAGCTTGGGGGAAGGACTCAAGAAATCTCAAGACTTGTGGGTCGCTCTTTAAGATCCATAGTGAACATGAAAGAACTTGGCGAAAACACGATTGTGATTGATTGCGATGTTTTGCAAGCTGATGGTGGAACTCGCACCGCTGCAATTACCGGTGCTTATGTTGCATTAGCCGATGCAATTTCTTGGGCCAAAGAAAAAGGTCACATTAACGCCAAATCTCAGCCACTTGCTGATTCAGTTTCAGCAATCAGTGTCGGAATCATTGATGGAATTCCTATGTTGGACCTATGTTACGAAGAAGATGTACGAGCAGATACAGATATGAATGTTGTGTGTAGCGGCAATGGAAAGTTTATTGAAGTGCAAGGAACCGCAGAAGGTCAACCATTTGACCGAGCGCTCCTTGACTCACTTTTAGATTTAGCAGTTTCTGGTTGCGCAGAACTGACTAAGTTGCAACGTCAAGTTCTTGGATTATAAATATATTAATGACGTCACATCCTTTAGTTTTAGCAACTCGAAATGCAGGCAAGATTGAAGAGTTTCGCAGAATTCTTGAAGAGATAGCCCCTGGCCAAGTTGAACTCATTGGGCTTGAGAGCTTTCCGCATTTAGGAGATGTTGAAGAAACTGGTAATAGTTTTGAAGAGAATTCTTTGCTTAAAGCAAGAACTATTTGCCAGGCGACAGGGATATCTGCGATAGCTGACGACAGCGGTTTATGTGTTGATTTCCTTGGCGGTGATCCTGGAATTTATTCGGCTCGTTGGTCTGGAGTGCATGGTGATGACAAAGCAAATCTAGAAAAAGTTCTCGCACAATTAGCTCAAATCCCGCGCGAAAAACGAGGTGCCCATTTCACATGTGTAACTTCTTTTGTTACTCCGACAGGCAACGAAGTAACTCAAGAGGGGATACTTAAGGGCTATATCTTGACCGAGCCAATTGGTTCCTTCGGTTTTGGATACGACCCAATTTTTGCACCTCTAGGAAATAAGCTTTCCCTCGCACAAATGAGCGCAGAAGCCAAAGATGCAATTAGCCACCGGGGGCAATCTCTACGGGCCATTGCGCCTCGCGTCACGCAAATGCTTGCCGCGCTGGGGTAACCTTCTCCTATAAGTATCGTTTTTACGTAGATTACTTACTCAACCCAAGGAGTTACTGTGGCTGTAAAGAAAGCAACCGCCAAGAAATCAGCGGCCAAGAAAAAACCAGCAAAGCGATCAGTCGCCAAAAAATCACCTGCAAGAAAATCTGCAGTGAAGAAATCTGCTGTCAAGAAAACTACCGCTAAGAAGTCAGCGAAGAAAAAATCTGTCGCTAAGAAGTCCGCTGCCAAGAAATCTACGGCAAAAAAATCTTCCGCTAGAGGTGTTAAATTTGTTGTGCCACCAGTTCCGGTTGGCTCCGTTTCTCGATCTTCACGCATTGATGTTGGAACTACTCCAACACCTAAGTCTCCACAAGCTCCTAAAATCACTCCACCTAAAAAAGATGCATCGTCAAACCGTGTTGTTATTGCGGTTGCAATTGGAGTTGCACTTTTGCTGCTTATTGTTTGGGGAAAATCAAGTGGAAGCGATGATCAAGCAGCAACTCCTGCGCCTTCGATGCCTTCAGTGGAATCAACATCAGCAACTCCTGAGCCAATGGAATCAGCTTCAGAATCAACTGGCGCAGCAGTCACCACAACTGAAGCACCTGGTGGAGTAGTTGCGCATTTTTACAAAGCCACAGGAAAAACAACTATTTTCTGGAAAGCACCAATGGCAGTTGATGGATTAACTGGCTACAGCGTAGAAGCTTCAGCTAATGGTGGAGAATGGAAAATGCTTTCCACAGTTGCTGCAGATCAACTTTCATTAGATATTACAAAGGGTGAAAGCGCATCAGCAGACTGGACATCATTTAGAGTTTCAAGTGTTTACTCAGATTCACAAGTTGCATCTGCTAAACCATTTGGACTAGCTGGTCTATATTCATAAATAGTTTCGTTAAATAACCCTCGCACAATGTGCGGGGGTTATTTTATTTCAGGCGCTTGAATTAATGAAAGTATTGCGCTGACGTAAGCTTTGATTCCTTCTGGAACCAGATGCACCCCATCGGGAGCAAAATATTCAGGGTGGCCATCAGAGATTTTCCGCCAATCAACCACTGAAGCTTGAGGATATTTTTCTGCATATTTGGCGATGAGAGCATCATTCTCATCTCGCCAACCCCTAGGAACTGCAGTATTCACAACAATAATCTGTGGTTGGTTCTTGATGAGGTCAAAGATTTTAATAACTTCAGGCTCTGTTAAACGGTTGTTATTTCCAAGGTTCAGAATGATAGGGGAATTTGGCACTTTCGAAATGTCATGTTCAATTGCGGTGATGAGTTCTTGTGCTTGTCGGCCAACGCGTGCATTGATCAAATCAATGGGTTGAGTTTGGGCAAGTTCATAGCGAATACCAAGAATCACTGAATCACCCGTAACCCACAGCCCAGGGATATTTAAAGAATTTGTCACTGTTGGTGTTTCAGGTTGATTTAAACTTGCCTCAAGAGTCTTTTGAATTCGGTCGCTTTTAGCTATGGCATTCACACTAATAAGCGATGAAGCAACAACAACAATGATGATTGAAATAATCACACTCAGTTGCTGGCGCAAGCGCACTTTGCTGGTGCGGTACTTCATTCCTCTAAACCACGATTCGATCACATCATTGCGGAAAGGAAGCTCGATCCATCTGAGTGAAATATCGGCTAGAGCAAAAACAATCAATATTCGGAGTGCATAAAGCGCCCATGGTTGCCCCGTTAGATCAACAGTTGGGCGGGTTACTTGGAAAATTATCCAATGCCAAAGATAAATTGCGTAAGAACGCTTTCCAATCCATAAAAATATTGGGTTAGTCAAAACTGGTGCAAATCGAGATGCAGGGTGAACAACTGACATGATGATTGCGCAACCAAAAATTCCGGCAAGTGGGAAAGCTAATCTGTAGAGACTGGGATTGCTTTCATTGATGAAAAGAAAACAAGCGATCAAACCTAAGAATCCAAAGACACCGATGCCATCTATGAAATCCTGAGCTCTTTGGACAATATTTGTTGTGAGGTTTTGAGGAACCCAACTGACAGCGAGTGCAGCACCAAGAAATAAACCAATGCTGTGTGTATCAGTTCCGAAATACACGTGACTGACGCTTTGCGCGTTTGCATCATCCAATCGGAACGAAAGCAGTAAAAGTGCAGCCCCAGAGAATGTGGCGATACCGAGCGCCGCAGCGGGGATTACCTTTTTTCCAAATTGTTTCAGAACAAATAAAAGAATTAATGGCCAAACGAGATAGAACTGACTTTCAACAGCAAGGGACCACGTGTGCTGAAGTAGCGGGGGTCTGCCGATAGATGCAAAATAATCTTGGTGGCGATAAACCAAAGCCCAGTTCATGCTTCCGGTTAATACATAAGGTAAGTCAGAGAGGAATCGTCTAATTGCCTCTGGAGCCCAGACTCCAACAAATAGCGCTGTTGAGAAAATCATGAAGATCAGCGCTGGCAGTAATCTGCGAACTCTTCCTGCGTAGAAACCGCGAAGGTCAAGGCCACCACTTCGCTGAATTGAATCCAGAAGTAAACGAGTTATGACGTATCCAGAAATTACAAAGAATAGATCTACGCCAAGAAATCCACCGGGTATCCAAGAGACACCAAGGTGATAAAGCATGACCGCAATGACAGCAACTGCACGCAGTCCATCAATCGCGGATATGTGGCGAATACCGCGTTTATCATCCATAAAAACTATTTCCGTTTAGGAGATGACTTCTTTGCAGCCTTCTTTGAAGCCTTTTTTGCAGGTTTACGTTTTGGAGCATTGAGTGCAGGCTTAGATCTTTCGCTGGCGACGTTGATTGGGCCACGGTTTAATAAAGTTCCATCTTCGTTGAGATTCTGTTGAACGGCTTTTTGTAAATCATGAAGACGCACAAATGCACTCTCTAATCGAGATCTAGACTGCTGTATCGCGCCTTCTGCTGCATCTAGAGATTGAGTTTGTATTTTATAGAGGCGTTCGGCTTCAGAAATCACACCAGAAAGCCACTCACGGTATTCAATAACTTCACGAGCTGCATCGGTAATAATTCGCTCGCCTTCTCGGCGAGCTGCAGCGGCAAGTGAGGCAGCTTCTCTCCTTTTACTTTCAAATGCAGAAACTGCTTCTAATTCCGCTTTTTCAATCAAGTCCTGTGCATCTGACTCTGCGGCTTGAATATATTTGCGACCACGTGTTTCAGCAGTGGCAAGGAGTGCTTTAGCTTTCTGATCAGCACTTTCAATGGCATCTTTTGCACGTCGTGCAGTTTCGTTGATGAGACGGTCTGAAGTTGCTTGCGCTTTAGCTTCACGAAGCTGCGCAGACTTAATCATCGTCATGGCAGTTTCCGTGGCAAGAATTTCGAACTCTTCTTTAGATAAAGTTTTTATGTCGCGTCGAGAATTGAGGTCAGCTAATTTGGATTCAAGTTCTCTAATTCGGTCGACAGATCCGGGCACATCAACTGCTTCACCTTTAAAACCAATCCAATTGAGGAAAGAGTTTTTTTCGCCCATAGCTAATTGCCTCACTATCTGTAGGGGCTCAGGTTAGAGCACAATTGCGTCTCACCAAAAGACCGCGACTCTCACCCCAAGTCCTCACACGCATAACTTTCAGGACGATTTAGGTGGTCGGAATTATCGTCAGCGTAAAGACGAGCGTAATAAACGCCAAGAGCGCTAATGGGATTGCACTGGCCCAAAAATGGGCTCCCATTTGAAAATATGCCACGCCGAGTGCGATTAAGTTCGCGAGCACCGAGGGCGCCCTTCCATAGTTTTTCGCTGATCTAAAACCTTTGCCCGCAATGAGCAATCCGGCCCCACCCAAAAATGCAAAAACAATCACGCCAAGAAGCGCCGAGATCGATTCAATGTGAGAAGTCAATCCTTTGATCAACAGAAAAATTCCTAGGGCTATCACAATCAAACCTTCAAGAGTCAGAAGGGCTGCCACGATAGCGCGACGCCTTTCCATGCTAGGAAAATGAATTTTCATAGCAAAACAATATCAACGAATTCTTAAGAATTTCAATGTTCAGAAAAGTTTTTGCTACAGAACGATTGTGAGCGCACTCATTATGATGAAAGTAAGTGGAAGGGTTTGAATCATTCCTTGTAGCGTTGCAACTGTTGCACCTGGACCGAATCTTCTTTGATTGAAAGCACCCAAGACTGAGGTGATGACCGGATATGTCGAAAGTGCACCAGCAACGCGTGGCCCCAGCAAACTTGCAAAGCCAGTTAAGAAAAGAATCAGAAGCACTGTAACAACGAGTCGAGTGGGCAGTTCCCAACGAGGTGCCGAATTTGTTCGAGGTGGATTCGCAAACTTCGGCCAAAACTTAGTCGCTAGTAACCATGTTGCAATAAGGATTGGCAGCAAAATTTGTAAAGGAATATTAAAACTCGTTAATAGCGCACCGGATGAAATACAAGCGAGCGTCCCAATAGAAAGTGCCTGAGCCCAATTCATTCGAAGAGCGCAGAACGAGTACACCCATGCAAATATGACAAGTGAAACTTGGCCAACCAAAACACCGTGAGCCGCTTTTCCCGCAAAGCTTGCACCTTCTTGAATATAGATAATGTAAACAAAAGGGCCAGTGGTCAGCGGCAATCCGATGAGTCTGCCGCCGATTCCGTCACCCCATCTTTTTTGTATGAAGCTCACCAGGGCGACGAAGAGTGGTGCTAGAAAAAGCTTTAACAGCAGAAGTGAATTCATTACTTGGAGTTAATTATCTTTCGAGCCGAAGTGATTTCTTCAATAAAATCGTGATCAATCTCCACGCCAATGCCAGGACCATGAGGAACTCTCAATTGACCTTCTTCCATAACAAAGGGGGTTGTAATGTCACGCTTAAAAAATCGCGATGAAGCACTTGTGTCACCAGGCAATGTAAAACCAGGCAGTGATGCAAGTGCAACATTTGCAGCTCTACCGATTCCTGTTTCAAGCATCCCACCACACCACACCGGGATGTTTTGTTCGACGCATAAATCGTGAATCTTCAACGATTCAAGGTAACCGCCAACTCTTCCGGGTTTGATATTAATAACCGTTGTAGCTTTAAGCGCAAGAGCATCACGAGCAGATTCATACGAAGTAATAGATTCATCAAGGCAAATCGGTGTATCAACTTTTGCAGATAGGAGTGCATGCCCAACGATGTCGTGTTCATCAAGTGGTTGCTCAATGAGCAATAAGTTATATACATCCAACTTTTTCAGTAAGTCAGTATCGCTACGTGAATAGGCTTGATTAGCATCTACTTGGAGCGGAATGGTGGGCCACATTCCGCGAATCACACTAACTGGTTCTATATCCCATCCTGGCTCGATCTTTAACTTGATTCGCTTATAACCCTGGTTGACGTAATCAGAAACTTCTTCAACCAACGATTCAATTGATGGCGCAATACCAACCGAAACTCCGCAGTCAATTAAATTTCGTGATGAGCCCAAATATGATCCAAAAGAAATGCCTTCCAACTTTAATTGGGCATCGAGAACAGCGCTTTCAAGCGCTGCTTTCGCCATCTGATGTCCCAGGAATGGGCGAAGGGTGCTGGCAACATCTTCTGCGCGGATATCACCGTACGCAAATAGATTAGGAATTAGAAATCTTTCCATTACATCTTGGCACCCTGCAGTAAATTCTGGGGAGTACAGAGGCTCTGACATTGCAACACATTCAGCCCAACCTTCAACCCCATCGTGCGTAGTAATTTTGATTAAGAGAAGTTCGCGATCATTTTGTGTTCCGAAAGATGTACGGAATGGACGCACTAGAGGCAAAGCGATTGTGCGAATTTCCACGCTTTTAATGTTCACGATTTAACCTTTCCCGGGAGCGCTCAGTATGTAAGCACCATCAATTGTAAAACCTGAAATATTCCAGCCACTGCTCAATCGGGGATGCAACTGATTACGTAGTGCCATGCGCCATTTGAGAGAAAGGACAGGATCCTTGGAACGTATTTCAATGATGTCTTCGGGTAGGTAACATAAAACTTTGTGCACGTTTTTTTCTGAATGAGCGTTTTCTTTAGGATTTCCACCAACATTTTCTAGTGCTACTGGAATCCCTTCACTATTTGTCTCTGCAACGTGCGTACCCTTCAGAGCCCAACGAGCCATACACCTGTCTGTTGGGTCTCCAGCGTTGAGGGCATCCGGCAAATCCCCATAAAAATCTGGAAAATAATCGTGGACCTGCGCACCAAGTTTGGTGATATTCAATTTTGCGTTGCGGCGAACTAAGGGATCGAAAGTCCAGGTTATTTCGTCATAGCCACGATCTAACGCCCAAGTCTTTTGATGATATTTAAGCGCAGTGCCAATATTTTGATTGCGAAAACCCTCTTTGATTCCAGCCATATGTGAGTGCAAGTGCAGGTGTCCGTCTTCATCAACAGAGGGGAAAGCAAATGCTGC
>WLOF01000029.1 GCA_009699375.1 Actinomycetota bacterium
TAAATGAAAACTATGTGCGCCTGGCAGGAATCGAACCTGCGACAACCGGCTTAGAAGGCAGGTGCTCTATCCAACTGAGCTACAGGCGCTGGATTGGCTTTGTCGATGCGTAGTCTACCCATCCGAGACGATAAGGTTTCCTCTTATGGCTGAGTTTATTTACACAATGAAGAAGACGCGCAAGGCGCATGGCGAGAAAGTAATTCTCGATGATGTGACTCTCGCGTTTTATCCAGGCGCAAAAATTGGCGTGGTCGGCCCAAACGGCGCTGGTAAATCTACTGTCTTGCAGATTATGGCTGGATTACAGCAGCCGTCAAATGGAGAAGCGTTTCTTTCACCCGGTTATACAGTTGGAATTTTGTTGCAGGAACCACCTTTGAATGAAGCCAAGAATGTTTTAGAAAACGTACAAGAGGGCGTTGCAGAAACGATGGCATTAATGGCGCGCTTTAATGCTGTGAGCGAGGAAATGTCTAGCCCTGATGCTGACTATGACAAGTTGCTTGCAGAGATGGGTAACTTGCAAGAGCAACTCGATCATAGAAATGCGTGGGATTTAGATTCACAGCTTGAGCAAGCAATGGACGCACTTCGTTGCCCGCCACCAGATGCAGATGTAACAGTACTTTCAGGCGGAGAGCGCAGACGCGTTGCTCTTTGTAAATTACTTTTGCAACAACCAGATTTGCTATTGCTCGATGAACCTACAAACCATTTAGATGCAGAGTCGGTCCAATGGCTGGAACAACATTTAAGTAAGTACCCAGGCACAGTTGTAGCAATCACTCACGATAGGTACTTCTTGGATAACGTTGCAGACTGGATTCTCGAACTCGATCGCGGGCGTGCGTATCCTTACGAAGGAAATTATTCGACATATCTAGAGACAAAGTCGACCCGTTTAAAAATTGAAGGCCAAAAGGATGCAAAGCGTGTCAAGCGCCTTACTGAAGAACTCGAGTGGGTTCGTCAGAATTCTAAAGGCCGTCAAGTGAAATCAAAGGCACGCCTTGCTCGCTATGAAGAAATGGCGGCAGAAGCCGACAAGATGCGTAAGTTGGATTTTGAAGAAATTCAAATTCCACCGGGACCTCGTCTTGGAAATATTGTTGTTGAAGTTGAAAACTTATCAAAAGCTTTCGGTGATCGAGTATTGGTAGATGATTTGTCATTTACTCTCCCACGTAACGGCATTGTTGGTGTTATCGGGCCAAACGGTGCGGGTAAGACGACTTTGTTTAAAATGATTATGGGCGTTGAGCAACCTGATTCCGGTTCTATCAAAGTCGGCGAGACAGTAAAGATTGCCTACGTTGATCAGTCACGTGCTGGCATTGATCCCAAGAAAACACTATGGGAAGTTGTTTCCGATGGATTAGATTTTATGAAAGTGGGACAAGTAGAAATGCCAAGCCGTGCATATGTTTCTGCTTTTGGTTTTAAAGGTCCTGATCAGCAGAAAATGGCTGGCGTTCTTTCAGGTGGAGAGCGAAATCGTTTAAACCTCGCCTTAACTCTCAAAATGGGTGGAAACTTATTACTCCTTGATGAGCCAACGAACGATTTAGATGTTGAAACATTGGGCTCGCTCGAGAACGCACTCCTTGAGTTTCCAGGTTGCGCGGTAGTTATTTCCCACGATCGTTGGTTCCTCGATCGTGTAGCAACACATATTTTGGCGTACGAGGGGGAATCAAAGTGGTTCTGGTTTGAAGGTAACTACGAATCTTATGAAAAGAATAAGATTGAAAGACTGGGAGTGGATGCTGCAAGGCCTCACCGAGTTACATATAGAAAGTTGACCCGCTAATGAGACATCACAATTCGGTTCACGTTCGCTGGGCAGACCTTGATGCATTTGGGCATGTAAATAACGCCGCATACTTAACTTTCGCTCAAGAGGCACGCGCTGATATGACGTGGTATTCACGCCAGACACGTGGGTTAACGCCGCTCTTTAAAGATATGGTTGTTGCGCGTGCTGAATTAGATTTTGTAGAAGCGGTTTACGAAGGTGGCATCGAGTTAGATGTATCAATTTGGGTCATGCGTATTGGTAATGCATCCTTTGAATTGGGTTACGAGATGTCCCGCAATGGAGTGCTTCATGCCCGGGTTAAGACGGTGCAAGTGGCTGTCTCCATGGAAACTTTTAAATCCCGTCCATTAACGCCTATTGAGCGCGAGTTCTTAAGCGAGTATTTTGAAGAAACTCCTGCAAATACATAATGAATCAAAAACCGCCAAGCCTTGAAAGAAGAATTCATCCGGGCTGGATTGCGGCTTCGGTTACCTTCTTAACACTTGTTGCAACGGCAGGTTTTCGTGCAGCTCCCTCCGTATTAATTGTTCCCTTAGAAGAAGCATTTGGCTGGGGTAGGGATCAAATCTCACTTGCAGTGTCAGTCAATGTTTTGCTCTTCGGATTAACCGCCCCATTTGCAGCAGCTTTAATGGAAAAATTTGGAATCCGTAAAGTCGTCATGACTGCGCTAGCAGTTGTTGGTCTGGGAGCGGCTTCAACAGTATTTATGTCATCACCTTGGCATTTAGTTCTGCTGTGGGGAGTAGTTGTTGGTATCGGTACAGGGTCGATGGCACTTGTCTTCGCAGCTACAATTGCTAATCGTTGGTTTGTTGAAAAACGTGGAATTGTTATCGGTCTTCTTACAGCCGCAACTGCAACAGGGCAGCTAATTTTTCTACCTGGCTTATCGATGTTGGCAATGGATCACGGCTGGAAAAGCGTCTCGCTTACTGTTGCTGCTGGTGCTTTTGTTATGGTGCCGATCATTTGGCTCTTCCTAAAAGAAAAGCCATCAGATCTTGGCTTGCTACCTTATGGAGCGCCAGCAAATTGGCAACCACCAGCAAAGAGTGGAATGACCGCCGGCAAGTTAGCTATTACAACTCTTAAAGAAGCTAGCAAAGTAAAGGATTTTTGGTATTTAACGGGTTCATTCTTTGTTTGCGGATTGTCGACGAGCGGTCTTATTGGTACTCACTTTATTCCGGCAGCACACGACCACGGCATGATGGAAGTGGCAGCATCTAGTTTGTTAGCTCTTGTCGGTGTTTTTGATGTGGTCGGAACAATTTTTTCAGGTTGGCTTACAGATAGATATGACCCAAGAAAATTGCTTTTCTTTTATTATTTCTTTCGGGGAGTTTCACTATTCCTCTTGCCTTCGATTCTCTTTGCTTCGGTACATCCATCAACGTTGGTATTCGTAATTTTCTACGGACTTGACTGGGTTGCAACGGTTCCGCCAACAATCATGCTGTGCAGAACCGTACTTGGGGCGGATAGGGCCACCGTTGTTTATGGTTGGGTTTTTGCAGCGCATCAAGTTGGAGGATCTATCGCAGCTATTGGAGCAGCAGTAGCCAGAGTTAAATTAGGAAATTATGCGGCAGCTTTCTACGTCAGTGGCCTAATGTGCATTATTACTTCTTATTTTGTACTTCGCATTGCGCGGGGAATAAAGACCGCAGATTTGAAACGATGAAGAATGGCTGAAATCGAGACGTTCTACGAACGCGTTGGCGGATCTCCATTCTTTGCAGATTTAGTTTCGCAGTTTTATGCCCGGGTGAGCATTGATCTAATTTTGGCTCCGATGTATCCAGATAAAGATTTCAAACAGGCGGCGCAAAGATTACAAATGTTTCTTGAGCAATATTGGGGTGGACCCGGTACGTATTCCGAAACTCGGGGTCATCCACGTCTGCGTATGCGCCATGGCAGTTTTCATATTGATTCATCTGCGCGCGATGCATGGTTGTCATGCATGCGAGGCGCTGTTGATGGCGTAGATATCTCACAAGAGCTTAAAGACGAATTGTGGAAGTACCTGTATTCAGCAGCGATTCACTTAGTGAATCAGCCTGATTGAGAGTGATTACCAACTTTTAATATCTCACCATTTCGCAGATACCAAAGTGTGCCTGCTGAGTCACGAATGGTTGTAATTCTTAGCCCAACTTTTTCCACAGTTCCGGATATATCAAGAACTTCTACTTTATCTCCGACGCCATATTGATCTTCTACCAGCATAAATAAGCCAGATAAAACATCGCGGACAATAGTTTGTGCTCCAAGACCCAGTGCAACACCAATTACTCCAGCGGACGCGATAAGTGGGCCAAGATTTAATCCAAACTCTCCAAGAATCATTCCTAAAGTAATGACCCAAATGACGGCGTTGAGAGTGCTTGTTAAAACTGTTCCAGTTGTTTTTGCACGCTCTTTTTGACGCGCAGCCATGTTGCCCGGTCCTGGAATGAGGTCTGCGCTGGCTAAACGATTCATAGTTTTCGAAATTGCTCGAGAGCCAAGTCGCTGCGCAATTGAGGCAATGATAAGTATCGTGATGATGTGAAGAGGTGGACCGCTAAACCAGTCCCAAATTTTGGTGCTTCGCTCCGAAAGGCTAGATGTCTGGAGCAAGGCCAAAGAGTGAATTCGTGCGTACATAATGAGCCGACTCTAACTTAATCACCTGTAAATCCGCCCACGCGGGCCCAATTTCGGGCAAGATGTGCCAATCGGTGCGAGCCACGCACCTGATCGGAGCAGGTATGTCAGGCACTCTTGTCCTTAACGCGACGTATGAGCCGTTGGGTGTTGTTTCAGAGCGCCGCGCACTAATTCTTGTTCTTAATTCTCGGGCAACAATGATTGAAGATTCTGGCGTTGTTTTACATTTTACAGGCGGAGAAATTTCACTTCCTTCAGTAATAAAACTCAATCGATATGTTCGAGTTCCATATCGTCACGCTGTTCCACTTTCCCGCAGAGCACTTTTTGCTCGCGATGGCGGACGATGCGTGTATTGCGCAGCACCTGCAACATCTATTGATCACGTAGTTCCTCGCAGTCGAGGCGGCGGGCATACATGGGAGAACGTTGTTTCTGCCTGTCATAAGTGCAATCACTTGAAAGCTGACAAACCTCTTAAAGATTTAGGGTGGAGATTGCGTTCGATTCCGCGCGAACCTGTTGGTGCCGCGTGGAGAGTTCTTGGAACCGGTCGTGCAGACGTACGATGGGTGCCTTACTTAGAGCCCTTTGGAGTCAGTTCAGCAACTGCTTAACGTGCATCGCACGCTTGCGCATTGAGTGCGCGAGCCATTGCATCTCTGTTCTCGGCCATCACTCGGCGCAAACCTGAAGGAGCATCTGCACCTTCTCCGGTCAACCACTTTTGCGTTAACTCAAGAGTCTCCTGCGTAGCGATGTAACTTGGATAAAGTCCAGCAGCAACATTTTTTGCGATTTCATGTGAGTGCGAATCCCAAAATTCACGGACTACTGCGAAATACCGAGCGACAAATGGCGTTAGTAAATCTCTTTGTAGTGGACGCTGCATTCCTTGAATCGTGGAAAGTTGAATGTGGTTACTGAGGTCTTCGTTGATAACAGAGTCAAATGCCTTTGACTTTACCTGCGCATCAGGCAAAGCGGCTCTAGCAAATGCTGCATATCTCTGACCATTAGCGGTGTTATCAATGACAAGTTCTGCATCAATATCAGAGTTGGTCGCTAAACCGCGTTCAACAAGAGTATTAAGAATGTGCCATCGCAAATCTGCATCGATTGTCAGACCTTTAACATTGCCACTGAGAGCGCCACGAACGTGATCGGTCTGTTCCTTCGTTACTGCACGACTTGCAAATGCCCTGGCATATTGCAACTGCAGATCACTACCTGGTTCTGAAGAATTAAAGAGCGCTTCAACGCCATCTGCAACAAATTTGCGCAACGGCGTGCGATTAGCTTCAGTTGCGAAAAGCTCTACAGCTGTTTCTAATTGCATCAGCGTCATCGAAACAATTGCTACATCTGATTCTCCTGCTAAAGCTTTAATGACCATCGGTACGTAATCACGGGCTGGTAGCTCGCCATCTCGCAACATATCCCACGTCGCAGACCAGCAAAGGGCTCTGCTGAGTGGATCTTGAATATCTCCGAGATGGTTTTTAAGAGTTGCAATAGAACGTTCATCAAAGCGAATTTTTCCGTAAGAAAGATCATGATCATTGAGAAGCACGAGATCTGCAATCTTCTCTCCGACCAAACCACTAATTGCGGTGCGTGCGCCGGCAACATCTGCTTCGACGCTCTTGCGACGTACTAGTGCGCCATCTTTGAGGTCATAAAGTCCCACTGCCATACGGTGAGGTCGAAGTTCCTTTGAACCTGCAGGCATGAGTGGAGCTTCTTGAAGAACTGAAATTGATGAATACGTATCACCTGAAGTTTCAATGTCTGCACGAAGCGTATTTACACCTGCTGTTTGCAACCATGTCGAAACCCAAGGTTTTAGGTCGCGACCACTTGTTGCTTCTAATTCAACAAGGAGGTCATTGAGTGTTGTATTTCCCCAGGCATGCTTGGCAAAGTATTGACGCAAGCCCTTAATGAATTGCTCTTTACCAACGTGGGAGACAAGTTGCTGCAAGACGGATGCACCCTTGGCGTAAGTAATGCCGTCGAAGTTATTTTTAACTGCTTCAAGGTCGTGCATATCGACAACGATTGGGTGAGTGGAAGAGAGTTGATCTTGGCGATAAGCCCAGTTCTTACGCTCTGCGTTAAAGACGGTCCATGAATTTGTAAACCGCGTTGCTTGAGCAAGCGTGAAGTAAGAAGCCCACTCTGCAAAAGATTCATTGAGCCATAGGTCATCCCACCATGACATTGTTACCAGGTCACCAAACCACATGTGTGCCATTTCGTGAAGAATCACATTGGCACGCCAGTTGTAATTCTTATCCGTGACCTTGCTTCTAAACACGAAGTAATCTTCAGCAAAAGTCACGCATCCTGCGTTTTCCATGGCACCGGCATTGAATTCAGCAACTGCTAGCTGATCGTACTTATCAAAGGGATAAGCCAATCCAAACTCTTTTTCGTAGAAAGCAAAACCTTGCTTTGTGATTTTAAATATCTCATCTGCATCGAGGCTGGGTGCTAGCGATTTGCGGCAATACAGTGAAAGAGGAACTTTCTTTTCTCCAACGTATGTGTCATCGACTCGGTGATAAGGACCAGCCACTAACGCTGTTAGATAAGTTGGCAGTAGTGGTGTTGTTGTGAAAACCCATTGCTTGGTAATGCCCGTTTCCGTGACTGACGCAATTGGATTATTTGAAATTACTTGCCAATGAGCTGGAGCCTTTGCAGATATAGCAAAAGTAGCCTTGAGGTCTGGCTGGTCAAAGCAAGCAAAGGTTTTACGCGCATCTGCAACTTCGTGTTGTGAGTAAAGATAAACTTCACTGTCTGCCGGATCTACGAATCTGTGTAGACCTTCACCGGACTTTGAGTACATTGCTTCAACTACAACCTTGAGTTCGTTCTTGGCTTCGATAGCTGGCAAGAAAACACTTTCGCCATCGTAGGAAGTAGTGTCGAGTGCTTTGCCATTGAAAGTTGCCTCAATAATCCTTTTGCCGACAACATCAATGAATGTTGAAACGCCTGGTGTTATTGCTTCGAAAAGGATTTTTGTGGAAGAAGTAAATGTTTCAGTCCCACTGGTGAGGTCTAAGTCAATCTCATAGCTACTGACTTTGATCTGGCGCGAACGCTCATTTGCCTCTGACCGAGTGAGATTTACTCCTGGCACTTTTTACCCCTTTTGGTGGATTGTTGATGTTCTATCCAATCATGAAATGCTGTCTACGTGGAAAGCCCAACTATCAAGAGCTTCAAATTGCGTGGAACTCGGATTACCGATGCCCAAATTGACGCGCGCCAAAGGTTGTGGAGCCAATTCGGAGTTACTTATAACTCTCAACTAATCGACCTCAAGAGCGCCTTTCCTAATGTGGAAAAAGTTGTGATGGAAATTGGCTTTGGAATGGGTGAAGCCACAGTTGAGATCGCTCGCAATTTCCCCACGACTGGGTTCTTGGCAAATGATGTTCATCAGCCAGGCATAGGAAAATTACTTTCGTTGATCGAGGAAAATTCACTGGGCAATGTACGGGTTATGGATGAAGATGCACACTTAATTTTGTCCACGATGATTGGGGATCACTCTCTAGATGGCATCAATCTTTTCTTTCCTGATCCGTGGCCCAAGACAAGACACCATAAACGCAGAATCATTAATCAGGAATTTATCGCCCTTGCAGCTTCGAAGTTAAAGTCAGGTGCCATATTCAATATTGCTACTGACTGGGAACCGTATGCACACTGGATGGTTGAGGCATTTGCAACTTCACCAGAATTTCATGGAGGAATTGTTCCTCGGCCACAATGGCGACCGCTTACAAGATTTGAAGGCCAAGGTTTACGCAAAAATCACAAAGTAAATGACTTGAGTTACTTGAGGAAATAGTTTTACTTTCCACCTTCGAAAGCACTGATTTTATTGATACGACGAATATGTCGCTCATCTTGTGAAAATGGCGTAGTGATAAACGCATCAAGAATTTGAATACAGACTTCTTGAGTGTGCATGCGCCCACCAAGCGCAATCACGTTTGCATTGTTATGTTCTTTAGCTAATTTCGCAGTTTCAACAGACCAGCAGAGAGCAGCCCGAATTCCTTTTACTTTATTGGCTGCCATTTGTTCGCCGTTTCCGGAACCACCTAGAACAATTCCGAGCGAAGAACTATCTTTTGCAGTCGCTTGCGCTGCAGGTATACAAAAATCTGGGTAATCATCTAGGGCGTCATATTCGTGCGGTCCATGGTCTGTTACTTCATGTCCTTGGGATTTTAAGTGTGCGACAAGTGTTGCTTTGAGTTCTAGGCCGGCATGGTCACTTCCAATATGAATGCGCATACCTAAAGTCTCTCACGCGTTGATTGTTTAACAACGCAAAAACCCGCCACCATAACGGTGACGGGCCCTTGAGGTTTTGTATTAAGTAGTTGGAATGGCCGGCGCTAGGCCACCTGCCATTGGACCATGATCTGAATCCATGTCACCCATTCGGCCACCCATGTGTCCACCCATTCGGCCACCCATGTGTCCACCCATTCGGCCACCCATGAGGGGACCTTTGTGATTGACCGCAGCAGTGACTGTGTCAGTGAGTTTGGATTTAGCAGTTGTTGCTTGAGCCGCAGTAAGTTTTCCAGCTGCAACAGCTGCATCAATTCGTGTTGTTTCATCTGCAACGAGTGCTGTGATCAGCGCAGCAGTTTTTGCACCAGCAATTGTTGCCAACGAATCTCCCGCACGTAGACGAGTTTCTAGTGTTGCTACATCTATACCAATCGTTGTAGCAATCAAAGTTTGACGTGCAGATTGCTTGGCATTCATTGGAGGCTTCGCTGCGTTATGTGCAGCAGTGACTGCCGCAGTAATTGCATCTGCTTGCGCTTGTGTGATCGTCCCTTTGGTGACAAGTCCTGCAAGGATTCCTGTTATTACTTTCTCAGGTCCTGCTATTCCACGTCCCGGCATATTGGGTCCTGCCGCTTTTGTTGAGATTCGCGTTACAGCAACTTTAGATTTTGAGTTTGCTGCAGTTGCAATTCCAACGCTACCAAGGGAAAGAGCAACGGTGGTTATAGCAACCGTAATGATTTTCGTATTCGAAGCCATTGTGATGCCTACCTTTCATCTCCGAGGAGATTTTATCAATCAGCAATTGCTGTTGACTAGTTGTAGAGAACTCCTCAATGCTCAGGAATTTACCCATTGAACCTTAAAAATGGGTCAGAGTTTTGAACCTGGGAGTAAAGGTGAGCGCATTTACAGGGTAAACCTCGGGGAGTGAGCCCCCAAAATCTGGGGTTTCCTTATTGAACCCTGAGTTTCGCCCTACGACACTGATTTTGCGGAGACTAAGCCACTTGGAGTCTTCATGAAAAGTTGGAAAATTCAATCAAAAATCTTTATCGCAATTCTCGCAATTGTTTCTAATATTGCCTTTGCACATCCTTCATATTCCGCAAATAAAAGTCTCAAGCCACAAGCTGCTGGGCGCACAGCCACATCACTAAGTAACACCATTTTGAACGGTGTTCTTGCACCTAAATCAACACAAGGAATAGATGGTGATTTCTTTATAGATACAAAAGCCCTCAATATTTATGGACCAAAGACAAATGGACGTTGGCCCACTGCAATTAGTTTACGTGGCACACAAGGTGTTGCTGGAACGACCGGTACTAGCGGATCCAATGGAACAGATGGTCGTAACGCGCAATCAGCTTCAGCCGTTGTTGGCGCACAAGGCGCACAAGGCGCAACGGGCGCTGCCGGAATTAAAGGTGAAGCGGGTGTTGCAGGAGCAAGTGGAGGTGCAGGTATTGCAGGCACAGCTGGTGTTGCTGGTGCGCAAGGAGTAGCTGGTGTAGCTGGAGCTGCAGGTGTTGCAGGTTCACAAGGAGTTGCGGGAGCAACTGGAAATACTGGAGCACAAGGAAATATTGGTAATACTGGAAACACTGGCGCACAAGGTTTAAAGGGCGAAACAGGAACAGCAGGTGTTACAGGTAGTAAAGGCGAAACAGGAACTGTCGGAGCTGCTGGTCCTTCGAGTGCGCTTTTCGGTGTGATCACATTCGCTGAACATATAAGTGGCGGAGGATTTCCCTCCCAAAGTTCAAACGTATTTGGTTTATTTGAAGCAGAAAAGGATTACGCAGTTCGATTTCATATTTTCGTTGTTGACCCAACCCAGTTAATGGACTTCTCGCTTTCAGTTGAATTCACCGCAACTGGCGCAACGCCAACAATGAAAAAGATGTATTCAATATCCAAGGCGCTAGTTTGGAACGGAGCGGATGAGTTACAAGGAGTTAGTATTATTGGCGAAGTTTCAATTGAAGGGTCAACTGCGCACTCCGGATATAACTTAATCGCCACCGTAACAACCGGGACAAGCGTCGGGACGCATCCACTCACATTGACTGGCAATTTTCAGAAAGTAGAAATTGGAACCGTCACGCAAACTTCGTAAAACTATGGAGCGGGTGACCGGGATCGAACCGGCATGGCCAGCTTGGAAGGCTGGGGCTCTACCATTGAGCTACACCCGCGAGGTTGTTACTGGGCCGAGTGGGCCTGGTAACAAGGGCTAACGGTATCGGGTCGGTACGAGAAGGGGAATTTCTCCTCTAGACTTCCAACTTACGCCGCGGGGCGTAGCGTAGTGGCTAGCGCGCCTGCTTTGGGAGCAGGAGACCGGAGGTTCGA
>WLOF01000003.1 GCA_009699375.1 Actinomycetota bacterium
CGCAATCGTGCAATGGGGCGGTGGTTCTTATCTTATTTATCTCGGTATAGATGCTCTTAGACACCGCCATGCACATGCTGCGAATATGAGAGCAAAGGGCACAGATCAACCTTCAGGTTTTCAATCTATGCGGGAAGGTTTCTGGGTTGCTGTTCTCAATCCGAAAACACTTGTCTTCTACGCCGCAGTCCTTCCTCAATTTATTGACCGTGACGGAACAAATGCCACCTCACAATTACTAGTCCTTGGAGCAATTTTTGTTTTACTGTGCTGGTTTTCAGATGGCACTTGGGGGTTGCTTGCTGGCACCGTGCGTCAATGGTTAGCAACTGATGCTTCTCGCTTGGTGATTCTCCGGGGAATTGGAGGAAGCGTGATGATCGCACTCGGCGCGTTCATCCTTGTGGGAGCACTGCGTCAGGCCCTTGGGTAATACTTGCACTATGAAAAAACCTGCATCTCCAGCACGTGAAAATATTTCACCCTCTGATTTAACTTTTGGACTCTCTACATGCAGGAGATGCCTGTGGATTAAGTACTGGTACAAAGTCATCATGCCTGGCCAATTTCCGCTTGTTAAACCACTTTCGCAATCACAAGAAGAACATTTTAGAAGAGCCTCCATGCCAGACATTGACTCTTCGTTGCGCCCAGGCGTTGTAAAACAATGGGGTCAATGGGTAAAAAGCCAGCCGATCGAAATTAATGGAGCTCCAACGCGATGGAGAATCAATGGAATTTATGACCTCCTTGCTCACAATGACGATGGCACTGTTGGTTTAATTGATTGCAAAGTTTCTGATTCCGAGCGCGATAGCGGTGAATTTTACGCCCCTCAATTAGAGGCATATGCCTACGCTATTGAAAACCCGGCGACCGGGAAAGAATTCACTGTTGCTTCAATGGGTTTGCTCATTTGGAAACTCGATGGCATTGCCGAAACTGCCAGTGGGGCTCATGGCTTCGGTGTGGCTCAAAGTTATGTTCCTGTTGCTAGAAATGGTGCGAAGTTTCAAGAAGTCATTGCTGATTTCATTTCATGTCTTGAAGGACCATTACCTGAAGCTGGGAGTGAATGTTCCACCTGCAACTACTTAAACCAAAGATTAGCTTTAGAAAATTAAGGCGCTTACTCGTCCTCTGACTCGTCCTTTAATTCACTTTTGCGTCGCGATGCGTACATGTCCACATACTCTTGTCCTGAAAGTTTTTGGAGTGTAGACATCAATTCATCTGTAGCTAATCGGAGAACTGCTAAATCTGTTGAATCCCCCGTCAGATAAATTGGCTCACCAAATACCATTTTTACCCGCATGACCTTTGGAATTACTTTGCCAGTAGGTTGAATTTTCTCAGTATTAAACATTGCTACGGGAACGATCGGTGCGCCAGATTCAATAGCCAACCGCGCTATTCCGGTACGCCCCTTGTACAAACGCCCATCTGGTGAACGAGTACCTTCTGGGTAAATTCCCAGACAATTTCCTTCGGCTAAAACTTTCAGACCAGTGATAAGTGCAGCTTCACTTCTTCGCCCGCCCGAACGATCAACGGGAACTTGCCCTAGCGCAATGAAAGTGAGTTTCTTCAATAAACCTTTTGGTCCGGGTGCCGTGAAATATTCGCTCTTTGCCAAAAAGGTAACTTTGCGAGGAAGCACAAGTGGCATAAAAATCGAATCGCTGAAAGATAGATGATTCGACGCAATTATTACTGGTCCGTTGATTGGAACATTACGCAAACCTTTGACCTTGGGACGAAAGAGAATCATTAAAAACGGCGTGAGGAAAGCGCGCAGAAATGCATAGGGAACATTCATCGGCTTACCTCCACTTCGTGTCTAGGGGACCAATTTAGTCGCTATACGCTGGATATGACACTATGGGAAAGTGACGCATATCCCAAATATCGGACGATATGAGTTTTCAGGGGACGATATCGGCGTTGTCATTCTCGGAAACTCCGAAAGTTTTCCGAAATTGACGCAATCCCTCGTCGGCGAAGGATTGAAAGTTCTCAATCAAAACACCACCGATAAAAATTCCTACGAATTTGCAGAGCGACAATATTTAGACCTCAAATCTCGATGCACAAAAATCTACATCGCAAGCTTCTTTGATGCAGCCCACCATGCACTTGCATTAGCGCAAAATTACTCAAATGAAATTTCAGGTTTGATACTCATCGAACCAAAACTCCTGACAAATAGATTTCTGAAATCTTCAAAAGAGGTCCAGAACAATTTATACCTGGTCGATCAACCCACACTACTTCTTTACCCAAATCCAGAAAACGGTGCTTCTGCAGCAGCTACTGCGTCGCTTTATATTGCCGATGAAATCTCCGCCCCATTTATCAAGGAAGTGCTACTGGAGATATCTTTCAGTGCCTCGGACCAGGACCTTCCATTACTTATCGATGAAGCGTTATTTTTTGTGAACGAGACGAAAGACAACTCGTGGATCGCAGATGGCGCATCTGATGACGTAGAACTAATAGATGCTGAATTTCAATCTATCGTGGCAGGGCTATCGCTCGATGAATCCACGCCAAATACTTATCTTGACCAACTTGATTCGCAAGAGGACGAACATTTCCAAATCCCTAATCCCGAACTTTTACCCATTAGGAATCGTTCGAAAAGAAATGCGATATTTTTTATGGTTGTCGGCCCCGTTTATGCTCTAGCAACAACAATTTCAGGATTTAACCCCTTTGGTATCGAACCATGGCCAGGAGTTTTGGCTTTTATCGGTGGTTTGGCATATTTTCTTCATTCAACCCGAGATGATTTCACTGACGATGATGGTGCCGTCGTCTAAGAATTAAGATTCAGCGAATTTTTTCAATTCTTTCAGTGCTAGATCAATGACCATCTGCGCTTGCTTCTTTCTCATCATGGCGGGCACCGGCATAGACAGGGCGACGGTAAGTTCGTACGTCACCTTGGTGCTCTCTTCATCCTCTTCTGAAATCACATAAGCACCATCCATCGCGGTGAGGAGATCAGCATCAGAAAGGGAAAATTCCAAGCGCCCAGGCGCATTACTCCAGTCGTAATCCAACGTGACTCTATCTTTCATAACCCCAGCCTCAATAGAGAGCTTCACCGAAGTCACTCTGCCTTCTCCATCAGAACTCTGGATTTCGGCAGACTTTATAGAAGTGGACCATTGTGGATAAGAGGCTAAATCAAAAAGGATTTCTTGAACCCGGGCAACGGGTGCCTCAATAGAAATCGTTCCAGTCGATGTATCGCTCATGTCGCGTAGATTACCTCTTTCCGTTCGATGCTATCTCACGCTAGCGTAGGTGCCATGAATGAAATTTCGGTGCCAGCCCTCGTTCCCGCTGCAACCTCTGGAAACCTCACGCACTTTGTATCCGATCGTGCCGCGAACGAGCCGGATCGAATTATTCTCTCAAGGCCATTGGGTGACGGATGGCAAAGTGTCACCGCAATTGAATTTGAAAAAGAAATTAGAGCCGCTGCCAAAGGTTTAGTTGCATCCGGAGTATCTATTGGCGATCGAGTAGCAATCATGGCCCGAACTCGTTATGAATGGACGGTTTTGGATTTTGCAATCTGGTATGCCGGCGGATGCGTTGTTCCAATTTATGACACTTCCTCTGCAGAACAGATTCAATGGATTCTTACCGATTCGGAAGCGACTGCATTAATCGTTGAAACTCCCCTCTTAAAAGAATTGGCAGCACCTGTGCTGCCTGCTCATACCAAAACAATTTGGACAATGACAGATGATGTCTTACATGTTTTGGCTCAAGCGGGCTCTAACGTTTCTGATGAAGAAATTGATCGTAGAAGAAATTCGTTAAAGCCTGAAAGTTTGGCAACTTTGATTTACACCTCCGGCACAACAGGCAAACCAAAAGGCGTGCAAATAACACATAGGAATTTTCTCGCAGAATGTGAAAATGTTATCCAGGGCGCCAAAGATTTATTTCTTAAGCCTGGTGGGTCAACACTTCTCTTCTTGCCAGTTGCGCATGTCTTCGGTCGAATGATTCAACTTGGCGCAATTGGCGCTGGATTACACATGGCACATTGCAGTGATCCAGCAACTCGATTGCCGCAAGATCTCGGAACATTTAAACCCACTTTCGTTTTAGCAGTTCCACGAATTTTCGAAAAAATCTATAACGGAGCAGAAGCACGCGCGGAAGCAGCTGGAAAGGGAAAAATCTTCCATAAAGCAGCTGACGTGGCGGTTTCTTATAGCGAAGCAATGGATAGAGGGCGAATTCCCTTTCTTCTTTCCATCAAGCATGCACTCTTCGACAAGCTGGTCTACTCGAAAATTCGGGCAGGAATGGGTGGCAGAGTTGAGGCTGCGATTTCAGGTGGCGCACCATTAGGTGTCAGGCTGGGTCATTTCTATCGTGGTGCTGGAGTGCGCGTGCTCGAAGGTTACGGTTTAACTGAAACGACGGCCGGAGCAACTCTTAATTTAACAAGCGATTACAGGGTGGGTTCCGTTGGGCGCCCTATCCCTGGTACTTCTATTCGCATTGCCGACGATGGTGAAGTACTGATTAAAGGCGACATCGTTATGAATGGGTATTGGAAAAATAATCACGCAAATGCAGAAATTTTCACTTCGGATAAATGGTTCCGTTCTGGGGATTTGGGTCGCCTTGATGATGATGGTTTTCTTTATATCGTTGGCAGAAAGAAAGAACTCATAGTCACATCTGGTGGTAAAAATGTTGCACCAGCAGTTCTCGAAGATCGGCTGAGAGCACACCCACTTGTTAGCCAATGTCTAGTTGTAGGAGATAACAAGCCATTTATTGCAGCACTCGTCACCATTGATGCTGATGCACTTAAAAATTGGGTTGCGGTAAATAAGAAGGACGGTAAGTCAATCGCTGACCTTGTGCGCGACCCTGACTTGATTTCAGTAATCCAAACCGGAGTAGATGAAGCAAATAAAGCGGTGAGCAAAGCAGAATCAATTCGAAAATTCACAATACTTCCGACCGACTGGTCCATAGCTGGTGGGCAACTCACTGCGAAACTTTCGATAAAGCGACACGTGGTCGCGCAACAGTGTGCATCTGAAATAGAGGCGCTCTACCAATAGAGCCTGATAGATGACAAGCCTTGAGCGCATCCATCTAGCACAAGAACTTCACGATGGAATCGCTCAAGATCTCGTTGCAATCGGATATTCACTGGATGCCCTTTTAGCAAAGCCTGATGCCTCAACTGCCTCAAAGCGCGAAATAAGACGGCTGAGATTTCTCATCAGCACAATCATCGAAAAAGTCCGCGATGAAATGTTCGATCTTCGGAACACGCCTGCAAGCACATTCGCTCATGACATTGAACTACAGGCACAATCGTTATTGATTCCCTTCACTCTGGAACAGAGTCAATACACATCTATGTGGGTTGATACTGACCTGCGGAGAATCCAAATTCATAAAATTGTCCGCGAAATTTTTAGGAATATTGCGGAGCACTCCAAGGCCTCAAATGTCAGCGTTATTCTGAAAAGCACTTCTCAGAACTTCACTTTGATTGTTAGCGATGACGGTATCGGCGGAGTTTCCGAAGCAAATTTTGGAATGGGCTTACTGGGTGCATTTGAAAGAGCAGTGGAAACCGGAATCACAATTGGCTACACATCAGATGTCAGTGGAACAACATTTACAGTAGAAAGTTCCCATGATCAATAACTCTGATATTTCAATCGTGCTCATCGATGATCATCAAGTGGTCCGAGAGGGTTTAAAAAGTGCCTTAACTTCTCACGGATTCTCTGTGGTTGGCGAAGCGGCCAGCAAGAAAGAGGCGCTCGCGCAGATTGCGCATGTAAACCCAAAAGTTATCGTTGTTGATCTACATCTTCCTGATGGAAGCGGATTAGATCTCATAGCATGGGCCAGGGGAATCTCTTCCACATTAGGAATAGTTGTGTTGACTATGAGTGAAGATGACACATCCCTACTGGCAAGTTTGCAATCAGGGGCAAATGCTTTTCTTTCAAAAAGTGCGCCAATCTCTCATGTGATTTCTGCGATCACACAAGCTTTTATATCTCCACAAAGTTTCACTGGGACCGGTCTCACTGATGCCATCAAACGCAAGCGAGATGGATTTCATATCACTGCTAGAGAACTTACCGTTCTTGAATTCCTACCTAAAGGGCTTACTTCCGCCTCAATTGCCAAAAATCTTTATCTCTCAGAGGCGACGGTGAAATCACATCTAGCGTCGATCTATCGAAAACTAGATGTAGCAAATAGAGCACAAGCGGTCGTTGTTGCAATGAAAAATGGAATCATCTCGTAATTTTTAAAATTTCCCAGAATCTCTTGGCCCAGCGATCCCAGCTCCACTCTTCGATAATCCATTTTCTTCCAGCAATTCCCATCTGATGAGCTTTTTCAGGATTTGATAAAAGATCAACAACAGCCTTCGAAATCGCCGCTAAATTTTCACCATCAACTACCACTCCACTAATGCCATCAAGAACTGCATCAGGTGCGCCTCCAGAATTTCCAGCGATTACCGGCAATCCACATGCGCTAGCTTCGAGATAAACAATTCCAAGCCCTTCAACTTCAAGTCCCGCAAAACGAGATCGGCATGGCATAGCAAATATGTCACCTACACAAATGTATCGGGGCAAATCTGAATATTGCACTCTCCCGATAAATGTCACTGCATCGCTGACTCCGCTCTTGTGCGCAAGTGCTTCAAGCTTTTTACGGTAAGGACCTTCGCCGACAAGTAATAGATGTGCGTTCGGAATTTTCTGACGAATTGTAGGGAGCGCCTGAATGAGTCGATCTTGTCCTTTCCGATGCACAAGGCGTCCAACGCTCACAATAACTTTTGCACTACTGAGTCCTAATTCGTTACGTAGTAAAGACGATGAAGGGATTGGTGCAAAATGTGAAGTGTCTATACCTGGAGCCAATTTCTGCATCGAATGAGCACTCTCCGAATTTAATGATTGTGAAATCTCATTTTTAGTGAAATTTCCCAAATGGGTAAGTACATCTACTGATCGCACAATCTTGGACAGGGCAAGTGAGAATGGAAACACTTTCGCCCACCACACTTCATGCCCATGTGTAAGTGCCACGATATGTTTTACTCCCGATGCCCTAAGGGATGGGGCAAGTAATCCCAGCGGAGCTGCTGCACCAAAAACTCCAATTTCAATTCCAGAATTTTTACTCACTTGCCGAATCGCTCGTGCAACTCTGGGGGTTGGAAGTAAAACCCGCGCACGGTCCCGAATCACCGATACTCCATACTCATCAAGCCATGAACGGTCATAGGCCCGCGTATCGTTTTGAGCCGAGGTATAGACGGTGACAGTGTTTTTCGGCAAGCGTTCGATTAATCCGATAATAAAAGTTTCTATCCCCCCAGCACGGGGCCCAAAATCATTTGTGACGAAAAGTATTTTCTCCACGTTAGAAACGGCGCGCAGCCACTAACCGTTTACTGCCAATTGCCATTCCAAATTCAGCAACCTTCACCCGAGATCCGGGCCTTGGGGCATGCACCATGCGATGAGATCCCATATAAATACCAACGTGTGAAATAGGACTTCCAAAGAAAACTAAATCCCCAGCTTTGAGTGCATTCAAGGGAACATACTTTCCAAAGTGTGTCTGAGCTGCCGCAGAGTGCGGAAGAGAAACCCCAGCAACTTGCAAAGCGCGCATTGTTAAACCAGAGCAATCCCAATAGGTCATTCCTGCAGCGCCGAATACATAACGATCGCCGATCTGCTTAAGTGCAAATTTCAAAGCAACTCCAGCTCTTCCTGAAATTCCATTTGCCTTTTTTGCTAGAGCTAGCGAGGATGCTTGATCGGCATTCTCACGAGCGAGCGCTAAGGCAGCTAAACGTTCTCGATCTGCTTTCTTGAGTTTTGCCAAAATTGCTTCTGCTTCTTTGAGTTTAGATTGGGCTTGCGCAGCTTGTTTAGTCAAGCGAGTTTGCGTGGCTGCAACAAGTGTGAGCTTGTCATTAACGGTCATTGTCGTAGCACTTAATCGTTGTTGCGCTGCAGCGAACTTATTGAGCTCATGTGCTTTTCTGCGAGTAAGTGATTCGAGCGATCCTGCAGCAGATAAATACAGTGTGGGGTTACTAGAAAAGAGAAGCTCAAGACTTTGGCTAATTCCTCCAGATTTATATTGCTCTATTGCAATTGACCCTAAAACTTTTCGTAGCTGGTCCACCGTTTGACCTTGGACTGCCGCTTCTTGCTTTATTCCCGACAACGTTTTGTTCAGTTGGGCCAGTTGAACTTTGGCTGCTTGGGCACCTTCTGCAGCCGCTGCTGCTTCCTCCTGCAAGATGGTGACCCGTCCTTGAATCTCTTCAAGAGTGGGTGCTGCGGTGGCAGGAAAAGTGAGAAGAGTGAGTGGAAGGACCATGCTCATCAGCGCTAGCGCGCGCAAAATTTGATGGGGGCCACTTCTCATTTGGTCAGGCTAATGCCACTCGGCATAGGTATTCAAACTTCAAGCACGGTATGAGCCTGAGAATTAGCCCGAAATACGCCTCGTGAAGTGCAGTGGAAGGAGAATCTCGCGCGAAGCGAGCAGCTCTATTGCCTCGCGAGTTCTTTCGCTGACCTCTTGCGTGGTGGAGGGCGTTAGGAATGTGGAGACAACGCAATCATGGCAAGCAACTTCTTTCATGGTGCACGTACCGCAGTCGATGATCATGAAATCAGGTTACAGACCGCCACTGACAAAGAAATGGGCGCGACATGGCTGGGGTTGTTACGTTTGCCTCGTGACTACGGTGGCTTCCATTCTCTTAGGCGCAGATGGCTCGACCGCTAAAGGCGGCAACTCCCTAGCGCTGCGAACCCCCGCGGACGAAAGCAGATTTCTCTCGCAGCGGCGAAGTGGTGATGTGATTGTTATTGGAGGTGCCACCGCCCGGGCTGAAAGTTATGCCAGAACTCCTACCGCTCTCGTGATCGTTTCTCACACCGAACCTGAAACCCTTCACCTAAATCCTCAATCGGTTTGGTGGGAGATGTCCCCTGGTGACGCTGTACGAAAAGCCCAACGTGAATATGGGGAGAAAGTCTTTATCGAAGGAGGAATCTCATTTCTAAAGTCTCTACTTGAAGAAGAACTCGTTGATGAACTCAGGATTAGTGTGAGCCCTGCAACCAACGGCACACATAAAGTTTCCCTGCAGGAATTACTTGAAAAATATTCTGATGTCGTAAAAGATCAAGTAGAAGAAACTACTTTCTACATATGTTCACAATTCATCAAGCAGAAGAAATAAGCGCAACACCTGCTACTGCCAAAATAATTCCAATATATTGAATTTTCTGCAATCGCTCGTGCAAAATCTTAAAAGCGAGAATCGCTGTCATAATTGGGAAAAGTGATCCGATGACCATAACGACAGAAACTAATCCGCGGGTGCATGCGATTCCGATAAGGAGATTTGCCGTAAAATCGGCAATTCCGATGAGCCCTACGGAAGGAATATCTTTAAGGGTGAATCCGCCAATACTTCGAATTTTCAGCGCCAATATAAATGAAATCACTAACGTTGCAACTCTCATCATGACCATTGTCATCAATGCACTCGTGACAGATCCTTGCGCCATGAAAGTTAAACTAATTCCAAAACCTAGCGCTGCACCTACTGCCAACGCCAAAGGCTTTAATGAAAGACCTTGCGATACCTCGGGTCCACTTGCGCAGAAGGCACCCAGTAAAGCAATCGTGATTCCGATGCCTTGAGTAAGTGAAAGTATTTCGCCTTGAATGAGCGCGTAAGTCGCAGGGATTATTGCTGACAACGAACTTATCGGCGATACAACTCCCATTCGCCCTGTTGCGAGTCCCGCATATAGACAACTCAAACCCAAATATCCAGCAATGCCTGCAAAAATTCCAGAAACAAAATATCCACCGAGATCAAGATTCGGTGCAACCCAGCCATTCGAAATCAAGAGAACGATTAATCCAAAAAGTAGACCTATTGCTTGGGAGATACCGGTGACAGCAAATGCTGGATGCTTTTTGGCCAGCCTCCCGCCCTGAAAATCGGCACTGCCCCAGAGCACACTGGAGATAAGCGCTAATGCGATAGCCACGTGGGGTAGGTTACCGCCCCGCCTCCCACATTTACCCCCGTACTTCTTTACATTTGGGGTATGAACGCTCAAGAGTTTGCTCGTGTTGGTGAGCTTTTTCGTGCATTCACTCCAAGAAATGAAATTCTCTTAGAGGAAGTCCCAGCTCCCCAAAAATTGGCAGCTTTCGCACTCGCATTTTCAGCCGATGTGAGCAATGGCCTTGAAGGCGATGATGAGGACGAACTTGCATCTGGTCGTTTTGTTATCTTGCACGAGCCAGGTGGCCAAGATACGTGGGAGGGTGAATTTCGCTGCGTAACATTTGTCAGAGCTGATGTTGATCCTACGATGCAAGAAGATCCACTACTTCCAGATCACGGATGGAAATGGTTATTGGCATCTTTAGAAAGTGCTGGTTGTAAATACAACGCCGCTAGCGGAACTGTAACTCGAGTTGTTAGCGCATCTTTTGGAAAACTTTCAGGAAAAGATGGTGAAGCAGAGATGGAAATCCGTGCTTCATGGTCGCCAGTCATAAAATCCGCAGAAGACTTAGTTACTCACTTGCAAGCGTGGTGTAATTTACTCACCGAAGTTGCACTCATTACTCCAATTCCTGAAGGCGTTTCTGCACTTCCTCGTATTCGCAAATAACTTATGCATGTTGATGGCGACCAAGAACTCCCTGTAGAGCCAGTCACAACACCTCTTCTCGTTCCCCTCGCTGGAACTCCCCCGCTTATTACTACGGACTCTGAATTAACTCGTGCTATCGATTCTCTATCTGCGGGTGAGGGTCCATTTGCGATAGATGCCGAGCGAGCGAGCGGATACAAATACAGCCAACGTGCGTATCTCATTCAAATAAAACGCACGAATGGCGGGCTGCATTTAATTGATCCCATTGCATTTAATCACCCTCACCCTCTCTTTGAACGCCTTAACCAACTTGTACAGACCGATGAAGTAATTCTGCATGCCAGCACGCAAGATTTGCCTTGTCTTCGCGAAGTTGGGTTGCGCCCACAACGGCTCTTTGACACAGAACTTGGTGGGCGATTAGCAGGACTTCCACGCGTTGGTCTTGGGGCGCTCATTGAAACTCAACTAGGTTTTTCACTCGCAAAAGAACATAGCGCTGTTGACTGGTCCACGCGACCATTGCCTCAGGATTGGCTGACGTATGCAGCGTTAGATGTTGAATTATTGGTAGAACTGCGAGAGAACATTGCGCAACTTCTTTCTGCGTCGAAAAAACTGGCATGGGCTGAGCAAGAGTTTGCGGCAATTCTTGAAGCTCCACCGGCGCCTCCTCGCAAAGATCCATGGCGCAGAACATCGGGGATGCATAAGATCAAAAAACAAGAGCAACTAGCAATCATTGAAGAGCTGTGGTCTGCTCGTGATGAGATTGCACGTAATGCAGATATTGCTCCCGGCAAACTCCTCACTGATAACGCAATCTGCGAACTTGCGATGAGCGCTCCTGTTGATCGCAAAAGCTTTGAAAAAGCGCTACGCCCACTCGGAATGCGAGCGCGTTGGTTGGAAAATGTGGATGTGTGGTTGTCAGCCATTACCCACGCCCTTTCAAAGTCCGAAAGTCTCTGGCCGCAATTACGGCCAGCATCTGACGCGCTTCCACCAATAAAAATGTGGCGCGATAAGTTCCCAATTAAATTTGCCCATCTTTCACATGCTCGTGCTGGAGTGGATGCGCTTGCAGAACTCCACGGCATGCCGCCAGAAAATCTCATCACCCCAGAATTTGTTCGCCGTATCTGTTGGCACGAACCTCAAGACGTGCCTGCCGCGCTCTTAGAACTGGGCGCTAGGCAATGGCAGATAGAGATTGTCACGGAGACATTGAAGGCAGCTCTTCGCGAGCGCGAGCCACTACCCACGCTCATTGAGGAAGAACCTGCAGTGTGACCAATTACGCAACAATCAAGTTGCGTAATTAATCGCTTACCTTTAGATTGATGACGTGCTCAGTACCTTTGTCATCGCCCTTCGTGAGGGGCTAGAAGCTGCCCTCATCGTGGGAATCTTGATTGCTTACATCGTCAAGACTCAAAGAAGGCAACTGCTTCTTCCCCTATGGACGGGTGTGGCGTTAGCAATTGTCGCCAGTTTTGGATTGGGCGGGTTCTTATCGTTCACCTCAGCAGAACTCACCCCCAAGGGAGGCGCGTTTTTCGCCGGAACCACTTCTTTCCTTGCTGTGGGTTTCGTAACGTGGATGGTTTTCTGGATGCGTTCTGCCTCCCGAGGTCTGCGAGATGAACTCAACAGCAAGATGGAAAAAGCTCTTATTGCAGGGCCCATTGCTCTAGCTACAACTGCCTTTTTCGCTGTTGCCCGAGAAGGATTAGAAACTGCGCTCTTTGTTTACGCAAATTTTAAAACCGTGGCAGCTACATCAACTGCGTCGATTGGCTTAGTCCTGGGTTTCGCCGTAGCAATAATCTTGGGTGCATTGGTTTATAACCGATCAGTCAAACTCAATCTCGCACGCTTTTTTACCTATACATCAATTGCACTGATCGTTGTTGCTGCAGGAGTTCTCTCCTATGGCGTACATGAATTTCAAGAATTGGGTTGGCTACCTGGAGCAGATTCGTTCGCTTGGGATGTCACTTCCTGGATGGCGCACGACTCTCTCCTCGCAACAATCTTGGGTGGAACCGTGGGCTTTGATACAACTACATCCTGGCTACAGCTTCTCATTTGGAGCGGCTACCTCTTATTCACGCTTATGACATATCTCCGCCCCGCCAGAGTTTCGCTTTCGACTACTCGCTAGTAACCTTTTAACTAGACCTATAGCGGGGCACACTCGCTGTCTCAGTAGAGGAGTTCACATGACTCGTTCAGTCGTTCTCGTCGATGCGGTAAGAACACCATTTGGTAAAGCCGGATCGCTCTTTGCAGAAACCAGAGCAGATGACCTGATGGTTCGCGCGCTTCGCGGACTCCTTGAACGAAATTCTAAAGTCTCCCCCGTAGATATCGATGATGTCGCGATTGCGGCTGCAACTCAAACAGGTGACCAAGGTATGAATATTGGTCGGAGTGTTTCACTACTTGCAGGACTTCCAGTGAGTGTTCCTGGTTATTCAGTTGATCGTTGGTGCGCAGGTGCACTCACCGCTGTCACAACTATTTCTGGATCCATCGCCATGGGCGCATATGACATTGCTATTGCAGGTGGAGTAGAACATATGGGGCATCATCCAATCGGCGATGGAATGGATCCCAACCCTCGTTATATTGCAGAGAAGATTGTTGATACAGATGCGCTCTCTATGGGAGCAACTGCTGAACGGTTGCATGACAGATTTCCTCATTTAACTCGCGAGCGTTCCGATGCTTACGCATTTAATTCTCAAATGAAAACTGCAAAAGCTTATGCAGATGGAAAGATTCAAAGAGATTTAATTCCTGTTGCAGCGCGCAGCGTGGAACTTGGCTGGGGCATTGCAACAGTGGATGAGCCACCGCGCCCAAGCACAACTCTTGAAGCACTTGCAGGACTTAAAACTCCGTTTCGTCCAGCAGGACGAGTCACAGCCGGAAATGCAGCTGGTCTCAATGATGGCGCAACTGCTGCTCTGCTTGCTAGCGAAGAGCGAGCTCATGAACTAGGACTCACAGTGAAAGCGCGTCTAGTTACATTCGCATTCGCGGGCGTAGAGCCAGAAGTAATGGGTTATGGACCAGTTCCATCCACTATTAAAGCACTCGCAAAAGCAGGACTCACCATTGAAGACATTGGTTTATTTGAAGTCAACGAAGCTTTCGCAATTCAGGTTTTATCGTTTCTTGATTACTTTGGAATCGCTGATGACGACGCTCGCGTCAATCCCTTCGGCGGAGCAATCGCAGTGGGCCACCCATTGGCTTCTTCCGGTGTGCGTCTGATGCTTAATCTAGCCAGAAGTTTTGAAGAACACCCAGAAGTTCGATATGGCATCACCACGATGTGTATCGGTTTAGGAATGGGCGGGACAGTAATTTGGGAGAACCCACATTTCAAAGGTGGGAAATAATATGAGCGCTGCTGATCTACAAGTACCTGCAGGGGCACCAGATGAGGTTGTTACGAAAGCAGTAGTACGCACAGTTGATTTACAAGCATTTGGTTTTAAAGGCTCCCTCGCTCTTATCACGTTAGATAACGGTGAAGACCACAATCGTCCAAATACTTTTGGTCCTGCATCTCTTGCCAGCTTAGATGCTGCAATCACGGAAGCGATAGCGCAGAAGCCATCTGCAATTGCTGTAACGGGTAAGCCATTCATTTTTGCCGCGGGTGCAGATCTTTCTGCCCTAAGTTTTTTAACTTCTAGAGAACAAGCGCTCCAAATTGGAAAACTCGGTCACGATGTATTTCGTCGCCTAGGAGAATCAGATATTCCAACATTTGCATTTATTAATGGTCTAGCTCTGGGCGGCGGATTAGAAGTTGGTCTTCACTGCACCTACCGAACACTTGCAAGTACAGCACTTACTGGTTTACCTGAAGTGTTTTTGGGGTTAGTTCCTGGATGGGGCGGAGCAACGCTGCTTCCCCAACTCATTGGACCCGAACGAGCAGTCCAAGTCATTATGTTGAATGCTCTCAACAACAATACGATGCTGAAAGCAAAAGATGCCCTGACACTTGGCGTAGTAGATGACGTTTATGAACCAGCAGATTTTCTTGAAAAATCAGTGATCTTTGTTGCTGACATTTTATCTGGTACCAAAAAAATTGAGCGCAAAAATTACACAGATGCTGCTGGCTGGGATGTTGCTCTAGCTACAGGTAAAGCTGCCTACATGAAAAAATATGGTGGAGCGGAAATTGAAGCGCCTCGACGTGCACTTGAATTGATTGCAGAGTCACGCACTGCAACCCGTACGAGTGGCTTCAATGCAGAAGACCAAGCGTTAGCAGACCTCACCATGAATGATCCCCTTCGTGCATCCTTGTACGCATTCAACCTCATTCAAAAGAAGCGTAAAAAAGTTGAAGGCGCTCCAAAACCTGCACTCGCTAGAAAAATCACCAAAGTTGGCGTTGTAGGAGCAGGTCTCATGGCTTCACAACTCGCTTTACTCTTAGTACGGAATTTGAAATGTCCTGTTGTCATGACAGATCTAGATCAAGAACGTGTAAACAAGGGCGTTGCGTGGGTTCATGACGAAATTGCTAAGTTAGTTGAAAAGGGACGACTCAATAAGGAAAGTGCACAACGACTTTCTCTATTGGTGACGGGATCAGTAGATCAGAGCGTATTCTCGAATGCAGATTTTATTATTGAAGCGATTTTTGAGGAACTGGCTTTGAAACAAGAGTTATTCAAAAATCTAGAAAAAATAGTAGGACCCGAATGTATTCTCGCGACGAATACTTCATCGCTGAGCGTGGAAGCAATGACTCAGGGTTTAGCACATCCAGAGAGAGTGATTGGTGTCCACTTCTTCAATCCTGTCGCAGTGATGCCACTTCTGGAGATTGCAAGAACTCCAACCACCGACGACGCAACCACTGCAACTGCGGTCAACATTGGCAAGGAACTTAAGAAGACAATGGTGATTACAAAGGATGCCCCAGGCTTTGTGGTAAACCGACTCCTGATTCGCTTCATGGGTGAAATCACTGATGCAATTGATGAAGGTACCCCGCCCGAAATTGCTGACAATGCAATGCGTAGCGTTGGGCTGCCAATGACGCCATTTGAGCTTCTAGGTTTAGTTGGTCCAGGTGTGGCGCTGCATGTTTCGGAAATTCTCAACAAAAATTTGGGGGCCCGTTATCGCATCTCTCCTACGATGAAGCGCTTCGTAGAAAATGGGGTGCGCACTTTCTACATCAAAGGAGACGATGGGAAGCAGGTTCCCAATCCGCAAGCAGTTGTGCTCATCGAAAAAGGAAATTCGCCATCAACTTCTGAACAAGTGCGACTACGAGCGCTGAGAGCATTAGCGGAGGAAGCACGGATGATGTTGGATGAAAAAGTTGTTGCTACTCCAAGTGAGATTGATATCTGCATGCTTTTAGGAGCAGGTTGGCCAATGGTGCTTGGAGGAATTTTGCCTTACCTAGATCGAGAAGGAATTAGCGAAGAAGTGTCCGCTTCTCGCTTCCATCCTCGGGGTGTTGCTTCTTTGCCGTAAGGCCATAAAACCACGTAGATACTGTCCGCGAAATATTACTTGGCGTCATTCCTATATCTTCCATAATTTGTGATCGTTTTGAGTGCTCGATAAATGTTAATGGGACTCCCACAGAGTGAATAGGAGTTGAAATCCCAGCATCTCTAAACATTTCGGAAATACTGCTGGCAATGCCCGCATGCCTAATGCCATCTTCAATGACAACAACTGCTTGAAAGCTTTTTACCATGGTGAGCAAATACGGAGGTAACGGTTTTACCCAACGTAAGTCAACGACCGTTATTCCGATCTCCCCAATAGATTGCGCAACTTGAACAGCAATATCGGCTACAGCTCCAACGCTAATCAACAAAATATCTTTCTTTGATCCAGCGAACAGAGTATCGATGCCATCAACTCTTTCTATAGCTGGAATATCTTCAGGCACTGCACCCTTTGGAAAACGCACAAGCGATGGGGAATCAGAAATTCTTAGCGCTTCCTGCAGTGTTTCTCTCAATCGAGCCCCATCGCGTGGTGCTGCGATGTGCATTTTAGGAACGATTCCACTGAGCGCCATATCCCAAATTCCATGATGTGATGGACCATCATCACCAGTGATGCCAGATCGATCTAATACAAAGGTCACGCCAGCTCCATGAAGTCCAACATCTAAAAGCATCTGATCAAATGCTCTATTCAAAAAAGTTGAATAAAGTGCGACAACAGGATGTAAGCCTGCAAATGCCATGCCAGCAGCGCTCGTAACCGCATGTTGCTCGGCTATACCAACATCAATAGTTCGATCTGGAAATTGGCTTGCAAATTTATCTAACCCTGTTGGTCCAAGCATCGCTGCAGTAATTGCCACGATATCTTTTCGCTTCTTGCCGATCTCCACTAATTCTTGGCTAAAGACTGAAGTCCATGATGGTGCAGAACTTTTTAGAGGGATTCCAGTTTCCGGATCAACAACTCCGACTGCATGGAATTTTTCGGCTTCGTCAGCAATCGCAGGCTGATAGCCACGACCCTTTTCTGTTATTGCATGAACTAGTACTGGGCCACCAAAGCTTTTAGCTTTCTTGAGGGCAATCTCCATGGCGCCAATATCGTGTCCATCAATTGGTCCCATATATTTCAGACCCAAATCTTCAAACATGCCTTGTGGCGCTAGAAAATCTTTAGCACCCTTCTTAATTCCATGTACAACGTCATAAATAACTCCACCGACCCCAGGAATACTCAGTAGAGCTTTCTTTCCCCACTTGAGAATCCACTCATATTCTTTAGTAACTCGAAGTGTCGCCAAATATGTTGCCAGTCCGCCGATTGTTGGCGAATAGGACCGTTCATTGTCATTAACAATAATCACTAAGTTTCTGTTCTTATCAGCAGAAATATTGTTGAGTGCTTCCCATGACATTCCACCTGTCAGCGCGCCATCGCCCACTACAACCACGACGCATCGATTTTCTTGATCCGTCAGTGAAAAACCTCGCGAAATTCCATCGCCCCATGAAAGTGCGGTTGAGGCATGAGAATTTTCAATAACATCATGGACGCTCTCTGCGCGATTTGGATAACCCGCTAGTCCGCCTCTTTGACGCAGAAGATCGAAGCCATCTGCACGTCCCGTCAAAATTTTATGGACATACGTTTGATGACCGGTATCGAAAACTATGACGTCTTTGGGAGATTTAAATGCTCGATGAATGGCAATAGTGAGCTCGACAACTCCCAAATTGGGACCCAAGTGACCACCAGTTTTGGATACTTTTTCAATAAGGAATTGGCGAATCTCGCCCGCAAGTGTCGTCAATTCTTCAGGCGTGAATTTAGCCAGATCCGCCGGAGAGTTGATCGAGTTAATCATGTCCTTACTCTACTTCTCGGCAGAAAATTGCGCATTACCTGCGCGCACCATTACAAAAGTGAGCGGAGCACGTACTGCATGATGCCACCGTGGCGGTAATAATCAGCCTCGCCTGGAGTGTCAATCCTAACTTTCGCAGTAAAACTCTTCCCATCGGCAGTCACGGTAACTTCCTTTGGCACTCCCCCAGAATTCATCGCAGTAATGCCTGAAACAGTAAAAGTTTCACTACCGGTTAGACCGAGTGAACTTGCACTTTCTCCCTCTTTGAATTGCAAGGGTAGAACGCCCATTCCAATTAAGTTAGAGCGGTGGATTCTTTCGTAAGATTGCGCGATAACAACACGCACGCCAAGCAGCGCAGTTCCTTTTGCTGCCCAGTCTCTTGATGAACCTGATCCATATTCTTTGCCGGCCAAAATAACAAGTGGAATATTTGCACTTTGATAAGCCACTGACGCATCGTAAATGCTGCTCTGGTTACCGGAGTCCAAGAAGTTTCTCGTGAACCCACCTTCAACTCCATCAAGCAATAAATTCTTGAGTCGAATATTTGCAAATGTTCCGCGAATCATTACTTCGTGGTTACCACGGCGTGAGCCATAAGAGTTGAAGTCTTTGCGGTCAACTCCATGATCGGTTAAATACTTTCCAGCTGGAGAATCGGCTTTTATATTGCCAGCAGGTGAAATGTGGTCAGTAGTTACTGAGTCCCCCAAAATTGCCAAGACGCGAGCGTTAGCAATATCTGTTAACGGGAGTGGGGTTCGAGGCATCTCATCAAAATAAGGAGGCTTACGAACATAAGTAGATTGAAGATCCCACTCAAAGGTTTTCCCAGTTGGAGTATCTAGTGATTTCCAGCGATGATCGCCATCAAAAACACTCGCATAATCTTTAGTAAACATTTCTGAAGAGATTGCTGATGAGATTACTGAATCAATTTCTTGAGCACTTGGCCAAATATCGCGAAGGTAAACAGGATTACCTTGTAAGTCATTTCCCAGAGAATCCTTCTCGAAATCATGATCCATAGTGCCGGCAATTGCATAAGCAACTACGAGTGGTGGTGAAGCTAGGTAATTCATCTTTACATCCGGGCTAATTCGCCCTTCAAAATTGCGATTACCTGACAGAACCGCAGTGACCGCAAGATCGTGTTCGTTTACAGCCTTGCTTATTTCAACTGGCAGTGGGCCAGAATTTCCGATGCAGGTGACACACCCATAACCAACTAAATTGAACCCTAATTTTTCCATATATTGCGTGAGGTTTGCTCGATCGTAATAGTCAGTCACAACTTTAGAACCAGGAGCAAGCGTTGTTTTGACCCAAGGCGCTGAAGTGAGTCCTTTTTCAACAGCTTTCTTAGCAAGCAGTGCTGCGCCGATCATTACTGAAGGGTTGGAAGTATTGGTGCACGAAGTAATGGATGCGATGACTACGTCACCATTTTTAACCGTTGTGGCCTTTTGATTGACTTTGATATCAATAGGCGAACGATTAGTTTTTTCTGAAAAATAAGTTGGAAGAGAAGTTGCAAGTGCAGATTTAGAATTAGTGAGTGAGATTCGATCCTGCGGGCGTTTAGGCCCAGCGATCGACGGAACAACTGTCGAGAGGTCGAGTTCGATATGTTCCGAAAAGCGTGGTGAATGAGATGGGTCATGCCACAAGCCCTGTTTCTTTGCATATTCTTTTACTAGTTCAACTTGTTCTGCAGTGCGTCCAGTTAATTCGAGGTAACGAAGCGTTTCTTGATCAATAGGGAAAATCGCGCAGGTCGAACCGTATTCAGGGCTCATATTTCCGATTGTGGCGCGATTGGCCATAGGTACTTCTACAACGCCTGGTCCATAGAACTCTACGAATTTTCCAACAACACCGTGCTTACGCAATGACTCTGTAATTGTTAAGGCTAAATCAGTCGCAGTCGTACCCACTGGCATCTGTCCACTGAGTTTGAACCCAACAACTCGAGGAATCAACATTGAAACTGGCTGGCCAAGGAGTGCTGCTTCGGCTTCGATGCCACCTACTCCCCATCCGAGCACGCCGAGTCCATTGACCATGGTTGTATGCGAATCAGTTCCAACAACAGTATCTGGATATGCTCGCAAAACTCCATTAACTTTACGCGTCATAATTACTCTTGCTAAAAACTCTATATTTACTTGATGGACGATTCCGGTCCCTGGAGGAACAACTTTAAATTCGTCAAATGCACCCTGTCCCCAGCGCAAGAAACGATAACGCTCACGGTTACGTTCGTATTCGATATCCGTATTTTGAACAAACGAATCCTTAGTACCAAAAACATCTGCAATAACAGAATGATCAATAACCAATTCTGCTGGTGCAAGTGGATTTACTTTCGAAGGGTCTCCACCGAGGTCTACAATTGCCTCACGCATGGTTGCCAAATCTACGATGCAAGGAACGCCAGTGAAATCTTGCATGATTACGCGTGCAGGAGTGAATTGAATTTCAGTATCTGGCTCAACCGATGGGTCCCACTCTGCCAACGCTTTAATATGCTCGGCGGTGATATTTGCGCCATCTTCGGTGCGTAACAAGTTCTCTAATAAAATCTTCAAGCTAAAGGGCAGATCGTGAGCACCTTCAATGCCAGAAATATCAAAAATTTCATAGCTCTCACCGGAAAGCGTCAGCGTGCTTTTTGACTTGAAGGAATCTTTACTCATCTTCTCCCCAGATATCGCGTTGGGCTATCTATCTTGACGTCAAGATACCTTATTTTTCTTCTTTTGTGAAGGTTCAAAACGAGCAACGCACTCGACATGGTGCGTCATAGGGAAAAGGTCAAAAGCCCGTAGCTCTTTCATTTCGAATCCCAATTCTGATAAGTAACTCACATCTCGCGCCAAACTTGCTGGGTCGCACGCTACATAAATGATTTCGCGAGGGCGCTTTCTAGCAATTTTTTCCACAATATCTTTTCCGGCGCCCTCACGCGGCGGATCAAGAATCACGACATCAACCTCGGCAAGTGAATTGAGAACTTTTGCAACATCACCAGGATGAACACGAATGTTAGGAATAGTTGAAAAATTTCGACGTGCATCAGCAATTGAAGTACTACCTGACTCCACTAAGTCAACGCTTCCCAGCGGGCCTATTTGATTGATTATGGCTGCAGTAAAGAGGCCAACGCCCCCGTAAAGATCGAATACGCGATCGCCTTCCTTAACGCGAACAAGAAGAACATCTATCAATGTGTCAGGGGCGCTTCGATGGCTTTGCCAAAAAGATTGTTGACTTACCTCGAGTGGGTAACCATCAATAGTTTCTTGCGTAACTGCAGGACCTTGCGTCATGCGCGGCTTAGATCCACGTTCTGATCCAGCAATAGCAATGGAGGTTTCGCCAGATGTCGGCGATGTTATTTCTACTCGTGAATGAGCAGGCCATTTACGCGCCGACAGCTCATTAAATTTCATCTCACTTACTGCAATGAGGCAGTCATCGACCTCAACTACGTTATGAGTCCGGGATGCGTAAAATCCGAGTTTTCCTTGGGCTGAAGTAGCACTAGAAACACGCGTTCTCCAATGGAGGCTGTCGCCAACTTCTTCAACAACAATATCAATCTCCATTTTCGCAAGACGCTTAAATTGCTCTCGTATAACATCTGCTTTCAAAATGCGTTGACGACCGATAGTGATGTGTTGAAAATCGCAACCTCCGCAGCCGCCTGGTTTGGCATATGCACACGGTGGAGTAATTCGATCAGGAGAGGCTTCAATTACTTTTATTACATCTGCTCTACTAAAGCTTGACCCTGGCGCAGTCACCTCAACTTCAACGGTTTCCCCGGGAATTGCATGGCGAACAAAAAAGACTTGATCCTCATGCCTGGCAATAAAGTGACCTCCGTGGGCCACCTTTTCAATTGATGCAACAAAACGTTGACCAGTACTCATGGGTTTTCCGCGTTGCGTCGTCATAGTAGGTAAGCCTATTGGTGAAGGTGGGTGTAGGTTTTACCTGTGCATGTTGTGATTATGGGATGCGGACGAGTTGGCTCTTCATTAGCCAATGAATTAGAGGCTTCCGGGCATTCGGTAGCGATTATCGACCAATCGAAAGATGCTTTTCGGCGATTAGGTCCAAACTTTAAAGGAATCACCGTTACTGGAGTCGGCTTCGATGGAGACATTCTTCGTGAAGCTGGAATCGAGCGCGCGGAAGCTTTTGCCGCGGTAAGCAATGGAGACAACTCAAACATTTTGGCTGCAAGAGTCGCCCGTGAAACATATGGTGTGAAAAATGTAGTGGCACGCATTTACGATCCAGGCCGTGCTGAAATTTACCAACGACTTGGCATCCCAACTGTTGCAACGGTTCTCTGGACTTCAGAGCAAATTATGAGACGCATATTGCCTGAAGGTTCACGCTCTGAATGGCGCGACGCAAGTGGAACTATTGCCCTGTGTGAGATGCACATAGATTCTTCATGGTTTGGACAACCGGCCACTCTTATTGAAAATGTGACTCCGGCAAGAGTCGCTTTTATTACTCGTCTTGGAGAAGGTCTTCTTCCAGATTCTCATACTGTTTTACAAGATGGGGATCTCGTGCATGTCATGGTTTTAGAGAAAGATGTTGCGGCCGTTGAAGCCTCACTCGGTCGCTCACCAGAGGTTGCCAAATGAGAGTAGCGATTGCTGGTGCTGGCAACGTTGGTCGCGCGATTGCACGCGAACTTCTTGATAATAAACATCAAGTCTTATTGATTGAAAAAGATCCTAAAGCTCTAAAAATCGACAGTGTTCCAGATGCTGAATGGTTAATGGCTGATGCATGTGAAATTTCGGCACTTGATGGCGCAAGACTTGGTGAATGCCAAGTACTAGTTGCTGCAACAGGTGATGACAAAGTGAATCTTGTCGCATCGTTCTTGGCCAAAACTGAATATGGAGTTCCTCGAGTAGTCGCGCGAGTGAATCACCCTAAAAATGAATGGCTCTTTGATGCTTCATGGGGTGTAGATGTAGCAGTGTCAACGCCACGTATTATTTCCGCACTCGTTGAAGAAGCAGTAACAGTCGGGGATGTAGTCCGCTTATTCTCATTTAGACAGGGAGAAGCTAACCTCGTAGAACTGACTCTTCCAGATGATTCTGAATGTATTGGTAAAACTGTCGAAGAGATTGCACTTCCAGATAATGCTTCTTTAGCCGCAATTCTTCGTGACGGTCGAGTTATTTCAGCAAGCCCACACGATGTCTTTACTGCGGGAGATGAACTTTTGTTTGTTGCCTCAGCAAGTGCAGAAAAACAATTAAAGAAGTGCTTTATTTCTTTGTAAGCTCCGCTTTATTTTTCTGTTGGTGGCGCGATTGAAGGCGTTTGTTTGATAATCATCCAGGTGCCCCAAGCGGTTAAAATGAAAAGTGGATATCCCATTGCTAAGTTAACAGTTCCAAGTAAATTAACATTTCCACTGCGATAAATTGGATACTGGACTGCAATCCGTCCGAAAAAAAGCGCAACCCATAACCAACCTGCACGCATATAAGCACGTTTACGGATTGGGTGTTTTCTCCATAAAAAGTTCTCGCCCAGGATTGGTCCCAAAAGTAAACCCATAATTGGCCATCCGACAATGTTGGCGATTAAGTACGCACTTCCATAGGCTAAATTAGTAAATAGTTTAGGTAGATAGAAATCTTGAGCATGACCAGTGCGATTGGCCAAAAACGCACAAAATGCAACTCCGACGAAACCTGAGAGCACATGCTGCAAAGTGTCTTTTCGAACTAGGCGCGCAATTGCCAATACTGCGGCAATTACTACGGATGCAACCACTCCACTTTTGAGTTCGTGAGTGATGTTGTAGGCAACGAGGAAAACAAGTGATGGCAAGCCAGAATCAAGTAGACCACGAGTTCCACCAAATGCACCCATTACTTTTGCTTTATCGTCGTTGTGACTCATTTACGCTCTCCCCGTAGAACCGAATCCGCCGGTTCCTCGTCCAGAACCGGGCAGTTGTGAAACTTCAATAAATTCCGCTTTTTCAATTTTTTGAATAATGAGTTGAGCAACTCGGTCGCCTCGTTTAAATGTAATTGCTTCATGTAGATCATGATTGATTAAGATAATTTGAAGCTCACCGCGGAAACCAGCATCAACAGTGCCAGGGGTGTTCACCATCGAAACTCCATGCTTAATTGCGAGCCCAGAACGTGGATGCACAAATGCTGCGTATCCATCAGGGAGCGCGATTGCGATTCCTGTTGGGGCCAATGCTCGTTCCCCTGGTGCAAGAGTGAGATCAATTCGTGTGACTAAATCTGCGCCAGCATCTCCACCCTTGGCATAGTTGGGAAGTGGAACGCCTGGATCAAGACGTTGAATTAATACCGAAACCATTAGGGATTTATTTCAAAGTCTGGGTCAACGAAAGCCAATAATTCTGGACGATTTGTCGCGTAATCCAAATATTCTTTCGGTGCGTTTTCTAAAAAATGGGTCATGGGCACAATGACGAATAGAGCTGCTGCCTTGACAGCAATGGCTCCATCTGGTGAATTAAGACGACCTTCTGCCGATGTATAAACTTTACGATTCACTTTCCCGGTTATGCGCGCGCTGATATAGAGCTTGGATCCAATGGGAACTGGTTTGAGAAAATCTGTCTCTAGTCGCGCAGTTACTGCTGGAGATCGAATCAGCCACATTAACTTTCCTAGCGCCTCATCAAAAGCCAAGGAAAGTAAGCCTCCGTGTGCAAGCCCTGGAGCACCTTGATGATTTTCAGTCACAGTGAATTCGGCAGTGAGTTCAGTACCTTGACCAGCATGTGCAACTAAATGCAAACCTGTTGGATGTAAATCACCGCAACCGAAACAGTGGCCGAAGTGAGATGGAATTCGGGTGCCTTCTCCCGGAGCTTTCTCATGACGTCCTGGAATTTCTGCGCCTTCTGGCGGGATAGTGCTTGCCACACGGGTCATAGGTAAAGGTTACTTCATTACATCCGCTACCGTCTTCCTATGTCTGAAAGTTCCCTGCCTAATCCCATTTTTCGCGAATCTCTCGCGCCACCGGTCTGGTTACTGGGCTTTATCTACTTTCTTTTAGCTTCGCTAGCGCTATCGATTTGGGCAGCTTTAGGTGATAGCGCTGGGGTGATTTCAATTCTTTTCTTCACAGTACTTCTCTTGGTCATCAGAAGTAAGTCGACGTTGCATATTGAAGTTACTCACAATGAATTAACAATAAATCGTGCCCACATAGAGAAAAAATTCTTAGGAGAAGTCAAGCAACTTGACTCTGCACAAATGCGGACAACGCGAGGACGTAATGCTGATCCAGCAAGTTTCTTAGCGATTAGATTTTGGGTAAGTCAGGGCGTAAAAATTGAAGTGAAAGATTCAAAAGATTCGACCCCTTATTGGTTGATCAGTACAAAAAAGGGAAATCAACTTGCAAAAGCCCTAAAAGATTAGGCGCACTCTTTACATACTGCTTTAGCGCCTTCGCCCTTAGCTAATTGCGAAATATGGTGAACGAGAAAACAGCGCGAGCATGCAAATTCGTCTGTTTGTCTTGGGACAACGCGCACTGAAAGCTCTTCACCAGATAAATCTGCTCCAGGTAGCTCAATGCTTTCTGCAGCTTCGGCTTCATCAACATCAACTTGGCCGGACTGAGCATCTACACGTCGAGCTTTTAGTTCTTCAAGGGATTCTTCATGTAACTCTTCATCAGTTTTTCTGGGGGTGTCGTAGTCAGTTGCCACTACATTCACCTCGCCTTCATCTTCATCATGTTTCAGGACACTGGGTATATTTACCTACGCGGGCGCATAATCGCGTATATCTGCTGCCTTAGTACCTACAACGCCCGGCGTGTCGAAGTTATTCCTTGCGAGTTTGCTCTCCTTTTGCGCGAACTGGAGCGCGCTCGACCGCTACAGGCGGGATAACTTCTCAGCAAGCGATGGATTCACACGTGCATGTATAGCAGTTCCCTCAGCAACGTATTCCTCACTCAGAATTTCACCATGCTCATGAATGGCATGAATGAGGTCTCCCCGATCATAGGGAACGACAGTTTTGATCTCCACGCTTGGGCGAGGAAGTGAATTTTCAATAGCGTGAAGTAAGCCTTCCATTCCAAATCCAGAACGAACCGAGAACGCATAACTATCTTTCTCGTTACGAAGAATCTCCATCACTTTTTCAGGATCTGCAACATCAACCTTATTTATTGCAATTATTTCTTTAATATGACTTGCCCCAATGTCATTGATAACCTCACGCACAGCACGAATCTGTTCAAACGGATCCGGGTGTGAGCCATCTACAACATGAACGATTAAATCAGCTGATTCGACCTCTTCTAGCGTCGACTTAAAAGCATCAATGAGTTGATGCGGTAAATGGCGCACAAATCCCACAGTATCTGTCAACGTATAGACACGACCGTCAGTTGTATGAGATTGACGCACAGTTGGATCCAAGGTGGCAAATAGTGCGTTCTCAACGAGTACCCCTGCATTAGTCAATGCATTAAGGAGCGAAGACTTACCCGCATTTGTATAGCCAGTAATGGCTACCGATGGAATGTTGTAACGATTTCGTTCTTGTCTCTTTGTGTCACGCGCAATCTTCATTTCCAGAATTTCATCTTTAAGCTTGGCCATTTTATCTCTAATTTTTCGACGATCAGTTTCAATCTTGGTTTCACCTGGCCCGCGACCACCAATTCCGGCACCTCCTGCCGCACGGCCACCGGCTTGCCGCGAAAGTGAATCTCCCCAACCACGAAGTCTAGGTAGCAAATAAGACATTTGAGCTAATTCAACTTGTGCCTTACCTTCTTTGCTTTTCGCGTGTTGGGCAAAGATGTCCAAAATAAGTGCTGTGCGATCAACAACTTTTACTTTCACTTTTTCTTCTAATTGGCGAAGTTGCGACGGTGAAAGTTCCCCATCGCAAATGACTGTGTCTGCCCCTGTTGCTTGAACAACCGCACGAAGTTCGGCAACTTTGCCAGAACCAATATATGTAGCTGGATCTGGTTTATCTCTCCTTTGAATAAGCCCATCAAGCACTTCAGAGCCAGCAGTTTCTGCAAGGGCTTTTAATTCTGCCAAAGAATTTTCTGCCATGAGCGATGTGCCTTGCGTCCAGACGCCAACTAACACAACTCTTTCTAACTGAAGTTGTCGGTATTCTGCAAGCGAAATGTCCTGCAACTCTGTAGAGAAACCTTTAACTCTTCGAAGCGCATTTCTTTGTTCTAGCTCTGGCTGAGAGTCCTCATCACCAGAATCAAAATCAGCAGCCACCCGTGCACTTTCACGAAGTAACGCTTCAAACTCTGCATCTAACGCAGGGTCGTGTGAATCGTTTGCATCTGTGCTTTTCTTTGACACTACTAGGCTTTCAGCATCAGGAAACTAAGAATTCTGTAATGTCATGTTCTGAAATCAACTCTGCCGGGCCACTTAAAATTGCATTGAAGTGAGAATCAATTTCAACCTCTAAACGCCCGCCTGGAGGATAAATAATCCATTTCGCCGGATATGCAGATTTGTATTTAATTGATGCAGCTAGTGCGACTGCACATGTTCCGGTGCCGCAAGATTGTGTTTCGCCTACTCCGCGTTCGAAAACGCGCATTTTAAGTTCGTTACCCTGTAATAGCTCCACGAATTCCACGTTAACGCCTTCGGGATATGAGTCTTTAGGACGCACTACTGGTGCCTCTTTAAGATCGCCAATTTTCTCAAGAGTCTCGACGAATGCAACGGCATGAGGATTACCTATGCTGATGTTGTACCCGTTCCAGATGGAACCGTTAGCCGAAATAGTGATCTCATCATTTTCATCGGTAATGTGTCCCATATTTACAGTGATATCACCTTCGCTAGGAACACGTAGATGTTTCATTCCGTCGCGAGTATTAATTGCGAAAATACCTTCAGCTTGATGGCCGCGACTCACCAAATATCTCGCCATCACGCGAATTCCATTCCCGCACATTTCGGCAATTGAGCCATCAGCATTTCTGTAATCCATAAACCACTTACCTTCAGGCGCTGTAATACGAATGAGACCATCAGAACCAATACCTGTTTCGCGATTGCACAGTGCAGCTGTTTGGGCCGTGGTAATTGAAATTTCGCTTTTGGGATCAAAGACAATGACAAAATCATTATGTGTTCCGTGGCCATAAGTGGCCGAAATCGAGGTAGTCATTATTGAGTAAAGTTTACTCGTGAAGGGCTGCGCGCGTGGACTGTGAATTGCGCAGATGAGAAATGATGGTTTCCAATCGAGGTTGAGTTGGTGAAATCCATCTGATTCTTTCATCCCGTGAAAACCAGGTTTCTTGGCGTCGGGCATACTGCCTCGTAGCCCTTTTTGTATCCTCTTGAGCATCAGCTTCAGAGATGAGTCCATCGGCAAACTTAATAACTTGGGCATAACCTAAAGCGAGTTGTGCTGTGCGACCTTCACGCAAACCAGAGGAAAGTAAAGTGTGGGTTTCTTGCACTAGCCCCTTTTGCCACATCTCATCTACTCGATTACTGATGCGTTGATCAAGTGTTTCACGATCCATTACGAGCCCAAATTGCTGTGCATCGGGAAAATGTGTGCTGTCTTTCCGAGGTAGATTTGCAGTGAAGGGCTTACCTGTAATTTCAATAACTTCTAGCGCCCGTATTACCCTTCGGAGGTTTGCTTTATCTATTGCAAGTGCTGCTCCTGGATCTAACTTCTCAAGGCGTTCAAACATTGCATCTCCGCCAATTTTCTCTGCTAGCGCATTGAGCGACTTACGCACTTCCGGATCCGTGTCGGGGAAATTCAGATCGTCAAGAATTGCCTTGATGTACAGACCAGTGCCGCCAACGACAACTACATCTTTACCCCGAGAATGAATTTCTGAAATTAGCTTACGTGCGCGCTCCTGATACCAGGCAACATTTGCATCCTCGTGCACTTCAAGGACATCAAGTAAATGGTGCGCAACTCCGTCTCTTTGATCAACACTCAGTTTCGCCGTGCCAATATCCATTCCTTTGTAGAGCTGCATGGAGTCCGCGCTGATAATTTCGGCGTCTAAATGCTTAGCTAATGCGATTGCTGTTTCACTTTTTCCTGTTGCTGTTGCGCCACAAATTATTATGAGCTTCATGAACGCTTGGTTGGCATTCCAAGGAGTAATGGATCTCTACTCGACATATTTGTCCGAGCCTCATAAGCATCGCCACCTCTAGTCCTGCGCACTTCGGCGCCAGTACCGGTCAAGAAATGAGGAGCTGCATCATCTATCTCTACAGTGACAACATCTCCAGGACGTGCCACGTTTTCGGCATCAAAGGTGAAATGGGCAAGACGAAAATCTTCTGTTCTTCCCGACATGCGTTCGCGTTCTGTATCTCTTCGACCCACATTCTCAGTGACAAGAACGTTCATACTTTTGCCAATTGCTTGCCTATTTACCGACAATGAAATTGCTTCTTGGTGGGCATGTAAACGCGTGTAACGCTCCCCCACGATTTCAGGTGCTACTTGGTTGGGCATAGTTGCTGCAGGAGTTCCGGGTCTCTTGGAATATTGGTAGGTATATGCCGCGCTAAATCGTGCTTGGGTTGCGATATCCAAAGTGTCTTGAAAGTCAGATTCAGTTTCGCCAGGAAAGCCAACAATGATGTCTGTGGTGATTTCTACATGAGGAATTGCTAGGCGCGCGCGTTCAATAATTCCTAAGTAGCGATCAGATCTATAAGAACGACGCATGTCCTGTAGCACTTTATTGGATCCCGATTGCAACGGCATGTGCAGATGTGGCATTGCATTTGGACTTTGGGCCATTGCTTCGATGACATCATCTGTGAAATCTCGAGGGTGCGGAGACATAAAGCGCACTCGTTCCAAGCCATCAATTTTTCCGCATGCGCGCACTAAATCTGCAAATGCTCCTCTATCTCCATTTTCAACTCCATAAGCGTTCACATTTTGTCCGAGGAGAGTTACTTCAATAACGCCTTGATCGACAAGAGTGCGAACTTCAAGCAAAATATCTGATGCTGATCGATCTTTTTCAACACCTCGAAGCGTTGGGACAATACAAAAAGTGCATGTGTTGTTGCAGCCGACCGAGATAGAAACCCATGCAGAAAAAGCTGAAAAACGACGAGCTGGGAGCGTGGATGGGAAATGCTCTAGTGATTCGAGAATCTCTATCTGGGATTCTTCTTCAATACGTGCGCGCTCGAGAAGTACAGGCAATGAGCCAACATTATGAGTTCCGAAAACAACATCAACATAAGGCGCTTTTTTCATAATGATGGATTGATCTTTTTGCGCCAAGCATCCACCAACTGCTATTTGCATTCTGGGATTTGCCTTTTTAATCGGGGCTAAGAAGCTGAGATTTCCGTAGAGCTTATTGTCAGCATTTTCACGAACTGCGCAGGTATTAAAAACCACAATGTCAGCTTGTTCACCCGGGACCACAGGAATAAATCCAGCCTCATCGAGCAATCCGGCAATTCGCTCAGAGTCATGGACATTCATCTGGCACCCATAGGTTTCAACCAGATATGTACGTGCCATCACCGAACTTTGCATAGCGCAATAGTACTGGCCGAATTAGATTCCGATTTCTCGCATGCATTCGTTGATAACGCTACTCGAAAAACCTCTTCTAGCCAGAGCGCCGTGTAGTCGACGACGGGCCACTTCGGTATCGAGTGAGGACATAGAGCGAAACTTTCGGGTCGTGAGTTCGAGCGCAATTGCTAACTCTTCTTCATGGCCAATTTCTGAGGTGACTAATTCAATGATTTCTTGACTTACGCCTTTACCTCGAAGTTCTGTCGAAATAGTTCGCTTAGAAAGTTTTTTGGCTCTTTGACGAGATTCACTCCAGGCGCGCGCGAATTCTTCATCATTGATATGGCCTTGCTCTTGTAGCCGATAGAGAACGGCATTGGCAATATCTTCAGTAACCCCGCGACGTTTAAGTAAGTCGAAGAGCTCGCCCCTACTTTTAGCGCGAGGTGCCAGCGCAACGAGTGCAATGGTCTCGGCTAAAAAGTAGGGGTCAGAGCTTTCGTGAATAACGGAGGTAGAAATTAGAAATCTACCTCTGCAGTTGCTTCATCGACTGCTGCAACAAGTGCTGGGTCAATTGGCGTTGGTACATAGTGAGTACGAATCTTGCTTTCAATATCATTGGCAAGATCTGGGTTATCGAGCAAGAAATTACGGGAGTTTTCTTTGCCTTGTCCCAATTGGTCGCCTTCATATGTGTACCAAGCGCCAGACTTTTTCACGATTCCGATATCAACTCCAAGATCAAGGAGCGAACCTTCTCGTGAAATTCCAACACCGTAAAGAATGTCGAACTCTGCTTGCTTGAAAGGTGGAGCCATCTTGTTCTTAACAACTTTGACGCGAGTACGGTTACCGACAGCATCTGTGCCATCTTTAAGGGTTTCAATACGACGAATATCTAAACGAATTGATGCGTAAAACTTGAGTGCTTTACCGCCAGTTGTTGTTTCTGGAGATCCGAAGAAGACGCCAATCTTTTCACGCAACTGATTGATAAATATTGCGGTGGTCTTTGATTGGTGAAGTGCGCCAGTAATTTTACGAAGGGCTTGTGACATCAAGCGAGCTTGAAGTCCCATATGTGAATCGCCCATCTCGCCTTCAATTTCTGCGCGAGGAACAAGTGCTGCTACGGAGTCAACAACAACAATGTCGAGTGCGCCGGAGCGGATCAACATATCCATAATTTCTAGCGCTTGTTCTCCGGTATCTGGTTGTGAAACGAGAAGGGCATCAATATCGACGCCAAGTTTCTTTGCATACTCAGCATCAAATGCATGCTCAGCATCAATAAATGCTGCGATTCCACCTGCGCGTTGCGCGTTGGCAATTGCGTGAAGTGCAAGAGTGGTTTTACCTGAAGATTCTGGTCCGTAAATTTCAACAACGCGACCACGTGGAAGTCCGCCAATACCTAATGCGATATCCAAACTAATAGAACCTGTTGGGATGACTTCTACTACTGCATTCGCGCGTTCACTCATCTTCATAACTGCGCCTTTTCCGAATTGACGTTCAATCTGGGCAAGGGCTGTATCGAGGGCTTTGGATTTATCGTTTGATACTTTTTCGTTAGCTTTTTCGCTAGCCATCTTTCTTCCTTTCAATTAAACGCCACCTGGCGTTAGTTATGGTCCAGAAGGTACGGAAGGCCACTGGTGGGAAGACAGGCGCTAGGCCTGAACCGTGGAAACCGCTCTGGTTGGGTAGGGATAGAGTATCCGAACACCTGTTCGAACTATACTTTCAAGGCCCGACACGCCGCGCCTGCTGCTGTGGAAACTACCTAGAGAGCAGCGCCGCTTGCGAAGAAATCTCTTCTTTGGACAATGGATGTAGACATTGTCCAATCAGCCAACGCAGGGCCAACTCCCTCTCAGGGACAGAGGGCAGCACTGACTCAAGCCCGGCCCGAATGCGAGGCCAGAGTTCATCCTGGGCGCTGGAAAGCATCTGCGCGAGCGCACCAGGATCTGTACGTCGAAGTGTGGCGAGCGCTGAATCACTGGAGATGCGCCACGCAATGGCTTCTAATGAGTGGGCCTGATGGAAAAGCTCATCTACTTCGCTCTCTAAAAGTGCACGCAGTACTGCATCTTTATCTCGGAAGTGGTTGTACAACGTTGCTCGAGAAACTTGCGCAGTGTCGGCAATATCAATCATTGTCGCTTTATGTAATCCGCCCACTGAAATAAGGCTTTTGGTGCCTTCTAGAATTGCAGTTCTTGTACGACGGAATGATGTCATCTGACGAAGGTAGGGCTCGGCTTTACTTGATTCCAAATTATCAGTGCTGGGCACTGTTTTTAAGCGGCGTCAACAACAGTAAGCTTGACCGCATCTCTTGAATTCACTTCGCATAAAACTAATTCGTGAGCAACATCAGTGAGCACTGTTGAAAGTTCTACATCAAGCGCTTGGCAAATCGAATTCAATAGTTCTGAAGACGCTTCTTTCTGACCGCGTTCTACTTCAGATAAATACCCTAGAGAAACTCTGGCTTGTCGGGCAACTTCTCGCAGCGTTCGCCCTTGACTATTTCGAGATGCACGTAAAGAGCGACCTATGTGAGTACGTAATAGCTCCATGGTGACTCCCTTCTTGCGCCCGAAATTAGGCGTTGATCGATGTTCTAAGGATACGCGCAAATGCCGATATTGCGCTGGCAATAGTGGCGTTTTGGACAGAATGACGGTCGCCATCGAGTTCGAGAAAGGTGCTCTGAACGATAGGGCCGGAGATTGATACCCAAACGCTGCCTTGTGCAACTCCTTCTGAGGGTCCAGGTCCGGCAACCCCTGTTGTTGCAATTGCCCACGTTGATGAAAATTTCTGGGCCGCCCCTTGAGCCATGGCGATAGCAACTTCTTCACTCACTACTCCGTGAGTGTTAATAAGCGAAGGTGCTACTCCCAAAATATCTTCTTTAGCTCCGTTGCTATACGCAATGACTCCCCCGCGATAAATTTTAGATGCGCCGGCGATACTTGTGATTACCGCACCTAACCCACCGCCAGTAATGGATTCTGCGGTACTGAGTGTTTGCCCACGTGATTCCAGTAAAGAAATAATCTCTTCCACTTCACGAACAATTGCGTTGGTTGGCATTGAAATAACCTATCGCTTTCGAAGGGCAAGTAAGTATGAAGCCCCCGTAGCTAACGTAACGACTACTCCCAAATACATAAAAAGGTCTCGATATATGAAGAGGTTATCGTTAAGAGGCAATACATAGAACCCCACGCCAAAACTTGTCATCATGGTTTTAATTTTTCCCCCACGATTGGCGGCAATCACTCCTCCTGAAATAACCATCAAGCGAACAATTGTGATTCCAATTTCACGAGTCAAAATTACTACAGTGATCCACCATGGCATGTCGCCCAAAATTGAGAGCCCGATCATGGCTGTACCGACAAGTGCTTTATCAGCAATGGGGTCAAGGAGTTTTCCCAGTTCTGTGACACTGCCGCGACTTCTGGCTAATTTGCCATCAATGAAATCAGTCATGCCCACTATAAAGAAAAGCCACCAAGCGACTATTCGCCACGTTGAATCATGGCCGCCATTTTTGAAAAGAAAATATGCACATAAAGGCAGCGCTGCAATTCTTATAAGCGTTATTGAATTGGGTAAATTGAGTTCGCTAGGTTTTCTCATATTGCCTCTGCTATCAAATCTGCACCTATCGTTTCGCTCACCCGCGCACGAACATACTCGCCGACTGGAAAATCAGTACCGATAAAGGATGTAGATCCATCTACTTCAGGTCCTTGGTGTTCGGCGCGACCCTCTTGCAACTCCGAATCCTCAATGAGAACGCTTATTTCTTGACCTATGCGTGCAGATGCCCGTTCGCTGACAAGTTCATCGACTAACGACGCTAAATTTTCCACTCTTTCCCGTATGAGCTCTGGATCGACTTTGCCATCCAAACCAAGCGCTTCTGTATTGTCTTCATCTGAATAACCAAATACCCCTATCGCATCCAAATGAGCCGAACTCACGAAATTAACAAGCTCTTGGTAATCATCTTCAGTTTCTCCAGGAAAACCAACAATCACATTCGAGCGAATTCCCGCTTCTGGAGAAATGGCACGAATTTGCTTAATGAGGTGTAGGAATTTCTCGCTATCCCCAAATCGACGCATTGCCCGCAATATGCCTGCGCTGGAGTGCTGAAAGGACAAATCAAAATAAGGAACTACTTTAGAAGTTTCGGCGATAGCTTGAATTAAGGAGGGTCTCATTTCTGCAGGTTGCAAGTACGAAAGTCTAATTCGAGTAAGCCCATCAATCTGAGAAAGCTCTGGCAATAATTTTTCCATCAACTTCAAATCACCCAGATCTTTTCCATAAGAGGTCGTATTTTCACTCACCAGAAATACTTCACTAACACCGTGATCTACCAGCCAGGTGGCCTCTTCAATTATTTCTTTCGGGGGTCTGGAAACAAATGAACCCCGGAAATATGGAATTGCACAGAAAGAACATCGTCGATCGCACCCAGAGGCAATTTTTAACGGCGTCCACGGGGCATTACCTAATCGTTTACGAAAGAGCGACCCTCCGGCACCAACAGCAGAGGCGTACTCGGCATTGCGCACTTCTGCACGAGCGACAGGTGAAATAGGCAATAACGTTCGTCTATCTTTAGGAGCGTGGGTCTGATGTTTCTCTCCCGCAACAATTGCTTGTAATCGTGCGCTGATGTCGCGGTAGTCATCGAAACTTAATATCGCATCCGTATCAGGTAGCGCCTCTGCTAATTCATTTCCGTATCTCTCGGCCATGCAACCCACGGCTACAACCGCACGTGTAACACCGTGCCCCTTCAGTGAATTCGCTTCAAGCAAAGTGTCGATTGAGTCTTTCTTGGCTGATTCAATAAATCCACATGTATTAACGAGTGCGACTTCTGCTAATTCGACATCGTCAACTAAAGTCCAACCATCCGCCTGGAGTCGACCTGCTAATTCTTCCGAGTCAACTTCATTGCGTGCGCACCCCAAAGTAACGACGGCAACAGTGCGTTTCATTGAAGCGATGATACAGATTTAATTCGAAGAATTCGCCTCGAAAGTACGATCTACGACTTCTCCAACTGCTCCGAGGCTGGCTTCGGGCTTTCCATTGACGAATACATCCACTGCACCAGCATTCCCAAAACGGACATTGATTTTTTCATTGGCTGAGAATGTTTTATTTTCACCTTGGGCCATACGCCCTGAATACAAAATGGTTCCAGCGCTATCGCTTACTAACAACCACGTAGAACCATGTGCCGCACTCAATTGCACAGTTACAGCGTTTGCACCAGTGGCGACAACCGATTGCTGAGGAGTTGGAGTCACAGTTGGTTTAGCTGGAGCAGTTGGTGCTGATGGTGACTTTTTAGCAGAAGTTGCAGAATTCATATTTGAGATCACAAGTTGACCTCCGCCGACAAGCACGAGGGCTGACGCAGAAATAATTGCCAACGTCTTTATCGAAATTCTGTTCTTCTCATTTTTCGGGGTTGTCACATTGTTTTCGACGAGTAAGTCATACATCGAACGAGAGGCTGTTGATTGTTCGGCATCGAATAGTTCGAGAAATTCTAAAGGGTCGCAATTAAGTGCAACAGCAACATTTCGAACGTGACCACGAGCGTATGTCTCACCGCCACATTTTTCGAAATTATCATTTTCAAATTCCCTTAATAAACTTGCTCTAATGCTGGTTCTTTCGGCAAGATCATCAAGACTCATGCCAGCGCGTTTACGCGCTGAGGCAATTGTTGAACCTAAAGTCATGAGTAGCCTTTGCAATACGGAGAAGTTGAGTTCTTAGGATAGCCCCACGAACTCCGAGGGAGAAGAGCAGGTGGTGGCTATCAAGCAAATTGCGAGTGATATCCCCCTAAACGCTCACCCGATTACAAGCCAACAGATAAAAATTTAGTCGTGAATAGTGTTCAAAACCGTTTCTAAGTCTTCAACTTTGACTAATACCGTCCGCGCCTTGGAACCTTCTGAAGGACCAACAATTCCACGGGATTCCATTAAATCCATTAATCGCCCAGCTTTTGCAAATCCCACTCGTAATTTCCGTTGCAACATAGATGTAGAACCAAACTGAGTTGTAATCACTAGATGCACTGCTTGCAATAATAAGTCAATGTCATCTCCAATTTCTTGTTCACTCACAGCGGTACGCGTTTGAGGCACCACTACATCCGTTCTGTATCGGGGAGAGAGTTGAGCTTTAACATGGTTAACAACTACTTCTATTTCACGCTCAGAAACATAGGCGCCTTGAATACGCACTGCTCTGCTTGCACCCATGGGAATAAAGAGAGCATCACCTTGACCAATGAGTTTTTCTGCTCCGCCAGAATCCAAAATAACTCTGCTATCAGCTAATGAGCTCGTAGCAAAAGAAAGTCTCGATGGCACGTTTGCCTTAATGAGGCCAGTGACGACATCCACACTTGGGCGCTGTGTTGCAAGCACCAGGTGAATACCTGCAGATCGTGCTAATTGAGTAATCCTGACAACACATTCTTCAACTTCTTTTGCTGCAATCATCATCAAGTCCGCAAGTTCATCGATGATCACTAATAAGTAAGGATAAGGCTCAAGCACTCGATCACTACCGGCAGGAGCAACAGCTTTACCGGCCCGGACCGCTTTATTGAAATCATCGATGTGGCGATACCCAAAAGTTGAAAGATCTTCGTAGCGCAAATCCATTTCGCGAACGACCCATTGAAGTGCATCCGCTGCCTTCTTCGGACTCGTAATGATGGGAGTAATAAGATGTGGAATTCCTTCATAGGCAGTTAATTCAACTCGCTTAGGGTCAATGAGCACTAAGCGAACATCATCAGGTGTTGCCCGCATCAAGATAGAAGTAATCATGGCGTTGATCATTGATGATTTACCCGCACCAGTTGCTCCTGCAACAAGTAAATGAGGCATCTTGGCTAAGTTAGCGCAAACAAAATTGCCTTCTACATCTTTCCCGAGCGCCACAAGCATTGGGTGATGATCTGAACCCGCAATAGTTGAACGCAGAACATCGCCCAGTGCAACGATTTCACGATCAGTATTGGGTATTTCAATACCGACTGCAGATTTGCCTGGAATGGGTGAAAGTATGCGAACTTCAGCACTCGCAACTGCGTAAGAAATATTCTTGGCCAGTGCGGTAATGCGTTCAACTTTAACAGCGCTTCCTAACTCAACTTCATAGCGAGTTACAGTTGGACCTCTCATAAATCCTGTAACAACAGCATCAATTTCAAATTGCGCAAAAACCTCTGTGAGGGCTGCTACGACGCTGTCATTAGCTTTGCTCTTAGACTTTGATGGTTGCCCAGTACGCAAACTCTCAGGAGGGGGCAGCTCATAAGGAGTGTCATTAGTCAGGAGTAGTTGAACGGGTCGATCACTTGCAACCTTTTCAGGTTCAGGAGGCAGCGCAATCGGAACAGTAAATTCTTCATCAAAGCTTTCTTCATCGAGTTCTTCTTCAAGATCTTCTGCTTCGTTATCTCGGTGATGCCAGTCAGCTACAAGCGGAGTTTCAAAAGGCTCGGATTCGGAAATTTCGAAATCTTCACTAACCCGCCGAACCCCTTTTGCGCTCTTATCAAAAACCCATCGAAATGCGGAACTCATCCGTGAAAATACTTCAGATACAGGTGTTGCCGTAATAACGAGGACTCCAAAAATGAAAAGTAGCGCAAGAACTGGGTACGTCAGTAACGGCGTCATCAGAGCCACTAATGGGCGAGAAACGCCAAAACCAATCCAACCCCCGCCATGTCGCATTGCCGTAGCTCCGGTACCAGATGAACCGTTGAGCATGTGAAGTAATCCGGTACTACTGAGCAACAAAGCTAACGTTCCAATGGTGATTCTTCCTGTTGCCGCTTTTTCATCAGGAACGCGAAAAAGTCTGATGGCGAAATACAACAAAATTAAAGGAATAATTAATCCGATTCGACCGACGGCCCCATAAAAGAATGAAAATAGAACGCGCCCCATCAAGTTGCTGCTATGAAACCATGTTCCTGCAGAGGCAAGAAGGGCAAAAATAAAAAACAAAAAGGCAAAACCGTCGCGCTGATGTGCAGGATCTAAATCGCGAGCACCGCGGGCAATAAATCTAATTCCAGCGCCAAGAGTTTTGGCAAGAAACCACCAGAGGCCAGAAGCTCCACGGGCAATTGGTGCGCCCTTAGATTCCTGCTTCTTCTTTTTAGCCATGGGGTTGAGCGTAATTCCTTAGCAAAATCGACAAGGTCAGGCGCGCCGAGGTTAAGGGTTATACCTCTATGACAAGTGGAACAATCATTGGACGACGTCGATGTTCTCCCCCGACCCAACCGCCAACTGTCTTCCTAACAATTTGCGACAACTGGTGCGTTCCATTGATGCCTTCTGTCACTGCGACTGCAAGTGCTTTTTCAATTCTCAATTTCACTTCATCAAAGAGTTCAAGATCCTCTGCAAATCCACGAGCGTGAATATCAGGGCCAGCAACGATTTTTCCACTCTGCGCATCAATCACAACAACAACCGAAATAAATCCTTCTTCTCCTAAAATTCGTCGATCTTTAAGTGAAGCTTCAGTGATATCACCGATGCTTTGTCCATCTACATAAACAAATCCCACAGGAACGCTTCCTGAAACTTTTGCTTCGTGATTAATCAAGTCCACAACAATTCCATTTTCAACAATAATTGCATTTTCACGAGGTACGCCAGTTTGAATCGCTAACTCAGCGTTGGCACGCAAATGGCGCCATTCTCCGTGTACAGGCATAACGTATTTTGGCTTAACGATGTTGTAGCAATAGAGAAGTTCTCCTGCTGCTGCATGGCCAGAAACATGCACCAGGGCATTGCCTTTGTGAACTACTCGTGCACCAAATCGAGTCAATTCATTTATTACTCGATAGACGGGATTTTCATTGCCAGGAATTAATGAGGAGGCAAGAACGACCGTGTCACCCTCACCCACACGAATCGAATGATCACCATTTGCCATGCGAGAAAGTGCGGCAAGTGGCTCTCCTTGTGAGCCGGTGCAAATAAGAACAACGTTATCTCCGTAATTTTCTAATTCCTTTGAATCGATCACGCTATTTTGAGGAATTGTTAAGTACCCCATATCTTGAGCAATTTTCATATTGCGGACCATGGAGCGTCCGACAAATGCAACTTTGCGATCATGCGAGACAGCAGTGTCGATAATTTGTTGGACTCTGTGAACATGCGAGGCAAAAGATGCAACTATTACCCGGCGTTTAGTTGCACGAAAAACTCTATCGAGCACGGGCATAATTTCTCGCTCCGATGGGGTGAAACCTGGAACGTCGGCGTTAGTGGAATCCACTAAGAAAAGGTCGACTCCTTTTTCACCTAGCGCTGCAAAAGCCCGTAAATCAGTAATGCGACCATCGAGTGGAAGTTGATCCATTTTGAAATCACCAGTGTGCAAAACAGTTCCTGCACTTGTGTGAATAGCAACTGCGAGAGCATCTGGAATCGAGTGGTTAACTGCAACAAAATCGACAGTAAAGGGCCCTATGTCTTCGCTCATATCAGCCCGGACTTCACGCATTAATGGAGTAATTCTGTGCTCTTTCAGTTTCGCACCGACAAGTGCCAGCGTAAGCGCCGATCCATATACAGCGATATCTCCGCGTTCACGCAATAAATAGGGAACGGCGCCGATGTGATCTTCATGTCCGTGTGTGAGGACAATTCCGATCACGTCGTTGAGGCGATCTCGAATATAAGAAAAGTCAGGAAGAATTAAATCAATACCTGGCTGGGTTTCCTCAGGAAAAAGTACTCCGCAGTCAACGATTAATAATTTGCCGGCAGTTTCGAAAACGGTCATGTTGCGACCAATTTCGCCTAATCCGCCGAGTGCAACGATTCGTAAACCGCCTGCAACTAACTTTGCTGGAGTATCCAGCCCTGGATGCGGATGTGTCATTATTTCAAAGTTACGCCGCCGGCGATCAGATCTTGTCGCAATTGCGCGATCTGCTCGGGCGTTGCATCCACTAAAGGTAAACGAGTGAAGCCACCAGGTAATCCCATGAGATTAAGGGCAGCTTTAGTTAAAATCGCACCTTGAGTGCGAAATGTTCCTGTAAAGACAGGCAAAATCTTCTGATGAATCTCTAGTGCACGAGAAGAATTTCCAGCAAACCAACTATCGAGCATCTCTCTCAGTTGTGCACCAACGGTATGTCCGCACACTGATACAAATCCCACTGCTCCAACAGATAGCAACGGTAAATTGAGAATGTCATCGCCTGAGTACACAGGAATTCCAGAGCGTTTGATAACCCAAGAAGTTGAAGCAACATCACCTTTGGCATCTTTCAGCGCTGCAATGCGGGGGTGCTCAGCTAAGCGAACGATTGTGTCTGGCTCGATTGCTATTCCGGTGCGACCAGGAATGTCGTACATCATGACGGGCAAATCACTGGCATCTGCAATTGCGCGAAAATGCGCTTCGATTCCGGCTTGTGGAGGTTTGTTGTAATAAGGAGTAACAACAAGTAATCCATGTGCTCCAGCTTTTTGTGCGCGAAGTGCTTGTTCAACCGAGTGTGTCGTTTCATTATTTCCAGCACCGGCAATTACTTTCGCCTTATTACCGACTGCTTCTACAACTACTTTAATTATTTTGTCTTTCTCGTCATCACTTGTCGTTGGCGCTTCACCAGTAGTTCCATTAACAACAATTGCATCATGACCCGTAGAAAGAAGATGGGCAGCTAGTTGCGAAACTCCGTCCCAGTCGATAGAAAGATCCTTTTTGAATGGCGTAACCATTGCAGTCGCCAAGCGCCCAAACGGAGGAAGGATTGTCATGAGGTAAGGCTACCGCAAGGTCAAGGAGCGATACGGCCTGATTTTTGAAATGCTCCGTAGGTCAAGGGCATAAGAATGGCGAAATGTTCTTCCATTTTCTCCGCAACCATCTCGATCTCGCGCTGAGGGTAGCTTGGAAAATGTGAGCCCTCATGTGAGGTGCGAAGGGAAAGAAAATTCATCAGAGCCCTAGCGTTCATGGTCACATACATTGACGAATAGAGCGCAACAGGCAAAACGGCTCGAGCGACTTCTCGTGCAACTCCAGCTTCTAGCATTTTTTGATATCGCTCGTAAGTAAAGAGATAACTTTCCTTCATCGCGTTAACTGTTATTTCAAATTGTTCTTGAGTTCCATCTTCAAATGTATATGCGCCTGTTTTACCCACTTGAACTAATTTTCTTTCCTTGTTTGGTACATAAAAAACAGGTTGAAGTTCACGATAGCGGCCGCTCTCTTCATTGTATGAAGCGATTCGATGGCGCATAAATTCGCGGAAGACAAAGATTGGGGCTGAAACAAAAAATGTCATAGATGTATGTTCGAATGGTGAACCATGGCGCTCGCGAGCAAGGTAATTAATTAATCCAGCAGAACGCGCTGGATCCTCGCCAACTTCTTCTAACGATTGTTCTCCGGCGGTAGAAACCCGTGCAGCCCAAATAACATCAGCATCGCTTGCACTGGCTTTGACCAGTTCAACGGTCATATCACTTCGAAAAATGGCTTCAGACATGTCGCGACCCTATCTATCCCCAGTAGAAGTACTAAGGATTGATACGGCACAATGGCGGTCGTGTCGAACACAAGAGGATTAACCCTTCGAGACTCCCTTAGCGTCTCAATTACCGTTGGGGCTTATGGCGCTGCATTCGGAGCGGCAAGTGTTGCAGCAGGCTTCTCAGTCCTTCAAAGTTGTTTGCTTTCCTTGCTCACATTTTCTGGCGCTTCACAATTTGCAGTAATCGGCGTCATCGGGGCTGGCGGAAGTGCGCTGAGCGGAATTACAACTGCGTCGCTCTTAGGTTTTCGCAACGGACTTTACGGATTGCGCATGGCCCCACTTCTTAAAATACGCGGAGTAAAAAGAATCATTGGCGCGCATGTCACAATCGACGAATCCACTGGCGTTGCACTCTCCCAAGAATCTCGTGGAATAGATGCGATGCGTCAAGGATTTTGGTACACAGGTTTTGGTGTATTTATTTTCTGGAATTTGTTCACACTTGCTGGCGCATTTGGTGCACAAGCAATGGGAGATCCAGCTTCGTGGGGACTCGATGCTGCTGTACCCGCCGCATTTCTAGGACTTGTTTGGCCACGATTGAAAACTTCAGTTGATCGAGCACTTGCGATCTCGGCCGTAGCAATGGCTCTCGTGCTCACACCATTTCTGCCCGCAGGTTTACCCATTATTGCCACAACGTTGCTGGCACTTGGCATGGGGCTGCGGAAGAAATGAATATCTACTGGTGGGGCGTACTTGGCACAAGTGCAATTGCATTTGCGCTGAAATACATAGGTCATTCAATTCCAGAGCGCTATCTTTCGCATCCGAAAATTCAAGCAACAAATGTACTTATTCCTATAGTTTTGCTGAGTGCGCTTGTCGGCGTCCAAACTTTCACTGAAAAAACTCAACTCATTCTTGACCACAGGGCAGCCGGATTAGGAGTTGCTCTTATAGCGCTCTTTCTCAAAGCGCCATTTCCTATAGTTGTTCTCAGTGCAGCACTTTCTTCAGCGCTGCTCTACCACTTATAAAAATTTAGAGTGGTAAGCCATTTTCAGACTTAAGTCCGTACTTCTTAGCCAAATCTGGATCAAGATCACCGGCACCAAGTGCTGATGTCCAACCGCCCTCAACTGCCAAACTTTGGCCAGAGACGTAGGAAGCTTTCGATGAAAGCAAAAATGAAACAACTTCCGCAATTTCGCTCGGATCAGCAAGACGCTTCAAAGGCGTAAGAAGTTCTAGTGACTCACGATGCTTTGGCCCAATTTTAACGAAATACTCTTTTAAAGCTGGCGTTAAAATTGCGCCAGGTGCAACTGCGTTTGCGCGAATTCCGTAAGGACCATAAGTAACTGCAACGTTACGTGTCAGCGCATCAACTGCACCCTTTGTCATCTCATAAACTGCGTGATCTCTCCAAGCTCGACGACCATGCACCGATGAAATATTAACAACGGCTCC
>WLOF01000030.1 GCA_009699375.1 Actinomycetota bacterium
AGAAGACCTTGGATTGTTGTTGCATCGGCCCCTACGCTAATAATTGCCCACTTCTTAGGGGCATAACCAATTTTCGCAGCTGTACTGATGGCGACGGCACTTGCCGAGGAGACCGCGGCAATGATGACAACTTCAACGCCTGCAGCTTTCAGTTGTGACATTTGGCTAACAAGCCCTAGAGAACCTTGAGTTCCTGCAATGAAAGTTGCTGCAGTTTCTTTAGGTGTAAATTTCAGACCTGCTGTTGCAAATCCTGCTACAGCATTTCGACCGAAGTCATCGGTTTGATAGAGAATTCCAATTTTCTTATCGCCGTAAGTTTCCTTGAGGTACTTTCCAAGAATTTTTGCTTCGACAACATAAGTTCCAAGGCCACCAAACGAATTTGGATACTTCTTTGGGTCTGTGTAGAACCCGCTGTATCCACTGTTCACGAAAATGTCAGGAATTCCACGTCGATTAATATCTTTGATAACCGAGATATGTGTCTGAGTTCCGATGCTTCCAACAAAGGCAAATACTTTTTCTTTGTTGATCAATGAAGATGCGGTTGAAACTGTGAGGCCGGCTTTGTATGCATCATCTTTTACTTCAAGACGAATCATGCGACCATTCACGCCACCTTTGGAGTTGACGTAATCAAAGTAGGCGCGCATTGCGTCATCCACTTTGTTATAACCTGGGCTGGCTGGACCACTTTGTGGCAGCTGCATTCCCAGAACAATTTCTGTATCGGTAACACCTGGATCACTTGCAGCACTAGCTGGCAATGAAGAGAGCGCGAGCGCCCCGACTGCCAATCCAGCGACAAGGGCCAGGAGCCTTGCCTTGCTCAGAGATGGATGGAATTTCACTGCATTCACTCTTTCCTTGAACGAGATAACGCCAAGCCCCAAAGGCTGGCGTTAGCTGGGCCGGAGTCGACCCACGTAAATGGAAAGTTAGCAGAGGGTGTACAGGAAAGGAACGATGAAATGGTGACAAAAGTGTTGTAGAAGGGGCGCAACCTCATTATTTATGGGTTCTTTCTGTTGAAAATGAGCCGAAAAGGGGGTCTAGCCGACGGCTAACGATTCCAGCCGAAAATAAAAGTCTTACTTATTTTTGTGATGATGGAGAACATTTGCTATCCCACCCGGATTAAGGATCACAGTTAAGAGGAGTAATACGCCCCCGATTAAACCAGGTAAGTAATTGCCTATCTGCTCAGATAGCGCCAACGGCCTCGTAGCCCACTCGATGAGATCAGGTAAGAAAACAACGAGCGCGCTTCCAATGAGAGCGCCTGCAATGCTTCGAAGTCCTCCCAAAATTGCACCTGTTAATAAAAGTAAGGAAAGTGAAATTGGGTAAACGCTAGGACCAACAATTCCACGTAATCCATAAAGTGCGCCCGATAGCCCAGCAAAACCAGAACTCACAACAAATGTAAATATTTTATTTGTAGAAACATTTACACCCATCAAGGAAGCAGCACTTTCGTTGTCGCGAATTGCCCGCCACATCCGCCCGGTCCTTGAAGACAAAATATTTGCTGTTGCCAGTAGCGCAAGGCAGGTTAATGGCACAGTTGCATAGAGTTGCCATTGCTCATAACCAATCTCTCCAAATGCAGAAATCAACCATGAAGGTGGATTCCCAAAATCTACGTTGAGACCGACATCGCCTCCGAACACAGATTCAAATCTATTTGCAAGCGAAGGAAGTGCCAGTGCTAGAACTAGCGTTGTGCCAGCAAGGTAGGGACCTGTTAGTCGAGCAGCTGCAAAACCCAACAGCAAGCCGGCCATCGCACTGACAATGATTGCAATCGCGAGTGCCAACCACATCGACAAACCTAAATTAAGAATTGTTAGTGCACTTGCATAACCACCGACTGCCATAAGTGCACCTTGGCCTAATGAGATTTGACCAGATGTTCCGGTTAATAAAGTTACAGACAGAACGCCGATAAGGAGCATCGAAACAACTGCTAATTGCCCTTGGTTATAAGGATCAAGATCTGCGCCGAGTATGAAAATCACAATTGCGAAAATAATTACGAAAAATAGATTGCGCGCCGCTGGGTTTTTATGGCTAGACATTTCTCACCTTCTTGCTAGCGAATAGACCGCCCGGCTTGAGAATTAATACAAGTAGTAAGAAAACTAAAAGCGCCAGAAAAACATCATCCGGTGAGACGTAAACGTTTATTACCGCAATAAGTAAGCCCAGTATGAATCCACCGACAACGCTTCCTGGCAAACTATCCAAACCTCCCACCACGGCCGCCGTGAAACCAACAATCAAAATCAAGTCCAAAGTATTGGGCGATAAATTCGCAGACGGCGTAATCAATAATCCAGCCAAAGATGAAGCGACTCCTGAAATTGCCCAACTCAGGGTTCGAACTCGACTAATTCGAATTCCACTTAATCGTGCTACTTCTGGATTAAGAGCAGTTGCACGCATCGCCAAGCCCATACCAGTCTTCTTAAAGAAAAGAGTTGTGACAACGAGTGTGAGTGCAACCACAACAATAATGAATAGATCAAATTTAGTGAAGGGAGCTGTTTTCCCAAAAGGTTTAACTGCAACATCACTCACTGGCGTTGGAAATCCGCGCTCTTCTGCTGCCCAAATCATTCCTGCAAGTGATTGCAAAACTCCTAGAATTCCAAGTGAAGCAATCACGGGCACTGTTGCACGCATTGAATCACTCGCCAAAACTCCAGCGTGACTTCGTCGAGTTAACGGTCTCATAACCGCTAAATCAACAATGGCGCCGAGGATTGCTCCCACTGCAAGTGCAATGAGAAATGCAAACCAATACCCATAACCTTTAATAATCAACGTGGAAGCAACATATGTTGAAAACATTGCCTGACCCATTTGTGCAAAATTCACAATCCCAGCACCACGCCACACCAGAACCAAGCCCAATGCAACAAGTGCAAAAACTGCACCACGTGTTGTTCCCAAAAAGAGAGTTGTTATCAGGGTATTCATCAATACCCCAAATAAGCTGAACGTAGGGCAGAGTCTGCACGCATTAAAGGCGCAGGTTGATCTGCAACAACCGAGCCAATAGAAAGTAAAACTCCGTGATCTGCAACGCTTAGAGCTGTATTTGCATTCTGTTCAACAAGCAAGACAGTCAAACCAGTTGAGATGCAAAGCGCTTTGATGGTTTCAATTATTTGCTCAACTACCAGCGGGGCAAGACCTAAAGACGGTTCGTCTAACAATAAGAGTGAGGGTCTTGATACTAAGGCCCTGCTAATGGCAAGCATTTGTCTTTCTCCACCTGAAAGCGTGCCTGCTAGTTGATTTTTTCTCTCTTCAAGTCGTGGGAAAAGTTCATACACCTCTCCTATCGCAAGCTTCACATCATCTTTGTTCGAGCGCGCGCGAAATAGTGCACCCATCTCAATATTTTCTGCAACTGTTAATGGCGCAATGACAGCATGACCTTCAGGAACGTGTGCCACTCCCATTCGAACAATGGATTCGGGAGATTTCCCCAGAAGTGATTCTCCTTGCCAATGTATGGCACCACTCGTTGCAACTTCGAGACCAGAAATTAATCGCAAGAGAGTGCTCTTACCTGCCCCATTTGCGCCAATCACTGTCGTGATTTTCCCAATTTCTGCCGTGAAAGAAATATCTTTTAATGCAACGACTGAGCCGTAAGAGGCAACCACATTTCTAATTTCTAACAATTCTAATTCCCTCCCAAAACAGAGGTTTGCGATTGTGTAGAAGTTCCTAGATAAGCAGCCATTACTCCGGGATCTTTCTTCACTTGATCAAAAGTTCCATGAGCAATCACTTTGCCAAAGTTGAGAACATAGACTTTGTCAGAAATTTGACTTACAAATTCAACATGGTGCTCTACAACGAGCACAGCGCATTTCCTCTTTATTTGCCTAATGATGGCAGCTAGCTTGTCGATATCATCTTGGCCTAAGCCAGCAGCAGGCTCGTCGAGTAACAACAAGGTTGGTTCAAGGACAAGTGCGCGGGCTAAAGCCACACGCTTCGAATCGGGATACGTTAGCTGGTTAGGAAATTTATCCGCAAGTGAGTGGGCTCCAGCCCAAGCTAGCGCCTGCATCGCTCTCTCTTTTAGTTGCGCTTCATCGCGAGTTGAAAACCCGGAGATATCGCGGAAAAAGTTTGACTTTCTATGTTGATCTGCGCCCATCATGACATTTTCTACAACTGTCAGTCCGCTAAAAAGAGAAACTCCTTGAAGAGTGCGAGCGATAGAAAGTGAAGCTAACCGATGCGGTTCGGGCCATGAAATATTTTTATCATGGAGTGAAATTGTGCCACTTGCCGGTTTCACAAGACCTGAGATCGCATTGAATAAAGTTGTCTTTCCTGCACCATTGGGGCCAATGAGTCCAACTACTTCTTGGGGATTCACTTCGATAAAAACATCGGACAACGCTTTCAAGCCGCCAAAATTTACTGATAAATTTGAGATGGAGAGGAGTGGAGTGCCTTTCATTTTCCACCTCTCAATCGAATTATGCTGAGTAAGTCTACTTTGTCGTGAGTTTATAAATTCTAGGCACCCTTGGCCCAATTCTTGTGACAATCTCGTAATTAATTGTGGAGCTTGCACTTGCCCAGTCATCGGCGGAGTATTCGCCATTTTCACCTGGACCAAAAACAGTAACCCAATCCCCAGCAACCGATACTGAATCTGCTCCAAGGTCTACGACAAATTGATCCATAGAAACTCTTCCAATAATCGGTGCACGACGCCCTTCGACAAAAACACCAGCGTTATGAGCAACTCGGGGAATTCCATCTGCGTAACCCATAGCAATCACACCGATTCTGGTATCAGCTTTGGTTTTTTGCGTTGCACCATATCCAACAGGAATTCCTGCCATTACTTTTTTTACAAGGTGAATTTTTGCGCGCAGCGTCATTGCAGGTTTAAGTCCCAATGATTGAGAATTTCCCATATTTCCTACATCTGGCGATAGACCGTACATAGCAATCCCAGTTCGAACTACATCAAAGTGCGCAGAGGCATCTGCAATTGTTGCTGCGGAGTTTGAAAGATGATGGACATTGGGTTCAATACCAATCCTGTTAAGGTCATCTGACATTTCAAAAAAACGCTTCAGCTGTTGCGCATTTTGTATTTCGCCAGGCTCATCAGCTCGAGCAAAATGCGAAAAGAAACCAATAATTTCTACATCCTTATGTCCATTACTCAGCAATTCTAGAAATTGATCCCACTCGTCGAGAAATCCCCCGCGGGTCATTCCTGTATCCACTTCGATATGGATGCGAGCGCTTTTACCAATTGCTGTTGCAGCGCGTTGAATTTCTTTAAAAATCCCAATGGATGGAACCGCTAAATCGATATCAGCTTGGATTGCTCGCTGGAAATCAGATCCCGGAGGGACTAACCAAGAGAGAATTGGCGCACTCATCCCTGCTTCTCTTAAAGTCAGCGCTTCCTCTAATAACGCTACGCCAAGCCATTGTGCACCTGCATTCATTGCAGCCAGTGCAACAGGAACTAACCCGTGACCATATGCATCTGCCTTAACTACTGCCATCAATGGGGTTCCAGAATTTTTCCGTAGCGTTGCCACGTTGTGAGCAATTGCTTCTAAATCAACGACAACTTCTGCCCTATTTGTCATGGCTAACGCTCGACAATCACAATGGCGGAGGCGATTCCTGCATCGTGGGAAATTGATAGGTGCACACGTGCGCCATCAATCAAATCGGCGATTTCACCTCGGAATATAAAGGCGGGTTTTCCTGACTCTAAATTAATAACTTCCGCATCCAGCCATGACAAACCTTTACCGGCATCTAGAGCTTTCGCTAACGCTTCTTTAGCTGCGAATCGACCCGCTTGTGAAGAAATGGGTAAGAGTCTTTCGGAAACAGTAAAGATTCTCTCAGCTAGCAAGGGTGTGCGTTCTATCGATTGCGCGAAGCGATCAATGTCAACAACATCAATTCCAATTCCTTCAATCATGGCCACATACTAAATCAAGAACGTTGACTTGCAGAAGGGACAAACCTATCTACCGCAATAACCAGCACCAGGAGCGCCCCACCAATAAAGAGCCCTCCCATTAAATCTGAGAGCCAATGTGTGTTTCTAAATAATGACACTATGCAGACTGAGAATGAAATTAAGCCTACGCCAGCACTTGCAAGACGACCCTGGTATCGATCAACGTGAGCGTATCTGTAGATGAGATAGGCCAAGATTCCCCAAGTAAGAAGTGCATTCGAGGCATGACCACTTGGATAGGAAAGTCCACCCGCGTAAATCAAATCGATATTGAGACGAGGTTTGGTTCTACCAATGCCCAGTTTTGTAATCCCAACAACGAGGTTAAGAGCAAGGAGAGATAGAACGGCCAAATTCATAGGACGCCAAGTTTTAAACTTCATTGATATATAAAGTGCCGAGAGTAGGAGGATTGTTGCAGTCAATCCGCGAAGACCTAAATTATCAACTCTGCGGAAAATGGAATCTATCCACGGAGTGAAATTATGGCGATGAGCATTTGCGATTTGAGCGTCAAGGTCAATTAATGGTCCATTGATTATTACTTGATTTGTAACAATGAGAAATCCAATAATAAGTAGGGCACTCCAACGAAGGGCCCGATTCATTTGTTCTCTACGCGAAACATCCGCTCTTTGCACTTATTCGACCGTAACTGATTTTGCCAAGTTGCGTGGTTGATCAACATCATTGCCACGCGCTATAGCCATCTCGTAGGCGAAAACTTGCAATGGCACTGTCGCCAGCACTGCCTGCAAAAGTGCAGGTGCTCCGGGAATTCGAATGATGTGATCTGCGCCTTGTACTGCAATATCTTCTTGGGCGATTACGATAACTTTTGCACCGCGCGCCTTAACTTCTTGAATATTACTCAGCATTTTTTCATCGAGTGAATGCTCGTGACCGAAAGGCAAGATAGCAATTACAGGAGTTCCGTCTTCAATCAGAGCAATGGGGCCATGTTTGAGTTCCCCACCGGCAAACCCTTCTGCATGCATATAGGCCAACTCTTTTAACTTCAAAGCGCCTTCAAGCGCTACAGGAAATCCAATATGGCGGCCAAGGAATAGGACTGAAGTTGATTGAGAGAATCCACGAGTAAGTTCCCGAAGTGGTTCTACTGTTTCAAGAATTTGTTCAACTTTGCCCGGTAACTCATCCATCTCGTCAAATATTTCTTTAACTTCAGGCCCAGACATAACACCACGAGCTTGTGCGAGATAAAGACCAATAACATAAACAGCAATCAGCTGTGTCAAGAACGCCTTTGTTGAGGCAACTGCAATTTCGGGACCTGCATGAGTGTAAAGAACGGCATCAGATTCGCGGGGAATTGTTGAGCTGTTGGTGTTACAAACAGCCAAGACGCGAGCACCTTGAGATTTGGCATAGCGCAAAGCCATCAAAGTATCCATAGTTTCACCCGATTGAGAAATTGCAATCACAAGTGTTTGGCTATCAACAATTGGATCCCTATACCGAAACTCACTTGCGAGCTCGACTTCGACTGGAATTTTTGCCCATTTTTCAATTGCATATTTTGCAACCAAGCCCGCGTGATAAGCAGTGCCACATGCCAAAACAACTATTTTTTTAAGACCCTTGATTTCATCATTAGTTAAGCGAAGTTCATCAAGAATTATTTGATTCTTGCTCCCCAGGCGACCTAGCAACGTGTCTGCAATCGCCTTTGGTTGTTCAAATATCTCTTTAAGCATGAAATGGGTAAAGCCACCTTTTTCTGCAGCTTTGGAATCCCACGTGATTTCATACTCCTCAATCGCAATGTTTCCTCCATTGAGATCCGTGATTGATATGGACGTTGGAGTAATTGTCACAACTTCATCTTGCCCAAGGGCAATTGCCCTTTTTGTGTATTCAATAAATGCGGAAACATCTGAAGCCAAGAAGTTCTCTCCATCACCTAACCCAACAACTAAAGGCGAGTTCCTGCGCACTCCCACGATGACTTCAGGGTTATCGCTATGAATTGCCAGCAATGTAAAAGAGCCTCGTAATTTTTTTACCGCTTCGCGCATGGCAGATGCCAGGTCGCCTTTATGGCTTTTTCGAAGATCACTCAGTAGGTGTGCAACAGATTCTGTATCTGTTTCAGAATCAAAGGTGTGGCCGCGAGATTCAAGTTCAATCCGCAGCTGCGAATAATTTTCAATTATTCCATTGTGAATCACTGCTAGTTTTCCTTCATTGTCGCAATGAGGATGGGCATTTTTATCACTAGGTCCACCATGTGTTGCCCAACGCGTATGCCCAATCCCACTTGTGGCGGCTGGAATTGCATCCCCTAAGGAATTTTCAAGATTGACTAATTTTCCTGCGCGCTTTTCAACATAGAGTTTGTTTGGAGTTCCTAGAGCAATTCCTGCCGAGTCATATCCACGGTATTCAAGGCGACGCAAACCTTCAATGAGATGTCCGATTGCAGATTGTCGTCCTGTGTAACCGACAATTCCACACACGATTTACTCCAATTCCTGAGTTACCACTTGAGCTAGTTTATTTGCAATCGCTAAGGCCACGCTATCACTTGAGGCTTCGACCATCACTCTAACTAATGGTTCTGTCCCAGAAGCTCGCAATAAAACTCTGCCGGTATCGCCCAACTCCTGTTCGGCGGCAGAAACGGCGGCGGCAATGGCTTTGGATCCAGCAAGTTTTTCTTTAGCCACACCCTTAACGTTGATCAATACTTGTGGGAAGCGAACTATCACTGCTGCTAAATCTCTGATGCTTTTCTCTGAACGCTTCATCTCTTGTAATAAATGCAAAGCGGTCAATGTTCCATCGCCCGTATTTGCATGGTCTTTTAGAATTACGTGACCTGATTGTTCTCCCCCTAAATTCAAACCATCTTGAAGCATTCTTTCTAATACATATCGATCGCCGACAGCAGTCTTAAGGACCTGAATACCATTTTCTTCCATTGCTTTTACGAAACCTAAGTTACTCATGACAGTTCCTACAACAGTATTTGATTTCAATTTACTAGTTGACTTGAGTGCAATGGCCAAAATTGCAAGGATTTGATCTCCATCAACATCCGCACCTAATTTATCAATAACGAGACAACGGTCAGCATCTCCATCGAGGGCGATTCCAATATCTGCGCTATTTTTTAGAACGTGTTGTCGCAATGAATCAAGGTGAGTGGATCCACATCCATCGTTGATGTTCCATCCATCGGGCGTATTTGATACAGCAATAACTTCGGCACCCGCACGACGCAAAACTTCTGGTGCCACAAAGGATGCTGCTCCATTTGCACAGTCAATAACTACCTTGATCCCTGAAAGCTTGAGCTGAAGGCTAGACAAAAGGTGATCGATGTACTTTTGGAAAAGAGTTTCATCGTTAATAATTCGCCCGACATCTCGACCTACAGGTCGTTGCCATGGTTCGCGCAATCGAGCTTCAATTGCAGATTCAAGAGTGTCGTCTAGTTTCCCGCCGCCTCGTGCAAATAACTTGATTCCGTTATCTGGCATTGGATTATGTGACGCGCTAATCATCACGCCAAGATCAGCTTTACTTTGCGCTACTAGGAATGCGATAGCAGGAGTCGGAAGAATCCCTACTCGATAAACATCAACGCCAGCACTTGTTAAGCCTGCAACTACTGCTGACTCTAAAAATTCACCAGAGGCGCGAGAATCACGTCCAATAATTGCGCGGGGACGTGTAGCAGTTGAACCCAGGCTTTCAATCAGGATATGAGCTGCTGCGACGCCAACGTCTAAGGCAAGTTCTGCAGTAAGTTCGCTGTTCGCTAAACCACGAATACCATCGGTGCCAAAAAGCGCCATGTTCGCGGGTTAAATATCGCGGATGTGAATTAACGCTTGCTGTATTGCGAGCGCTTACGAGCTTTCTTCAAGCCGTACTTCTTGCGCTCAATAACACGA
>WLOF01000031.1 GCA_009699375.1 Actinomycetota bacterium
GGGTTTTAAGAGGAAGTAGCCACTGATTCATACTCACCAGGTCATCGACCTTTTTGGAGTAGATATTCAGTGCCACTTACGCCCGTAAGTGGGTTGTGAGGGACTCGAACTACATATCCTTCATAGGCCACATATGGATTCAATTGATCTTGATCCACAACCCATATTAGGGATGGGGTCTGACAATTACTAGATATTGAACAGATTTAGGCGGATATCCCTTGTAATAACTAAATACACAACTTACGCTTTATATATGAATAAGAGGCTGATTGCATTCTTATCAATACTTTGTCTTTTCCTATCTTCTTCCCTAATTCCAGCAAATGCTGCTGCCCAGGCGGGTGCAAAGTGCACAAAGGTCGGAAGTAAATCTGTTGTTGGCACAAAGACTTTTACCTGCATAAAGTCTGGAACTAAATTGATTTGGGATAAGGGCAATACGAAGCCATCAAGCTCATTAAACTTTGCCAAAAGATGGAATGCGACTGGCTCTTCAGCAATCAAAATTATGGAAAAAGCATTTCCTGCTAAATCCTCAGCCTTTCCAAAAGTAGAGTTGACTTGGCGATATTCAGACATAGTTAATAACAAGATTAAGGAAGAAATAACTAAGCAATATGTAGAGAATATCGAGTTTTGGAGTGCATATACGAAAATTGACGCACCCCTACAAGTCATTGTTGGCACTTTAGATGACATAAAATTCATTTGTAAGTGGCGAGATTCCCACTTACAAATGAACGCTGCTAACTGCGAAAGTAATTTTCGCACAGATAAGCAAAGAGTATGGGACGCTCACACGACACAGGGAAATGGCAAAGCAACAGATTTTTACTTTATGACAGAGGCTTCGATCTTGACAGAGATTGATTTTTTGCCACGAGTTGCCCATGAATTTTTTCATAACGTCCAAAATGCTCAAACAGATAAGTACAAATCATCATTTCCATGCTGGGTTGAAGAGGGGGGTGCTGAATACTTTGGCATTCTTGTGACGAGTAAAGGAAATCCTGAAACATTCATAAAGATGAGGCAATTCGCAGTGGCTTTTAAGTCTAATAATAAAACAAATCTTTTAAGCTCAAAGGATTACTGGAGAGATTATCTATTGTCAGCAGATGTGACTTCCGTGAAACCTAACTCTGATAGTTGGGGTTGCGCCGCGTTTCAAAATACAGGTCTTTACGGAAATATCCTCCTCGCCACTGAGTATTTACATCAGCAGCTCGGAATTGCCGGAGTACTGGCCCTTTACCGTGATACAGGAACCATGGGATGGGATAAGGCAATTGAAAAGGCATTAAAAAAATCAAAAGCTGCAATTTATGATGACATTGCTTCGTACATGCTGACGGAGTATCAAATCGCGGCTAAGCAAGACTGGGCACGACCTAATTGCTCAATGCAAGGCCGAGCACTTCTATGTGCCAGTGGTCCATGAACCACGAGTTAAACATCATTGTTCTATTTAAAAAGTCGGACGCTTATCCGATTTAGTGTGGGTTGTGAGGGACTCGAACTACATATCCTTCATAGGCCACATATGGATTCAATTGATCTTGATCCACAACCCATATTAGTCAATGGGTCTGACATTTGCTAGATATTGAACAGATTTAGGTCAGATATGGGCGGATGCCCTTTTTTTGCTAATATATTTCTATGGCTTGGGTTTTATTATCAATTGCAATTGCTGCCGAAATTGTAGGCACGCTTTGTTTGAAGGCAAGCGATGGACTTAGTAAGTTATTACCTTCAATCGGCGTCTTTTTTGGCTATGCAACCGCATTTACTCTGATGGCAATGTCACTTAAGAAGTTAGATGTTGGCATTACATATGCAATCTGGTCTGGTGTAGGAATTATTGGAGCAGCTGTTGGAGGCGTTATATTTTTTAACCAACAACTTTCTAGAATGAACATTGTTGGAATGGTTATCATCATTGTTGGTGTTGTAATTATGAATTTAGGTGGAGCAGCTCACTAATGGAACACGTTGTTGGGAAAGGCACAAAGAACTTACTTATTTCTATAGATTTTGGGTTTATTATTTATTGGGGATTAATCGTATTTGGACTAATTCCTCATGACTGGGTTTTTCAAAATTACGATGACTTGAATGTAAAGGCATGGAATTGGTCATTCTTTCCGCTAGATATCGCAGCTTCCATTACTGGATTTCTTGGCATTAAAGGAAAGGGAAACTGGACATTGCTAATTGTTTCAGCGACCTTAACTATGGTGGCAGGTGGTATGGCGATTGTATTTTGGAGCATTCAAGGCTTTTTTAATCTTGGCTGGTGGATCCCAAATCTTTTCTTATTTTTATCAGGGTTATTTGTGTTGATAAAGCTAAAAAGAATTAAGTAAATACTTGGGCGGTATTTCGTTTTAAGATTCTGCTGACATACATCCCGAAGTAATTACCAAAGTAACTTGCTATGCGTGCTGAGTGGGTTGTGAGGGACTCGAACCCCCGACCCGGTGATTAAGAGTCACCTGCTCTACCAACTGAGCTAACAACCCGAGCTCATTCAAAGGGGGAAACCTCGAATGCCTGCAAACCCTATCAGCGCAAAGGCACCTTCGGAAATCGCAGAATGTTACTTTTTTATGCTCTTATAGTGCATCTCCACCGCGTTCTCCGGTGCGAACTCGGACAACTGTGTCTACTGGAGTCACCCATACTTTGCCATCACCAATGGATCCAGTGTTTGCGGTAGTGACAATTAAATCAACAATACTTTCTGCATCAGAATCATTTGCAAGAACTTCAATGCGCACTTTTGGAATGAAATCTACTGTGTATTCAGCACCTCGGTAGATCTCTGTGTGTCCTTTTTGCCGACCAAATCCTCGCGTTTCAGAAACTGTCATACCAGCAATGCCTGCAGCTTGAAGTGCAACCTTTATATCGTCAACTTTTGCAGGTTTAACGATTGCGGTAATGAGTTTCATGCATTTCTCGATTCTGTTGTCATCAATATTAGTAGCGGTTGGAGTTTCCAGTTATGTCATAAGCAGACTCAGCGTGGAATTTCGTATCTAGACCATTGAGTTCATCCTCGCGGAATACTCGGAAGCCAATTGTTTTTGAAATTGCCTGTGCAATGAGCCATGTGGCGCAGAAGGAAAAGAGCGCCACTACAACGATTGCAATCAATTGTTTGCCAAGGAGTGAGGCTCCACCATGCATCAAGAGTCCAAGACCACCTGCATCATTTGCAGTCTTTGTGGCAAGAAATCCGACGCCAAGCATTCCCAAGATTCCGCCAACTCCGTGTAATCCGACAATGTCTAATGAATCGTCATATCCCCATTTGTATTTCCTTGATACTGCGTAGGCCCCGAGTGCTCCTGCGATGAGCCCAATGACAAGGGCACCCAGAGGGTTAACAAAACCGCAAGCAGGTGTGATGGCAACTGCGCCTGCAATTGCACCGGATGCAACACCGAGAGTTGTTGATTTACCGTCGCGACGTTTTTCAAAAATAATCCATGTCATTGATGCAGCAGCTGTTGCTATTTGAGTATTGATCATGGCTGTTGCGGCAAGTGAGCCAGCAGAGAGTGCGCTACCTGCGTTGAATCCAAACCATCCAAACCAGAGCATTCCAGCTCCAAGTAGGACTAATGGCATGTTATGTGGTCGCATTGGGTCGCGACGAAAGCCATCGCGCTTTCCTAATACGAGAGCTAGCGCAAGGGCTGCAGCTCCTGAATTTATTTCAACAACAGTTCCACCTGCAAAATCTAAAGCGCCTAACTTGTCGATGATCCATCCGCCAGTTCCACCTTGTCCTGCAAATGCCCAGTGAGCGACAGGAAGATAAACAAGTGTGATCCAGATGCCAACGAAGAGAACCCAGGAGGCGTACTTTGCGCGATCTGCAATTGTGCCTGAAAGAATTGCAACGGTAATGATCGCGAAGGTGAGTTGAAACATGGAAAAGGCGAGTGTAGGGATTTGGTGTCCTTGTGGCCCAACAACTTTGTTGAGCGTTCCTGCTAAACCAAGATGTTCAAAGCCACCGATCAGACCGTTATGTGATTTTCCAAAGGCAAGGGAATATCCATAGAGAACCCAGATAATTGTTGTTACACCAATTGCAGCAAATGACATCATCATCATATTCAGTGCGCTTTTTACCCGAACCATGCCACCGTAAAACACTGCAAGACCTGGAGTCATAAAAAGAACGAGTGCACCACTTGCTAGCACCCAGGCTGTGTCTCCGCTGTTAATCACTTGGCTCTCCCTAAGTTATGAAAATAGGTTGGTGAATTATCTATGTTTTGGGCCTGTGTAGCGAGCATATGAGGCGTGGATTTCGGCTTGAGCTTCCACGCGCCCAACCCATGTTGCACCTTCAACACTTTTTCCTGGCTCAAGGTCTTTATAGACTTCAAAAAAATGTTTAATTTCAAGGCGATCAAATTCTGGGACATCAGTAATTTCGCGAAGGTGTTCTTTGCGGACATCACCTGCTGGTACACAGAGCAACTTGTCGTCGCCACCTGCTTCATCTGTCATGCGAAACATGCCGATTACGCGACACTTCACAACGCATCCAGGAAATGTTGGCTCATCAAGCATGACTAGCGCATCCAGTGGATCGCCATCTTGTCCCAACGTGTCATCAACAAATCCGTAATCCCATGGATAACGAGTAGAGGTAAAGAGCATGCGATCGAGGCGAATCTTTCCGGTCTCGTGATCTACTTCGTATTTATTGCGACTGCCTGCCGGAATTTCAACGATGACATCAAATGTCATTTCCATTCTCGGAACTCCTTTAAGAAAGAGATAGGTAATTGAGGAAAATAGTGGGGTGAGCGACGGGGCTCGAACCCGCGACATCTCGGACCACAACCGAGTGCTCTACCAGCTGAGCTACGCCCACCATGTGATGCAAAGTCTACCTTCTACTTCTGCCCGCTCGCCTCCGCACCATCCGAAGGGATAAATACGCTCTGGCGGTAGTACGCCAACTCTGTAATTGAATCTTGGATATCGCCAAGGGCGCGGTGGTTGCCAGTTTTTGCGGGAGCGTTGAAATATGCCTTGGGATACCAACGGCGGGCTAATTCTTTTATCGATGAGACATCAATGGTGCGGTAATGCAGGTATTCATTGAGTCGTGGCATATCGCGCGCGATGAAGGATCGGTCAACGCTGACGGAGTTTCCGGCCAGTGGAGATTTACCCGCCGTAGTGGATGACTTTTCTAGATAAGAAATGATGAGGCCTTCTGCTTCAGAGACAGTGATGCCGTGGGGAATTTCGGTGATGAGTCCAGAACTTGTGTGCATGGATTGCACGTACTCATTCATTTGGGCTAGTTGATCCGGGGTGGCCTTGATGACAACGTCGACACCTTCGCCGATGACGTTCAACTCTGAATCGGTGACCAAGACTGCAATCTCAACGAGGACATCTTTTTCCAGGGAGAGCCCCGTCATCTCACAATCAATCCAGATGAGGTGGGGTGCGTCATTTGCCATGGAGGCAACCTTAGGTCTCTGGGGCCTTCTTCTCAAAAGGTCGAAATCTATGAGGGCGAAGGCAGTGATTTCACCTCTCGTTCACCTTCCCGTAACCAAAGTTCCACGCAAATTCTGCGCAGTAAGACCACTATTCCACTGTGTCCCAGACTTTCGTTGAGCCATCTGCACCCGCTCCGGCAGATGCCGTACCCAGAGATTTAACAACCAAACCAAGATTTTCTGATCGCGTGTTCCGCGGAGTTGTTACAACCGGTGGCTTATCTTCACTAGCAATCTTAGGGTTAATCACAATCTTTTTAGGTTACCGAGGTTTTGAAGTATTGCGACAAGAAGGTTTCAATTTTATAACTTCTTCAACGTGGGCAATCACTACCGATGATGCAGGCAATGTCGTCGAAAGTCATTTTGGACTTGCGGCGATGCTTGTTGGAACAATTTTATGTTCAATCATTGCGGTGGTAATTGCAGTTCCAATTTCAGTTTTCACCGCTTTATTTCTCAATTTTTACGCACCGGTTTGGCTGAAAAAAATTCTAGTTTCAGTAATAGACATGATGGCAGCTTTTCCTTCAATTCTTTTTGGAATTTGGGGATTTCTCGTTCTCATGCCGAGTGCTGAATATTGGGGTAAGTTGCTGAATCACTACTTAGGATTCATTCCTATTTTTCACGTGCCAGCATCTTATTTTACGCGCTCGCCTTTTATTGCTGGAATTGTTCTTGCAATTATGATTATTCCCATTATTACTTCAGTATCTCGCGAAGTGTTTTCACAAACTCCACTCGATCGCATCCAAGCTGCATACGCACTTGGTGCCACTCGCTGGGGAATGATTCAAGCAGTTGTCATCCCATATGGCCGCGGTGGCGTGGTTGGCGGCGCAATGTTGGGGCTAGGCCGAGCAATGGGTGAGACCGTTGCTGTCTACACGGTTTTAAACATTGTCTACCAAGTAAATTGGCATGTTCTTTTTGGTGCCGGTGGAAACATTGCATCACTGATCATTTTGAAATTTGGTGATGCAAGTCCGTATGAAATTAAGGCACTCATGGCTGCTGGACTCATTCTTTTCCTCTTAACACTGATGGTAAACGCGGGTGCAGATTTAATTGTCAAACGATTTGGCGGAAATAAGCGATGACTACTTCAGTCATTCCAGCACCAACAAGGCCCTGGGTCGCTTCAACTAAAGACCGCCTATTTGATATAGGAATCTTCGCCCTTGCTTTAGTTGTTGATTTACTACTAGTTGCAGTCACGCCAATGAAAGGCAAACTTGCTTACGTTTTTGTCTTCGCGATTGCATATGTCACTCTTTCGGCTTTGCGACAATTTATTGTGCGCGGCAGTGCATCTGCTAAGGATGCTTTTGTCAGCTCACTTGTTGCATTTGGTGCATTTGTAACTTTACTTCCGATACTCAGTATTTTTGTAACGGTAATTGAAAAAGGCTCCAAAGGGATACATTTGGGTCTCTTCACTCACGATATGTCTATGGCGACGCCAACTGATCCGTTATCAAACGGTGGTTTACTCCACGCCATTACCGGCACACTGACTTTGGTAGCGCTTGCTTTAATCATGAGCGTTCCTATTGGAATTTTGACTGCTCTTTATTTAACGGAAATTCAGGGGCGCTTTACTAGGCCAATCAGATTCTTAGTCCAAGCAATGAGCGGAGTTCCATCGATTGTTGCCGGCCTATTTATTCTCTCTGCAGTTCTTTACCCTATCGCAAAAAACTATTCAGGTTTTATGGGTTCGCTGGCTTTAACTATTTTGATGATTCCAACAATTGCAAGAACGTCTGAAGAAGTACTTCGCTTAATTCCTAATGACCTTCGCGAAGCTGGTACAGCACTCGGTGGCACACAATGGCGCACAGTTGCCATGATTGTTTTGCCGGCTGCAAGGAGTGGCCTAGTAACTGCAATGATTCTTGGAGTTGCGCGCATTGCCGGTGAAACCGCCCCAATCCTTTTACTCACTGGTGGTGGAGATAAAGTGAACGGCAACGCATTTAATGGACCTATCGGATCGTTGCCTTATTACATATGGAAATCATTTAATGCAGGGTCACCGGAATCAATCACAAGGGCATGGGCGGGTCTGCTTGTTCTTCTCATTCTGGTTTTAGTGTTTTTCACAATCGCACGATTCTTAGGCAGCAGAAAGGTCGCAAAATGACCGATTCAACGGAAAGCGAGAACGAAAAAATGGATACAACCATTAAGCCTTCTTCATTAGGGGACGTTGCAAGTTCTGTAACGAGGAGAGCGCCAGGCACGATGGCGATGGGACGCGGACTTGAAGCGCGCGGTATTCATGCATGGTTTGGAAAGAATCATGTTCTCTCTGACATCACATTAGATTTTGCTGCAGGCACCGTTACGGCGCTCATTGGGCCATCCGGTTGCGGTAAATCAACGTTTATCAGAACCATGAACCGTATGCATGAATTTATTCCAGGTACAGCGATGGCTGGTGAAGTATTGCTCGATGGGCGAGATGTGTATGCCCAGGGTGTCGATGTAACAAAAATCCGTTTGCAAATCGGTATGGTCTTTCAAAAGCCAAATCCGTTTCCATCTATGACTATTGGGCAGAACGTCCTATCTGGCCTGAAGTTGGCCCAACTAAAAGTTGCAAATAAAGATGACCTCATGGAGGAATGCCTAGAAAGAGCTGGGCTCTGGAATGAAGTTAAGGATCGCCTAAACGCCCACGGTGGGTCATTATCTGGAGGGCAACAACAGCGCTTATGTATCGCGCGAGCACTCGCCGTAAGGCCACAAGTGTTGTTAATGGACGAACCATGCTCAGCTCTTGATCCAGGTTCTACATTGCGTATCGAAGAGACAATTCGCCATCTATCAGATTCCATGACAATTATTATTGTTACTCACAATATGCAACAAGCAGCACGAGTCTCTGATTACACCGCATTTTTCCTCTCGGATAATGGTCCAGGTCAAATGATTGAATGTGCTCCGACAAGTGAGATTTTCTCTCGGCCAAGAGACAAGCGAACAGAGAACTACGTCACCGGCCGATTCGGATAATCAGCACCAACTGTTCACTTAACTGTTGGCTGTTGTTTAGTTTCTACTAGGTAGTGGTTCACTCTCAATCCATAGGTTTGGCGTGTAAGAGCAATTCAAACCTATGAGGGGAAGTACATGAGAATTTCACGAATCGCGAAAGTTGCCACAATGGCGCTCGCGTTAGCAATAGTTGCATCAACTCCTGCATTCGCAACAGATTTATTGGGTTCTGGTGCGTCATGGCCAGCTAACATGATAGAAGCTTGCAAGGCCGGTTACGCAACATCTGGTTCAAATAATACTTATACATATGCATCTTCAAGTTCAGGAACAGGCCAAGCAAACTCGGATAAGTCAACTGGTGACTTCTGGATGACAGATTCCCCTTACACGGCAGCCACACGCCGCCCCACACTTATTCACATCCCGTTAGTAGCAGGACCAATTGCAATCTTGCACAATCTTCCTGGTAGCAAGACATTGCAGCTATCTGCGAGCACAATCGCCGGTATTTTCGGTGGAACAATCACCATGTGGAATGACCCAGCTATCGTTGCTGATAACAACAAGATAACTAAGGCGGTTTATTACAAGAAGGATGCTGCCGGAAACCCTGCAAAGGATGCCAAGGGCAACTTAATTGTTTTGAAAACTGTTGAAGTAGCTCCTCACTACACGCTACCAAACAAGAAGATCACAGTTGTTTATCGCAATGATTCTTCAGGAACAGTAGATAACTTCACCAAGTATCTTTACAAGAGCGCGCCAACAGTTTGGACAAAACCAAACGGCAAAGTGTTCACAACTTCATTTCCGGGCAATATCAATGATCCAGCCAACATTGGTCGCATCGTTGGTCAAGGATCATCAACTGGTGTTAGTCAGTTAGCTGGTAAGACCCCTTACTCAGTTACTTTTGCTGAAGTGAGTTATGCAACTGCCAACAAGTTGAAGATTGCTAACGTCATCAATCCTGCAGGAAACTCTGTTGTACCTGACTCAACCGGTACTGCGGCATTCCTTGCAAGTGCAACTCAGGATGTAAACGGGTTCCTTACCTATGATTATGCAACCAAAGAAGCTGGTGCATACCCACTAGGAATTGTTTCTTACATGCTTGCAGATACTGCCTATAC
>WLOF01000032.1 GCA_009699375.1 Actinomycetota bacterium
TGATCGCTGGGTCATTTCTGGACGCTTCGAGTGGGGTTCCTTTTCCTTTCCTTTGATCCCTGGATACCAAAGAGTGGGAACCGTAGAAGCCATTGGTTCTGACGTATCTACTCTTTCCGTGGGGCAAAGCATTTTCGCTACAAATAGCGTTGATTTCCTTAATGCAACGGCAGGTTGGGGTGCGCATACAAGTATTGGAATTAGCGAAGAACATGAAGTTTTTGATGCAACAGGAATAGTTCCAGAGCGCGCATGTTTTGGGGTTGTTGCTCAAGTTGGCTTTAATGCATCCTCTCGAGTTCTAGGTGGGAAAGAGACTCGAGTGCTTGTGATTGGTGATGGAATCATTGGGGCTTCGGCAGCTCTTTCATCACGCGCTCTCGGCCGCGAAGTAATGGTCGTTGGTCGCCACGATTCCCGATTATCGAAGTTATCTAACGTGGGTATCGCAACGGCAAATGCGCGAACACTTGATATTTCCACGCTAAAAGATTTTGCACCGGGTGCGGTCATAGATACAGTTCAAAACAAAGAAGCATTCGACATGTACCGCCAAACGCTGCCTGCAACATGGGCGCAAGAAGCACTCGGCGCTCGAAGCCAAGGTACTGGTCAGATTATTTACAGTGGCCACACACCAGATGGTGAAAGCAATTGGGGCGACATGGCGGAGCTACAAAAGCAAGAACTCACGGTTCACTTCGTCTCTGGTTGGACTAGGGAGCGTATGCAATCAACGTTAGATCTCATGCGGGGCGATGCAATGCCGATCGAAGCGCTGGCTGATCCTCATGAGGCAACTAACGCGGGTGTGCAAACTCTTTTTGGTTTAGTAGAACAAGGTAAATATCCAGGACTAGCTGCTTACATTAATTGGAGTAACTAGAGCCACCTATCCTAATCGGATCCGAAAGTATCTTGTTCCAGTAATTTCCAGTTCTATTCTTAACGAACATTCTTGAGCAAAAACCCTTGTTGTTAATTGCTCACGGCAGTAGCATCTCAATGTTTTCAAACTAATTTCCATAAATGAACGGGGACCTAAAATGGCATATGCAACATCAGGAAATGAATTTGATTATGTTGTGATTGGTGCCGGGTCAGCCGGATGCGCTCTCGTTAGGAATCTGTCGGATCGAACTGGTGCCAAAATCTTGCTTCTTGAAGCAGGTGGATCAGATGAGCGAAAAGAAATTCAGGATCCCACAAAATATTTTGGTTTATGGGGAAGTGACATTGATTGGAAATACGAAACCGTACCTCAAGAGTTTGCAAACAATAGATCTCTGCGGTGGCCAAGAGGACGCGTTCTCGGGGGAACTAGCAGTATAAATGGAATGGTCTATCTCCGAGGAGACCGCCTTGACTATGACACTTGGGGTTATCTAGGAAATTATGGTTGGGGATTTGACGAAGTTTTTCGAACATTTACTTCTATGGAAGGAACGAGTAACGGATCTTCCTCAGGTCCACTCATGCCAGCAGTCGTAGTTGACCAAAGTCCGCTGTCTCAAATATTTATTGATGCCTGCGGTGAATTGGGTATAAATTATAATGACAACTTTAACAGTGGGAAGCTTTCAGGTGCCGGCTGGAATGAATCTACAATTTACCAAGGCAAACGACAGAGTTCCTACCGAGCATTTTTGCACCCAATTATTGAGAGACCAACAATTACAATTGAGACAAATGCGACAGTACAAAAATTAACTCTCAATAGCTCTCATAGAATTGAAGGCATTACATATTTAAAAGATGGCAAAGAACACAAGGTTTCTATAGCGCGTGAGTTAATTCTCTCAGCTGGCGCAGTTGATAGCCCAAGGTTGCTCTTGTTATCGGGGATTGGGGCACCTGAGGAGCTTCGCTCGATTGGAATCAATCCTGTGGTTGAACTTCCAGAAGTTGGCCGCAATTTAGTCGACCACATGTTGATAGGTGTCGCATTCGGATCTGCTTCAAAGATCGATGGACGAAATCCATTTGTTACTGAAAGTTGTGCTTTTGTAGGCTCGAATCCAGGAGTAGTTGGCTCTAATGTACAAATTTCGTTCGTGAATGAAAAGAATTTCGTCGAAGGGTACGAAGTTCCTGAACACTGCTTCACAGTAATTCCAGGAATTGTAAGACCACAGAGTCGAGGTTGGATCAAATTACGTTCCTCGGATCCGACAGTGTCACCACTTATTGACCCACGTTATTTAAGTGAAACAGCAGACTTAGATGACTTTGTCAGCGGAATTCAAATCTCACGTGAGATAGCAAAAACTAAAGCCCTCTCCCCTTGGACTACAGGTGAAGTCGCTCCCGGACCTGGTTGTTCAAGTGATAAGCAAATTCGTGATTACGTCAGATCTGTTGCAACAACATGGTTTCACCCAGTAGGCACGTGCAGAATGGGAATTGATTCTGGAGCAGTTGTTGACCCAGAACTTCGAGTTCAGGGAATTGCCAACCTTCGCATCGCAGATGCGTCGATTATGCCGACTGTTGTATCGTGCAATACCAATGCCGCTAGCACGATGATCGGGTGGAAAGCTGGCGAACTAATTGCTAACAGTAAAAAATAATTAGTTTTCGAGATGCCAGATTTCGTTAAGTTCTTGCGAAATAACTAATCCATCAGCGTCGTATTCCATCATCGGGCTCATGATTTCTTCTCCCCAACGCTTATGTATTTCAGACTCCCAAAGACGCTTCCAAGAATCTGGGTCACGTATTTCAGAATAAAGAAAAATTAGTGGTGCTGCTTCGTAGAGCGAAACTTCAGCAATGCCCTCTTCCTTGATTTTCTGAAGAAGCTCAGGCCAAATGTTTTGGTGCCAATGGACATATTCCTTAAGCGCTCCATCACGTAGAGAGAGTACATAAGCCTTACGAACAACTACATTCTTTGACATCGTGAACCCCATTCAGTATTAAATACTAGTTTTGAAAGGGAAGCGACCCTGCAGAGCAGAATCGCTTCCCTTAAGCAACAAAATACTTCTATTTGACCTTAGTCAAATATTAGAACTTGAAGCTATCAACGTTTTCAGGTGTGAAGATGATTCCAGGACCGAGAATGATCTCGGGACCGTTATCACCGATGAAAGCCTTGCGACTTCCAAGAGTGCCACCTGCAAAGGATGAACCAGCCTTAACAGGAGTCTTCACGAGCTTTGATGCAATATCTGCAACTGCATAGACAGACATGTATCCAATATCTGGAACATTCCAAAGTGCAGCTTGTGCTGTTCCGTCCTTGATGTACTTAGCCATTGAAGTAGGAAGTCCAAGGCCAGTAACAATTACTTTGCCCTTTAGTTCTTCGTGAGCAACAACGTACTGTGCTGCAGAAATGATTCCTACTGAAGTTGGTGCAACAATTACCTTGATTGTTGGGTTACTTTGCAATAATCCCTGAGTCTCAGTAGTTGATTTTTCTGGATCATCATTGCCGTAGACAGTTGCTACAACATTGATTCCTGAGTACTTAGCATTAGCCTTGATTTGCTTAGCCATTGATGCGATCCAAGCATTCTGGTTAGTTGCATCTGGAGTACTACTCAAGATTCCAACATCACCCTTCTTGCCGGCTCCCAAAATGCTTACTACGCTGTCAAGCATTGCAGTTGCAACGCCATCATACGAAGCCTGGTTAACGAAGATGTTACGTCCTGCATTAGCAACATCTGAGTCCCATGAAGTTACGGCAACGCCGCGCTTCATTGCGTTCTTCAACGCAGGCACTAGTGCATCTTTGTCGTTGGCAGAAATCATGATTCCGTTGTAGCCCTGTTGAACAACAGCGTTAATCAACTTAATTTGAGCTGCAGCAGTTCCCTCGTTTGGACCGAAGTACTTAACAGTGCACTTGATTTCCTTGCATGCCTTAGTAGCACCGCTCATTGCGAAATCAAAGTACGGGATATTGCCGATCTTTGAGATCATGGCAATTTTTAGTCCTGCCTTGTATTTTGGCGCAGCGCTAGCTCCACTTGATAGTGGAATTGCAACTAAAGTTGCAATAGCGAGAACTGCGACCGAAATTTTGGCGCTTATCTTCATATAGAAGTATTCCTCTCCTGATAATTACTCCAATTTTTGGAATAACTTTGGAACAACGCTGGGGGCAGCGCTTCGATTGGTTCCCCTAGATAGAGATAGATAGGGAACCGATCTAGTCCGGCCGCTACCAAACGGCCGGAATTTCGTAGTTATTTTGCATTCTTTTCGTTTTCCCGTATTCGATCTATACGGAAGCGATTGATTCGTCCAAGTAAAAGCGGGATCATGACCGAGCCAATAAGCAGAGTACCGGTCGTGATTGTGAAAATGTTGGGTGAAACTGCCTGTAAATTGAAGAGTGCTTCCAAGCTTCCAAAAAGGACTGCGGCTGCTGCGACGCCCCAAATCGTTCCTACTCCACCGAAAATACTCACTCCACCAAGCAAGGCCGTTGCGATAACTGAAAGTTCTAATCCCATCGCATTGTCATATTGAGCAGTCGAAATGCGAAGTACGTAAATGACTCCAGCAACTCCAGACATCGCACCAGTTAAAATGAACAAAATGATTTTATGATTCAAAACTGAGATTGCTGCAAATCGCGCAGCTTCTACGCTTTGCCCAATCGCAAAAGTTCGTCTTCCAAATATTGATAAATGAGTGAGAATTCCGAAAAGTATTATGAAGAAAATTATTAAAGGATAAGTCTGCGGTAGAAATGTTTTACCAATAGTAGAATATCCAAAGTTTGTCCATGACTCAGGAAAATCTGTGACTGATTTATTTCCCATTGCTGCAGTAGCAAATCCGCGAAAAAGCGCCAAGGTGGCGATAGTTACCGCCAAGGACCCAAGTCCCACTCGCGCAACCAAAATTCCATTTACTGCCCCACACAAAACTCCAACGATTACGCCCAGGAAAGCCGCAAGCCAAATGTTTAGGCCACGTTCGTACAAGAGTCCAAAAGTCACACCGCTTAACCCAACTATAGATGCAACCGATAGATCAATTTCTCCTGCGATGATCAATAAGGTCATAGGCATTGCTATTAGGAGAATCTCGCCAATGTTGGGAAGCATCAAAGAAAAGTTGAAGGCGGTGAGAAACACTGGATTGAGAATCGACCCAAATACAAGAAGTATCACCAACAAAATCATGATGATTACATCCCAAGTGAATGGGCGGAAACGTCGTTGAGGTTGAATTATTTTTGTAAATATATTTTTCATGAGATTTCCATTTTTCGCTCATCTCGAATTCGCTCAATTTTGGTTTCACTTCTGCGTGAAAGAATGCGATCAATTCCGATCGCAATAAGTAAAAGGAGTCCATTAATCGCTTGTTGCCAGAACTGAGCTACACCAAGTGCAACAAGTGCTCCAATTAAGACTCTTAGTAGGACAGCTCCCAAAAGTGCGCCAACTATGGTTCCAAGTCCACCAAATATATTCACTCCACCAATAACTACCGCTGTTACGACAATAAGCTCTTGATTGAGGAAGGCTGCAGAATCAACAATGGCGTATATGGATAGATACATAACCCCAGCAATTCCTGCCAGAGTCCCACACCATACGAAGGCAAAAAAAGTTCTGGAAAACACTTTAATTCCTACTATGTCCGCGGCTGGAGGATTACTGCCAATTGCGTAAAGGTCGCGCCCGAAACGTGTAAATCTCATCCACCAAACGCCAAATAGCGCTAGCAAAAGCACGAGACAGAAAAGATACGGAACCCCATAAATTTTATCTTGGGATAAGTGCATTAGGTCAGTTGGCAACTTCTCAGCCGTAAATTGCTTGTTATTAGCGAATTGATAATCAATTCCGCGAATAATGTAAAGGGCGCCCAACGTAACTACTAGGCTCGGTAACCGTAAGCCAGCAACAAGTACTCCATTAACTGCGCCGATGATTGCACCTACGCATGCGCCAACAAAAAATGCAGGTACGACGCCCCAACCATGTCCCACAATAATGTGCGCTGTAAGAAATGCAGAAAAACCAGTGGCTGAAGCGATTGATAAATCAATGTGTCGCGCAATAACCACAGGGGTCAGTCCAACTGCAAGGCACCCAACCATTGAAGTGTTTAAAAGTAGGTCTGAAAGTCCATATCCTGATATGAACCGAGGATTTATGAGCGTTGTTGCAACAGATACCAAAACTAAAACCATCAAGATTCCGCTTTCACGTCTACGTAAAAGAGTCTTGGCGTTTATCTTGAAATTAGTAGTTTGGAATGCCGCAATCTTTTGTATCATGATTCACCACGCCCCTGACCAGTAGCTGCAGTCATGATCAGCTCTTGAGTTGCATCTTTGCGAGAGAGTTCCTTAACTAAGCGACCCTCGTGCATCACATAAATTCGATCAGCCATACCTAAAACTTCTGGAAGTTCGCTAGAAATCATCAAAATTGCTTTGCCAGATGCAGCTGCTTGACTCAGTTGGCGATGAAACTCTGCCTTCGTTTGAACATCAATTCCACGTGTTGGCTCGTCAACGATGAGTACATCAGGATTTGTTGCAAACCACTTGGCCAGCACTGTTTTTTGCTGATTTCCGCCAGAGAGTTGATCTACGGGGGCTTTTGGGTTTGGGTACTTGATTTGTAGTTTTTTGCCCCATTCCTGCGTAAGGGAGTTTTCTGATCGTTGCGAGACCAATCCGAATTTGGCCAATTTATCAAGCATCTCAGTTGCAATATTGCGAGAAACGGACGCCTGCATAAATAGACCTTGTTGGCGCCTATCTTCGGGTACGAGGGCTAAGCCTGATGCAACTGAGATACCTGGCTTGCCTCCTGGCAAAATTTTTCCGTTCAATTTAACGCTTCCAGAGTCATAGGAGTCAATTCCAAATATCGCACGTGCAACTTCAGAACGTCCACTACCTACTAAACCAGCAAGTGCCACAATTTCTCCGTGTCGCACTTTTAGTGAAATGTTTGCAAATTCGGAAGCACTACTTAGTCCGTTTACTTCGAGTGCAACATCTCCGATTTTTGATTCCATCTTTGGATAAAGATCTTTAAGTTCACGGCCTACCATCCATTTAATAACATCATTAATCGTGGAATCACTTACTTTAGATTGCGCTACAGTTGAGCCATCGCGCATCACAGTTATCTGATCACATACCGCAAAGACTTCGTCAAGGCGGTGGCTCACAAAAACTACTGACTTTCCCTTTTCCTGAAGTCGACGCATAACCAACATGAGTCGATTTACTTCTGATTTTGTTAGGGCGGCTGTTGGTTCATCCATCAAAATAATTTGCGCATCAAGGGAGAGCGCCTTAGCAATTTCAACTACTTGCTGATCGGCAATCGAAAGTCCACGAGCAATGCGAGATGGGTCTAAATCAACCCCCAACTCATCAAAGAGCGCTTTGGCTTGTGCCCGCATCTCGGACCAATTAATTCCAGTTTTATTTCGTAGTTGACGCCCAATGAAAACATTTTCGGCAAGAGTTAAATCTGGGAAAAGTGAGGGTTCTTGATAAATGACGGTAACCCCTTGCGACATTGCCATGCGAGGTGAGCCCTGTATGAAAGGTTTTCCGTCGAGTGTGATAGTTCCGCCATCGAGAGTATGAACCCCAGCCAACACTTTGAGCAGAGTTGATTTGCCAGCTCCATTTTCACCAAGGAGAGCATGGATTTCGCCAGCTCTGAGGGTAAAATCAGCATGGTTGAGCGCAATCGCTCCGCCAAAATGCTTATACGCGCCCAGAATCTCAAAAAGTGCTCGGCTAGTTGTTGCTTTGCTTGCCTGCGCCAAAAGGAGCTCACCCCCTCGCGAGTAATATTTCCGAATCTGGAAACGATTTCAGCGTGATTTACCTCATATTAAATGAGAGTTATCCCTAGTGTCAATGGTTTTCTTTTTTTTTAGTGATTGAGCGTAAAAATTCCTTAATTAGGGCCCTGATTCCTCATAAAATCACATTATCCAAAGGTTTGCCCGCAGCTAAAAGTTGTAACTGACTTTCTATGAGTTTGCGAGCTCGTGGTTCAAATGCACTCGAGTTGCCACCGATATGAGGTGTTATGAATACTCCTTTCGCACTCCATAAAGGGTGACCCTCGGGAAGTGGTTCTGGATCTGTGACATCTAGCGCTGCTGTAATGCGTCCAGAATTTAATTCAGCAACAAGGGCATCGGTATCAACAATTGGTCCTCGCGCAACATTGACAAGGAGTGCTCCATCTTTCATACGGGCTAAGCGCTCTTTATTGAAAAACCCTCGACTTTGATCTGTTAGGGGCATAATCAAAATGACCACATCTAGCGTTGGAAGATGTTTATCAAAATCGACCATCTTTATCGAACCATTGCCGCCGGAATTTGAAAAACCAACAATTTCTACATCAAAGCCCGAAAGATTACGGGCAATTCTTTGACCAATAGCGCCATACCCAACAATGCCAATTTTACGATCATTAATCGAACGGCCACCATGATGTGCCCACACGTCTTTACTTTGCGATGTAATGAAATCGGGAAACTCTCGCAACGATGCAATTGTCATCCCAACTGCTAACTCTGCAGTTGAAGCATCATGGATTCCGCGACCATTACACAAAGACATTCCGGGTCTAACAAATTCAAGGGCATCGTCATAGCCTGCATTGGGCATTTGTAGAATTTTGAGATTGTTCATCTTTCGTGTCAACTCTAGAGCTGGCCTTCCGCCCATGTATTGCGGTACATAAAAAGTAATCTGAGATAAATCTGAAGTTTCTATCGGCGTATTTGTAGGTGATAATTTTGTTATTGACGAAGGCA
>WLOF01000033.1 GCA_009699375.1 Actinomycetota bacterium
CCGAATTTTCCGTTATCAATGATTGCAACGGCAGACGAAATTTCTTGACCCTCCATGGGTCGCTCCTGTTCTCGATCAACTCGAGAGACCTAATGAATCTTCGATCGAAGCCCACGGGATTCTGCATTGTTACGCAGTTTCCGTAAACCACTACCGAGGACCATCGCTCCCGGTTGATCGTTCTAATTAACGGCGAATACCGAGTTTTTCGATGATCGCTCTATAACGTTCGATGTTTGTCTTTGCGAGGTATTGAAGAATACGTCGACGCTGTCCTACCAAAAGTAGCAAGCCACGACGATTGTGGTGGTCATGCTTATTGGTTTTCAAATGTTCAGTGATTTCTTCAATGCGCTTGGATAGCAAAGCGACCTGAGCTTCAGGACTTCCCGTATCAGTAGGTGAAGAACCGTACTTAGCAATGATTTCTTTCTTTGCTTCTGGTGTTAATGCCATTCTTTTGTGCTCCTTCTACTGTTTACGAGGGTTTCCGGTTTGCCTCACGGAAACTCGCTTTCTCGATTGGACACCGTAGGTTACCAGCGCATACGGGGTGAAGTGAAATCGAAGCCTATTGGGTCAATATTCGCGCTTGATCGCAGTCTTTTTTCATCTGCTCCAATAAAGGTTCTAGGCCATCAAATTTGAGGGTATCCCGCAATCTCCATCCAAAATCTATAACAGCACTTTGATCATATAAATCTAAACCAATCTGATCTAATGCATATGCCTCAACTTGTCGTGATCGTTCTCCCGCAAAAGTTGGATTAGTACCAATAGAAATTGCAGATGCCCAACGTTGGCCACCGACTTCTAACCAACCTGCATAAACTCCATCTGCAGGAACTGAATTGTATGAAGTTGAATAACCTAAATTTGCAGTCGGATAACCAATCTCTCTGCCACGCTTTTCCCCGTGAACAACAATTCCCTGTAATCGATGTGGACGTGAAAGTAGGTTTTTCGCCAAGTCAATGTCACCGACTGCTATCGCTTGACGAATCCGGGTAGATGAGACAACTGCACCATCTATTTCGGCCAACGCAACTTCTTCTGCAACGAACCCATGTGATTTCCCTGAGGCGATTAGATCAGCCACTTTTCCTAGCGCCTTATGACCGTAGGAAAAGTTCTCGCCAACCACAACACCGGATATTTTCAAATGCTTAACAAGTACTTCAGAAACAAACTCTTCTGGCGATTTCTTGGCAAATTCACTATCAAATTCACACACAATAACTGCGTCGGCCCCGTGTTGCTTTAAGAGCTCGACGCGCCTTTCAACGGATACCAACATTGTTGGAGCTTTATCAGGAGCAAAAAACTGCATAGGGTGCGGATCAAAAGTAAGAGCAATAACACCTTTTCCATTACTGACTTCTTTGGCACGTTTAAGAATCTCTTGATGCCCAAGATGTACACCGTCAAAGATTCCAATGGCAACGGTCGCGCCTACAATCTGCTCGCCTCGCCATTGCATTCTATTCATTGACATAGTGTGACACCTTTAATTCTTTGCCGCGAAAACGGCAATAGGCCTGGCGTGGGCATCATCGTTTTTCAAGAGGGCTAAAAGTTCGCCATGTGAAATAGCAGCAGTGATCTCTTCGCTCGAATTCTTTACAAGCGAACGTCCGAAGGAAATCTCAATAGCCTCGTCCTCGCCGATACTTCGAAGAGGGAATGTTTTCTCTGCAACGGTGGCAATACTCAATACGCTAAATTCACCGGCCTTGAGATTCTCGATAGAAACAGCGCTTTCCAAAGTAAATGAGGCAACTCTGGTACGGCGTAGGGCGCTTAAGTGACCGCCGACGCCAAGTGCATCGCCACAATCCCTTGCAATAGCTCGGATAAATGTTCCTGCTGAGCACGTAACTGCAATGTCTACACAGATTCTCGTCTGTTCGCGCTTTATATCTAGAACATCTAGCTGAGAGATCAGCACTTCGCGTGATGGCAATTCAAACTTCTCCCCCGCGCGTACTCGTGCATGTGCTCTTTCGCCATCGACTTTCACTGCAGAAACTGAACTTGGTCGTTGCAAAATCGAGCCAAACATTTTTGCCAATTCTGCCCTAATCATTTCATCGCTTATATGTGCTAATTTTTCAGGTGCTGCACTCACTAGTACTTCACCTTCTGCATCATCTGTCACAGTGCTTGCACCAAGTACCACTGTTGCCGAATAAGATTTGTCTCCGTCGGTGATGTATTGCAAAAGACGCGTTCCATTTCCAAATCCAAGAACCAGAACACCTGTTGCCATGGGATCAAGTGTTCCTGCATGGCCAACTTTACGTGTTCCTAATGCGCGCCTGGCTATCGCAACCACATCGTGACTGGTCATACCGCCATCTTTATCTACAACGAGAAAACCATCAGTTGCTTGGTTATTCATCAACAATTTCTCGTGGAGCTTTATATGGGTCAGCATCTCCTGCATAGGTTGCATTTTTACGAAGTGCAATCACTTCGGCATCTCTTTGGTGCACTGTTTCTAGAAGTGATTCAAGAGCAAGTGCGCTCTCTGGCAGACCATCGAGAAAAAATTCAATGGAGGGCGTGATGCGTGTTCCCAAATCTCTGCCAACAGCAGAGCGAATAACTCCTTTAGCGCTGTTGAGCGCTTGAGCTGTCGATTCACGTTGCAGTTCGTCACCGAGGACTGTGTAGAAAATGGATGCATGTTGCAAATCTCCAGTAACGCGAGTGTCAGTTATCGTGACGAAACCCAAGCGAGGATCTTTAATTTTCCCCTCGAGGAGTCCGGCCACAACAACTTTTATTCGGTCAGCAACTTTTTGAGAACGATGCGATTGGCTCATTGCTAGACGCGCTTCTTCTCGCGCATCTCAAAGACCTGGACTGTGTCACCAACCTGTACATCCTTGAATGACCCAATTCCAATACCGCACTCAAATCCTTCGCGGACTTCAGTTGCATCGTCTTTAAAGCGCTTGAGGGATTCAACGGTCACGTTATCGACAACAACTTCTCCACCTCGGAGTAAGCGAGCTTTGGCATTGCGTCGAATGATTCCGTCGAGAACAACTGAACCTGCGATGATTCCGAACTTGCTGGATTTGAATATCTCTCGAATCTCAGCATTTCCAATAATTGCTTCCTCAAACTCTGGTTTGAGAAGACCCTTAAGGGAAAGTTCGATTTCTTCAATTGCTTGATAAATAACAGAGTAGAAGCGAACTTCAACACCTTCTTGATCAGCAAAGATTGCAGTTTGTGGTTCTGGCTTAACGTTAAAGCCGATAACAACAGCAGTTGAAGCGGATGCCAAGGTGATATCGCTCTTGGTAATTGCTCCAACGCCACGGTGAATAACACGCAAATCAACTTCAGCTCCGACATCGAGTTGCAAGAGTGCATCTTCGAGAGCCTCGACCGAACCACTAACGTCACCTTTAAGAATGAGGTTAAGAGTTGTGATCTTGGACTGCTCCATGAAGTCTTCGAGAGAAACTTTCTTACGCGCTTTGGCAAGTTGAGCATTGCGCTCTGCTGCTTGACGCTTTTCAGCTATTTGACGAGCAGTTCGATCATCGCTCGCCACTAAGAATGTATCTCCAGCACTTGGAACAGATGTGAAACCAAGAACTTGTACGGGACGAGATGGTCCAGCGGTCACTACGTTCTCACCATGCTCATCGAGCATTGCACGAACGCGACCAAAAGAACCACCCGCAACAATTGCATCTCCGACGTTAAGCGTTCCGCGTTGGACGAGCACTGTTGCAACGGGACCACGTCCACGATCGAGGTGAGCTTCAATCGCAACGCCTCGCGCTTCGTCATCTGCAATAGCTTGCAAGTCGATTGCAGCATCTGCAGTGAGAAGGATTGAATCGATAAGTGAACTGATTCCTTCACCAGATTTAGCAGAAACGTTAACGAAAATTGTGTCTCCGCCATATTCCTCTGCAATCAAGTTGTACTCAGTCAATTGTTGGCGCACCTTGTCTGGATTTGCACCTTCTTTATCGATCTTGTTTACAGCTACCACGATTGGAACATCAGCAGCTTGGGCGTGATTCAACGCTTCAATTGTTTGTGGCATCACGCCATCATCTGCTGCTACAACAAGTACAGCAATATCTGTGACTTTGGCACCACGAGCACGCATAGCTGTAAATGCTTCGTGACCCGGAGTATCAATGAACGTGATTGCACGATCGACTCCATCATGGGTGTGATGAATTTGGTATGCGCCAATATGCTGAGTAATTCCACCCGCTTCTGATTTAACAACTTCAGTTTGGCGAATTGCATCGAGCATTCGAGTTTTACCGTGATCAACATGGCCCATAACAGTGACAACTGGTGGACGGGTAACGAGCATCGAAGGATCAAGAGATGCAAGTTCTTGATCTAGATTGATGTCGAATGTCTGTAGAAGTTCACGATCTTCATCTTCTGGGCTAACGATTTGGATGAGGTATCCCAATTCAGCGCCCAGGAGTGCGAAAGTATCTTCATCAACGGATTGTGTTGCTGTAACCATTTCACCTAAGTGAAAGAGCGCAGCTACTAAGGCTGCAGGATCTGCATTAATTTTTTCGGCAAAATCTGCAAGTGATGCTCCACGGCGCATGCGAACCGCAGTCTTTCCATCACCGTGAGGTACAACTGCGCCACCCAATTGCGGTGCTTGCATATTGTCGAACTCATCACGCAAAGCTTTTCTACTTTTTGGTTTTCTCTTACTGTTTTTACTTGCATTTTTACCAAATGCTCCGCCAGTACTTCCGCGTTGCGGTCGACCAGCACCTGGACGACCAGAACCTGGCGCTCCAGTAGCACCTGGTGCACCTGCTGACGGTGTGCGATAAGGACTAGATGGTGCAGATGTTCCGGGTCCACCTGAACGCGGTGGATAATTTCCACCAGGTCCACCTGTTCCACTTGGTCCACCTTGTGGTGGTCGAGATGATGGAGGACGTGCAGCAAATCCTGGACGAACAGAACCTGGGCGCGGACCAGACATTCCCGGACGCGGTCCACCTGTTCCAGAACCTGGTGCACCTGTTGGACCTGTTGAACGTAGCGGTGGACGCGGAGTTCCGCTTACTGAAAATGGATTATTCCCTGCACGTGGTGCAGGAGGACGTGGTGCACCGAATGGATTATTTCCAGGTCGAGGTGCAGGTGTTGATGGACGTGGTGCGCTCGCATCTGATGGTGCAGCGGGCGGAAGAGTTGTTGCAGCAGGACGTGCATCTGCTGCAGCTTTTTGCGCAGTTGCTTGTTGTGCTAATTCTGGTGAAATTTCAGCCAATAGTTCAACGGCTGCTTCAGGAGTAAGTGTTTCTTTCGCTGGCTTTGCCGCAGATTTCTTGGCGGCTGCTTTCTTTACTGGTTTCTTTTCCTCGACAGGTTTTACATCCGGATATTGGGCAATAAGTTTCGCCACAACGGGTGCTTCTACTGTTGATGATGCAGATCGGACGAATTCGCCCATTTCTTGGAGTTTTGCAAGTACGACCTTGCTCTCCATACCGAGTTGTTTTGCTAACTCATGTACGCGGACCTTTGACACAGTTCTCCTGTCTTGGCCCGCGCTTTCCAATCTTGTGATTGGGCTTAGATGCGAGCCTTAGTTGTCTAACCTCATGATCTGTACAAGCTCATTTGAGTTTCATATCTTTCGCATCCATTTCGTAGTTGGTGTGGCACTCATTCTTTGTGTTCACATTCTCAATATAAGCAATCAACTCGCGATTGTCAGTAGCAACAGTGAGTCCAAAAGCCCGACTAAATGCCCTACGTTCAATTGCTGTTGTCACACATTGAGGATGTACCCATGCTCCCCGACCTGGGGCGCGATGGCTTGGATCGGGAAGAATACTTCCGTCACGACAAACCACCCGAAGTAGCACCGATGGATTTTCACGTTTTCGACAGCTAATGCAACTCCGTACGGGGTTCATAACAGCCGATCGCTCAAATTCAACGAGGTTAACCTTACCCGCAGGGCCCCTGAAATGCTAAAAACGCGCTTATTCAACCGGTGCTGAGGGTGGCAAGGCATCGGAATGAATGTCGATGCGCCAGCCGGTAAGGCGTGCAGCAAGTCTGGCATTTTGGCCATCTTTACCAATTGCTAACGAAAGTTGAAAGTCAGGAACCGTAACTTTTGCTGAACGCGTAGCTAAATCAATGATTTCAACTTTTTCAACGCGCGCTGGTGCAAGTGCATGACCTACAAATATTGCAGGATCTTCTGACCAATCAACAATGTCAATCTTTTCTCCATGAAGTTCATCCATTACCGCACGAGCTCTGGCACCAAGCGGGCCAATCAGAGAGCCTTTAGGTGACACGCCTGCGCGATGAGTGCGCACTGCAATTTTTGTGCGATGTCCTGCTTCTCTAGCAATAGCCATAATTTCAACAATACGATCCGTGATTTCTGGAACTTCTAAAGCAAACAACTGTTTAACAAGTGCAGGGTGGCTTCGGGAAAGAGTGACTTCTGGGCCTTTCATACCTTGTTTCACATCGATGACAAAACATTTAATTCTCTCGCCATGAGCAAAAACTTCTCCTGGTACTTGTTCTTGGTGCGGAACTTTTCCTTCGACCCGACCTAAATTAACATAAATCATTCGGGGATCGCGACCTTGTTGAACAACGCCAGAAACGACATCCCCTACGGATGCGGTGAATTCGGTAACAATCTCAGCGTCATTTGTTTCGCGCATTTTTTGCTTAATAATCTGGCGTGCCGTAGATGTTGCAATGCGAGTAAATCCTTCGGGTTCATCAATTTCTTCCCCAGATTTTTCTCCGTCTTCTCCGAAGATGGGCACAACAATCTTGATTTCACCAGTCTCGCGATCGAGACGTGCATTTGCATGGCGCTTTGCACCTTCGGTTTGTGCATACGCAGTAAGCACAGCTGATTCAATAGCAATGATTAATCGATCGAGAGGAATTTCTCTTTCTATCGTGAGAGAAGTTAATAGCTTCATATCTACATGCATTAGGCGTCATCGCCTTTGCGATTAAATTCAATCTCAACAATGGCTTTCTTTACATCGTCAAATGCAATATTTACTTCCTTTGCAACTTTTCCCTCGATAACGAGGGTGACTGAATTTTCATCGCTAGAAGTAATTCGGCCAGATGCCACTTCGCCATTTGTTTGCGTGATACGAACTAAGCGAGTGACGTTTTTTCGCCAATGACGCGGCAAAGTCAATGGGCGGTCGACTCCGGGTGATGTGACTTCAAGTGTAAAAGCAGTATCACCCATAAATGGTGCTTCTTCTAGAAGCACTGAAATTTCGCGGGAAATAGAAGTTACTTCGTCCATGTTCAGTGCTTTTTCACCATCAACTACGCATGTAACTAAGCGACGATTTCCAGCTGATGTGACAGTAACTTCTTCTAGGAAAAATCCGGCATCAATCACTATGGGAGTGAGAGCCTGTTCGATACTTGTAACGAGTGACATTGATAAGTCTTTCTATGAAGTTGTAGGAAAATCATAACCCAGATTTACTCATATCAAAACCGTGCTACCAATGAGAAATAGTGTCCATTCCAACTTTGAAAATTAAGGCAATTGTCACAAAGAGGAAGACTTTGCGGACCAAGGTCGCTCCACCGGCTATGGCAGTTTTCGCTCCCACAATGGCACCAAGAATATTTGCCGCTCCCATAACCATCCCAACTTTCCACAAAACCACTCCATGGAGTCCAAAAATCAAAATTGCTCCCACATTGGTTGCCACGTTTGTCACCTTGGCAATGGATGATGCGGTGAGAAAATCAAATCCGACAAGTGCCACGAGAGCCAATATGAAAAAGGTGCCAGTACCCGGACCGAAGATCCCATCATAAAAACCAAGACAACCTCCAGCTACGCTTGCAATAACCCGACTTTTTTTAGCACTATGTCGCAAAGACTCAATTGCTCCAAGATCTGGTTTAAACCAGGTAAATATTGCAACTCCTACTAAGAGAACGAAAACTAAAGGACGCAGCGCTTGCGTAGGAATATAAGAAGCAAGTTGTGCTCCCAACATCGAACCTAAGAAGGCAGGAAGTGCCATAGCCAGAGTTATTCGAAAATCTGGTTTGATATTTCTCCGATA
>WLOF01000034.1 GCA_009699375.1 Actinomycetota bacterium
GGTGCCGAAGCAGCTCACCTTATGCTGGAGGTCCTCAAGGGGAAACCACAAAGAGAATCTGTCATGGAAACTAAATTTACTGCCCGCTTTAGTTCAGAAGGCGGTTTATAAGGTGTCTGCAGGCGATGATCTTTTAGTAAAACTAAGCCAGCCGATTAAAATTCCGGCTAACTTAGATCGCCTAGAACTATTACTTAATGATTACTTAGCTTCTTTGATTGATGGAATTGCGCTTGACGAGCGAGGGCTTGCCCGCGAGGGAGCAATTGGTTTTGGTGCCTATTTATCGATGCTAGCCAGTAGTAAAGATCGCGATGATGTTGATTGGACACTGGGTGCGCACTTTGGTGCCATCGTGTGGTCAACAATTTTTCCATTATGCATGAAGGACGCCGCATTCCGTAAAAATGCTATCGCGGCAGCGTATAGCGGTTATCAAGCAGGAGCTTCAATAGGTAATTTTCTTGGTGTATCTCATCGAATGAAGTGGCATGTCACTGCAACTGCAGGAGCCGTTGCTTCAGCAAGCGCGGCTTCTGTCATGCTTGGCTTGAGTCCAGCGCAACATCAGAACTCTTTACGTTTGGCGCTAACAAATATGGCAGGAAGTGCAAAGGCCCCGCGTGAGCGAGAAGGTGCAGCAGCGTTTAACAGAGCAGCAGCGACAACACTGGGATTAATTTCTGCGATGTCGGATGCTCGATCAATTGATGAACTCTGGGATGAATCCCGTGGAATATTTGAACTGTATTCAAGCACTGGGGGAGATGCGATTGTCTCTGAAGGAGTTGCCACAGCAAGTATTAGACCTTTTGCAACAAATGGATTTTGTCAGTCGGCAGTTTTGGCTGCTGCGAAGTTATCTGCGCGGTCACAAGGTGAATTGAAATCCATTGAAGTACATATCGCGCAAGGTATTGCGCCGATACTTGATGGAAGCCGAGGTGGAAGTTGGTGGACACTTAAATCTTCCGTTGCATCTGCTTGGGCATCAAAGGATCCAACTCAGTTACTTCCGGCTGGAGAAATTGAAAAGCTTGTGACCGTAATTCCGGGTGATGTTGGAATGGGCGCAGCAAAAATTGTCGCAAAGACATCACAAGGAGAAGACTCTTACGAACAGCTATCGCCACCGGGTGTGGCACTTGATGTGCCAGAGGAGCAAGCCTGGGCTCGGGCGAAGTGGAACGCAATGGCGGGGACTAGAGCACTAGACATTTCACAATGGGCTAAAGATTTTGTGAGCAACAAACCAAATGAAAAATTGTGGAACTTTTTTGATGAGATAGCTAAATCAGCCCACTAATTCCTTACGCAAGAAACCAATGGCTTGAACTGCAACTTCTTTTTCAGTAAGTCCCGTAAAGACATTTGAAAGTTCTACAACTATGGGATCAGCAAAACCATGTGCTTTGAGAATTTGAAGGCATTTGCCTGGGTTCGCATCCCCTGTTCCGTATAGAACTGTTGGCCACCAGCCTGTGGGCTCTTCGTGTCCAGGCATTTTTCTCACATCTTTTACTTGAACCATGAAGATTTTATTAATATCTACATCTTGCAATACATGAACTGGATCATCGCCAACTCGAATCGAGTTGCCGAAATCGAAACACATACCAAGACGAGGACTATTAAAACTCTCAATAAATTTCATCAACGTTCTTACAGGAAAATCGGCATGATTTTCAACTGCGATACGCATGTCGTACTCCGTGGCAACCTCAAGAATTTTCGTGATGAGGGGCGTGAGTAAAGGGAATCGCTCTTCGGGAGGTGTTGCAAAGTTCCAGTGATTTCCCAACACAATGCGCATCTGCTCAAGACCAAGAGAGTGCGAAAGAGAGAGAAAGTCCAATACGCTTTCTAGCGCTTCTGGTTTCTTTCCGCCATCAAATCCATTTGGATGTCCCCACGTGAAGGCGATTTCTCGCGTTGAATCTTTAGCCAACCATTGGCTTAATTCTTTTTCTAGCGCTGGATCTTTTGGCTTGAGATAGCACGTTTCTAAGGTGACAACTTTTACGTTATTGGTATCAGCAAATTGCAAGAATTCTGTGACAGTCCACTGTTCTTCGCTCGCAATTTCCCACTTAGTAGTTTCTCCAAAGAACCGATGAAAACTGTAGGTATCAATCCCGATTTTCATCGGGAGAGCCAACCGCCATCTACCGGCAAGATAATTCCATGAAGGTAATCCGACGCAGGAGATGCTAAGAAAAGTGTTGGCCCAACTAAATCGCTGGGCTCGCCCCAACGGCCACTTGTCAGACGAGCTAGTACACCTTTTGCTCGCTCAGGATCTTGCCACACATGTTTATTAAGTTTAGTTTTGATATAGCCGGGAGCAATTGCGTTCACGTTAACGCCATGAGGTGCCCATTCATTTGAAAGTGCTTTTGTTAGTTGGCCAACTCCACCTTTACTGGCGGCATAACTTGAAGCGTTGAGACCACCTTGGAACGTGAGCATGCTCGCGATAGTAATAATCTTGCCCCGCTTGCGCGCAATCATTTCAGGCGCAACTGCTTGAGCAATTCGAAAAGTTGCCGTGAGGTTGACTTGAATTTGTGTATTCCAGGAATCAAGAGTGGTGTCCAGTGCAGGTCCTGGAAACACATTTCCGTGAGCCAAAACGGCGATATCTATTGCACCGAGCTTGGCCCGTGCATCAGCTACGGATTTGAGAACCGAGCTATCTTCATTGAGATCGCAGGTAACAAAGGACAAGCGGTCTTTGAACTCTGGAAATTGTGCTCGAGTTACTTCAATGCTCTCATCGGAGCGTGCAGCAACGCATACTTTCGCTCCCGCATGCAAAAAGCCACCAACTAATCCTGTTCCGATACCGCCGGTGCCTCCAGTAATAAAAACTCGCGTGCCTTCGATACCAAATAATTCAGATGGCGATGTCATGTATTTCACTCCTATGCCAGTTCGGACTGCCGGGTAATGTGAATTAGAACCCTAACATTTGATTGAAAGTTAGGGTAGCCTTTTGCAAAATTAGAGTTTGATTCTCGACACATATAGTGCAAAGGGGAAATTCATGTGGCGTAACGATAGTGGGCTAGCTGGTAAGAGCGTTGTTGTAACAGGCGCAGCAGGTGGCATCGGTCGCTCAGTAGTCAAAGCATTTGCTGAAGCTGGATCGCATGTCTTGTTGGTCGATATTCCTGGAACACCGCTTAATGACATCATCGCGACTCTTCCAGGAACTGGGCATAAAGGTTTAGAGATTGATTTGTCCAAACTTTCTAATCAAGCAGGAATTTTTGAAATGGCTCAGAAGATGGCACCGATGGCAGCACTTGCACATTGCGCAGCAGTTTTGCGTCGACGCGCAACTGTTGATGAAGTAACAGAAGATGATTGGGATTTTCAGATTGATACAAATCTCAAGGGAACCTTCTTCTTAAATCGTGCTGCTCGTGATTCTTTTAAAGCTGCAGGAACAAAGGGTTCAATCGTCAATTTCACTTCACAAGGTTGGTGGACAGGTGGCTTTGGCGGATCTGTTGCTTATGCTGCAAGTAAAGGTGGAGTTGTTTCTTTAACAAAAGGTTTTGCTCGATCATTTGCTACAGAAGGTATTCGTGTTAATGCAGTTTCCCCTGGTGGAGTTGATACTCCGATGATGACGGGTAATCAGACACCAGAGGCATTAGCCGGATTTGTTTCGATGATTCCAATTGGTCGCTTGGCAACGCCTGATGAGTTGGCAGGGGGAGTTGTTTTTCTAGCTTCTGATGCTGCAAGTTATATAACAGGTACCGTCATGAATATTTCCGGCGGACAATTAATGTATTGATTTATCGTTCTAGGTGGGGGGCGGCAAACCGAATCGGTGGCCGCTCACCATCGAAGCGAAGTGGCAATCCAGGTATTTGTTCTACTGCAGTTGTTGAATCAGGGTAATTAAGCAAGATTCCCATTGCTTGTGCTTGTGGGTCGTTACGTAAATCTTCAGGTAACGAAACTCGATCAGCGGGAACCCCACCACCACCTAACACTTGTGCCCAATGGACTGCATCATGTGAAGCGAGTGCTTTTTCAATTTCAATTTTCAGCGCAGAGGCATGAGCGACACGATCTGAATTAGTTGTAAATCGAGTATCTGTGAGTAAATCTTTCCGGTCGATAAGCGCACACAATTTTGCAAAAATATTGTCATTGCCAACACCAATACATAATGTGCCAGTGGATGTGCTAAAAAGTCCGTAGGGAGAGAATGCTGGGTGACCCGCACCAGAACGTACCGAGGCTTTACCTGTGAGTTGGTTGGCAGATAAGTGATAACTCACCCAAAGGGCACCAGTTTCAAAGAGTGAAGTTTCTACGACGCTCCCTTCTCCTGTTCGATCACGCTTTACCAATGCAGCCAAGACACCAATGGCCAGCCACATTCCGCCGCCAATATCGAGAACCGATACTCCGGCACGAACTGGATTCCCATCAGGTTCACCTGTGACGTGCATGATTCCGGTACGCGCTTGAACCGTTGCGTCATAACCCGGAGCTGCAGCGTCAGGACCTTCAATTCCGTAGGAAGAAAGATTTCCAAAAATGAGTCGTGGCCTTTTTGCCCGCAATTCTTGAGATGTGAGATTGAGAGCTTGCAATCTTTCAGGTAGAAAATTAGTTAAGAAAACATCGCAGCCATCAAGCATCTCATCTAACTTTTCTCGGCCATCTTTTGATTTCAGGTCAATACTGACTGCGCTTTTGTTGCGATTCACGACGTGAAAATAGGCGGATCTGTCACCATCAATCGGAGCCATGGCACGTGCTGGATCTCCGCTTGGGGTTTCAATTTTTATTACTTCTGCTCCAAGATCTGCCAGAACTGCACCGCTAAACGGACCCGCAATATTTGAGGTGGCATCCAAAACTTTGACGCCAAAAAGAGGCAAATGGGCTGGAGGTGTCTTAGATGACATGACTGCCTCTTGACTTGATTGCGCTCACGAGAATATCCTAGCAACGATTCCAGCCTCCGGTATAGACCGCGCGGCTGGGGGAGAAACAAGAGGAGTGACATGGGTACAACAACACCAATGCGATTTAGACAGGCGATTGTTAATGCGCTTGCCGATGAAATGCGCGCCGATTCAACTGTCATGTTATTTGGTGAAGATGTTGCAGAAGCCGAAGGGCCATTTAAAACTTCAGAAGGTCTGCTCACCGAATTCGGCCCACTCCGAATTCGCGACACTCCAATTTCGGAAATGGGATTCACCGGCGCAGCCGTTGGTGCAGCAATTATGGGCATGAAGCCCGTTGTTGAAATTATGTTTATGGAATTTCTTGGAGTTGCTCTTGATCAACTCGTAACAGAAGCTGCAAAGATGCGCTACCTCAGTAACGGCATGCTTTCCGTGCCGATGGTTGTGCGTGCATCTGTAGGTTCTGGACTTGGCTTTGGTTGCCAACATTCACAAACTCTTGAAAACTGGGTTGCAGCAACGCCTGGTTTGAAAGTTGTATGTCCAAGTGATGCACAAGCTGCGTACTCATTGATGCGTGCATCGATTCAAGATCCAGATCCTGTCATGATTCTTGAGCCACGTATTCTTTACGCCGAACGCGGAGATGTTGATACATCATTGGCTCTGCCAATTGGTAAAGCGCGCGTTCTTCGCAAAGGAAGCGACATAACAGTTGTTGCCTTGGGCCAAATGGTCAACGTTGCTCGTAACGCTATTGAAAAATCAGGTCTTGATGTTGAACTTATCGATCTTGCAACTGTGGTCCCATGGGATCGCGAAACCGTGCTTGCCTCAGTTAAGAAGACAGGTCGCTTGGTTGTAGTAGAAGAAGCACCAAAGAGTGGTGGATGGGGATCTGAAATCGTGGCAGCTGCTACATCAGAACTCTTTAGCCAACTCAAAGGCGCACCTTTCCGCATTACTACACCAGATGTTCCAGTTCCTTATAGCGGTGTTCTTGAAGCGCGATTTGTTCCAACAGCAGATGATGTTGCTCGTCAATTAACCGAATCATTGAAATCTGGAACCACCCCGAAATCTTGGTGGGAATTGGAGGGCTTAAAATAATGTCTGCCGAACTTAAGCGCCGCAAAGCTGTACAAGAAGACGTCGTCGCTCAATATGAGCGCATGATTGAAATTCGTGAATTCGAAGAACAAATCAACGGACTCTTTGCTTCAGGTTCCATTCGCGGAACAACTCACCTTTGTCTAGGGCAAGAAGCACTTGCAGTTGGGTTAGCAAGTGTTCTTCGTCCAACAGATATTGTTTCTGCAACTTATCGTGGCCACGGAATCGCACTTGCTCTTGGATTGAGTCCAGAAGCGGTTTTGGGCGAGATCATGGGAAAGACAATCGGATGCTGCGGTGGCGTTGGTGGTTCGATGCATTTGAGCAACATGGAACTTGGATTACTTCCAACTTCTGCAATTATCGGAGGAGGAATGCCAGTAGCAGCAGGTGCTGCACTTTCCTTCCAAGTTCGCAAAACTGATGATGTTGCAGTCGCAGTATTTGGTGATGGTGCCACAAATATTGGCGCTTTTCACGAAACTCTGAACTTAGCTTCAATCTGGAACCTTCCAGTTGTATTCATTTGCGATAACAATGTGTACGGAGAATATTCACGTATCAACCTCACAACTCCACTTGAAGATCTTCACATGCGTGCAGATAGCTACAAGATGCCTCACTTCTCACTCGATGGAATGGAAATTGCGGCAGTACAAAAGGGCATCACTGAAGCAGTTAACCGTGCACGTAGCGGCGGTGGACCAACTCTTATTGAAGCAAAGACTTATCGCTTCGCTGGACACTCACGTGCTGACCAAGCTCTTTATCGCCCAGAAGGCGAGCTAGAGAAATGGCAAAAGCGTGATCCAATCAAACTCACTGAGCAAAGCCTTGTAGCAAGCGGTGCACTTAATGCGGAGAAGATTGCCAAAATTAAGTCCGATATGAAAGTGACAATCGAAAAGGTTGTTGCAACATGCCAAGCTTCCCCTGAGCCAAGCTTGGCTTCAATGTTCCAAAATATATTCACCCCTGCAAAGGCTGGCCGCTAATGAAGATGACAATCAAGATGCCACGAGTAGGTGACACCGTTGATGAGGTTTATCTCGTTGCTTGGAAAATAGCCGTTGGAGACACAATTGCTGCTGGTGACATGATTATGGAAGTTGAGACCGATAAAGCAACAGTAGAAGTTCCTTCACCAATCGCCGGAACAATTCTTGAACTCTTGTTCAAGGAAAGTGACGAGATCAAAACTGGCGAAGCAATCGTAATTTGCGATAGTAACTAAACGGGGAGAGGAAACAGCTATGTCCAAGATCGAGAAAATCGAAACGATTCCAGTAAGAGTGCCACTGAAGCACTTATACAAGGGGTCGTATTACAAGATGCGTAACCGATGCACGATTATCACGCGCATCACAACATCGGATGGCATCGTCGGACAGAGCTATAACGCCGATACAGACGAAGAGCAGAATGAAGTTCTCTCAATCATTCATGATGAGATTGCCCCACTTGTTACAGGTATGGATGCTCGACAAGTAGAAAAGATTTGGCATGCAATGCTTCCAGTAACTCTGGATCAATTGCGTGATCGTGCAATTCCAATGCAAGCAATTGCATGTGTTGATAGCGCAATTTGGGATGCATTTGGCAAGTACACCAATCAACCACTGTGGCGCCTATGGGGTGGTTTCCGCGATCGCATTCCAATGATCGGTATTGGTGGTTACTACGGTTCAAGTGAGGCTGATTTAGAGCGCGAACTTGGATTCTTTAAAGATGAAATCGGCATGGTCGGTATGAAATTTAAGATTGGCGCTAAGCCACCTGAGGAAGATGCAGCACGTCTTCGTTTGGCAAAGTCAATCGTTGGCGACAACTTTGTATTTGTTGTTGATGCCAACCAGGGATA
>WLOF01000035.1 GCA_009699375.1 Actinomycetota bacterium
CGTAGTTCTTGGCATCTTGTCGTTTTTCCCAACCAGCTGCATAGAGAGCAAGTCTGCCACCTGTTCGAGGGTGCTTTGCACAGATTTCCTTGTTGAGAGTCAATCCCAAGCCCGGAGCAGTAGGCAGATCGAAGGCACCGTCCTTAGGGTTCACGTAAGGAGCCCCTTCGACAATCTCGTGAACCCAAGGATCGGCAAAGTCATTGAAATGTTCCAGCACCTTGGTATTCGAAGCCGCAATAGCAACATGCAAGGCAGCTGCAGTACCAATAGGGCCGCAAACGTTGTGAGGAGCTAGGCGAACGTTGTATGCATCGGACCAGCCGACAAGTCGCTGTAAACCTGTGATTCCGCCATGGTGAGTTGTATCTACTTGCAAAATATCTACAAGCCCTTCTTCTAGAAAAGGAATCAACGCTTGTGGTTCGTGTATCCGCTCACCTAAAGCGATGGGTAAATGCGTGTGATTTCTAACGGAGCGAAGTCCAGTCACATCCATTGGTAAAACTGGTTCTTCAATCCAACCTGGAGCAATGTGCTCGACCGATTTAGCAACTTGCCTTGCTGTATGCGAAGTGAATCGTCCATGCATCTCTACATAAATTTGTACATCTGGACCAACTGCGCCACGTACCGCTTCTAGAATTCCAACAGAACGTCGCAAATCTTCATTTGTCATTTCGGCGGCAGCATGGCCGAATGGATCAATTTTTAATCCTCGGTATCCGCGATCAACTACTTTGCGAGCATACTCGGCAATAATTTTTGGATCGCGATCACCTTGATACCAACCGTTTGCATACGCTTCAACTCGTTCTGTAAAAACTCCACCAAGTAATTTGTAGACAGGAACTCCGAGAGACTTTCCTAAAATATCCCAACAAGCAATATCAAACGCTGCTAGCGCGCTCTGCCCTACTTCTCCTGGTACTCCATACTCTGCGACTTGAATGTTCCATGCTAACTTCGATAAATCAGCAGGATCACTACCAACAACGTAACGATCACCCAATTCCTGAATAGCTGCAATGAGTGTGTCAGTCTTATTGACCATCCGAACTTCGCCGACTCCAGTTATGCCTTCATCTGTCTGAACTTCCACGATCGTTAATTCACGCCACGGTGCTCCAACTACAATGATTTCAAAACCGGTAATCTTCATGAAAAGTTCCTCACATTCGTAGACACTGAGTTGATTTTCATAAGTGTAATCAACTCTTGCGAAAATGCGAACAACATTTGATTCTTCACATAAGTTCTTCATTTTGGTGAAACTATTAGGGGGAATTGAACCTGTAGGAGGTGTAACCCCTTGATTTTTCCGCCTGCTTTCAGCGAGAATAGCGTTACAGATAATTGATAAACCAAACAGAACAGAATTGAGTTGTCATGATTAAAGCCCAAGTTTGGGATTCACGCCGGTGCTGGGTAGGAGAAGGTCCTGCAACTAGCGGTTCAGACAATAACAACGTCACTTGGGTCGACATTCTCAACGGAAAAATTTTAGCTAAAAATCTTTCAACCGGTGAATCTTCCGAGCACGCAGTTGGTGAAGATGTCGGTTTTGCAATCCCTCGAAAAAATGGGGGCCACGTCGTCGGAATTAATTCAGGTCCATCGCTACTTGATGCAGATGGAACTTTGCACCCGCTCCCCAATCGTTTAGTTGCGGATGGAAAACCTGATCCAGTTCCAACGCGTTGGAACGATGCGAAAATTTCACCTACTGGCGATCTTTGGCTAGGAACTCTGGCATATGACAACGAAGTTGGAGTTTCGGCGCTATATAAATTAGACCGTAAAGGAAAAGTCCTCACCAGAGTTATTGACGGAGTAACCTGCAGTAACGGTATTGAATGGACCGATGATGGAAAAACTATGTACTACGTAGATACAACAACGGGAAATATCGATGCATTTGATTACAACGGTAACGACATCTCAAACCGACGAACAATGGTCCACATTCCAGAAGCGAATGGATATCCCGATGGTATTTGCATGGATGCAGAAGGCGGTTTGTGGGTTGCTTTTTGGGGAAGCGGTGAGGTTCGTCGCTTTGATGAAAACTTTAAGGTTTCAGAAATTATTGCTATGCCATCCACGTATGTGACTTCGTGCGTATTCGCTGGCCCAAAGCTGGACCAATTGATAATTACGTCGGCCCATAACGGAGATCCGGATGGAAAGAACGAGGCAGGTATGACCTGTATCGCAACTCCTGGTGTTCGCGGCAGGGTTACGACCCCCTATCCTTTGTAATTATTCACTCATCACTAGGAGTTCATATGTCAGAAAAGAGTTGGCCATCTACTCGTGATGCTCATGGGCCAATGGCTCAATCAATTTCACTTCTTTCTCATCAAGGTATTCAATCTCAAGACGCAGATGGCCTTCCGGAATCACACAAGAGATTCGCGGATGGCTCTCGCTGGAAAATTGAAATTCCTTCTGTAGAAGGTCCTTCTGCATTTAAAGCAATTCTTGATGAGGCAAAGAAGCGCTCACTTAAATTCCACCGCATTTCACAAGGCTCAGGCATCATGATGCAAACTGATGATGAAATAAAAGAAATGGTTGCACTTGGTAGCGCCAATGATTTGGAAGTCTGCTTATTCGTAGGGCCCCGCGCAGCGTGGGATATTGGAAAGCAGCCGCTTTCATCCGCAGGTGGAGTTGCTTCACCAACTTTGCGTGGCACAGATCAACTTCGTTACGCTGTTGAAGATGTACTGCACGGTGCAGCACTTGGCGTTCGTTCAGTTTTAGTGGGCGATGTTGGCCTACTCAGCGTTTTAGGAGAAGCTAAACGTCTTGGTGATTTGCCCGCTGATTTCATTCTCAAAACATCAGTTGCAATGCCGTGCACCAATGCAGCAACCGCACAAGCCCTTGTACAACTTGGAGCTTCTACACTCAATTTGGCTACTGATCTCTCGCTGCAACAAATCGCTGCGATTAGGGCTCAAGTTGATGTTCCGGTTGATGTTTATGTAGAAGGACCTGATGATTTTGGTGGCGTTGTACGCCACTATGAAGTCCCTGATTTAGTTCGGGTCGCTTCACCAATTTATCTTAAATTCACTGTGCGAAACTCCCCCGGACTCTATCCAGCAGGTGGGCACATTCAGGGAGTTATAGAAGCAACCGGACGCGAACGCGTTCGTCGCGCATCAATTGGGCATGCGATGTTAACCAGATATGGATTCGAAAAATGAGCACAGCTAGCAAGAGACTCCTTCTATTCGGAGCAAACGGCGCACTCGGTACCCCAACTGCTGATGCATTCCGCTCACATGGGTGGAAAGTATTTACCGTAGTACGCACAGCCACCAATGCACCAGATGAGCTTGTCTTGCCACTAGTTGATTCAAAAAAGTTTGCAGAAATTAGTGCAGAAGGCGGATTTGAATCGGTAGTTTTCGCGCAAGGTATCAATATGAACGGCACTGTCATGACAACGACTGCCGCAGATATGGACAGACTTTTCCAAGCCAATGTTGGATTTATCATTGAAAATATTCAACTTCTTATGGGAAGAAACCTCATTCCAAAAAAGGGAAAAATCGTCATCATGTCCTCGCTCGCCGAAGTTTTCACACGCAAAGAAAAGTTGGCTTACTCTGTAACAAAAGCTGCTGTCGGCGGACTTGTACGTTCACTTTCAGTAGATCTTGGTCGCTCGCATCAGATTCTGGTTAATGGCATTTTGCCCGGCGTTGTTGACACCCCCATGGCACGCACGGGATTAACACCTGATCAAATGGCTAACGTTCTAGAAGCTACTCCAATAGGGTCTCTCGTTTCGCCAACGGATATCGGAAATTCTGTTTACTTACTTGGTAGCGATCTCAACACGGGGATTTCTGGCCAGAGTTTGCTGGTCGACAATGCGTTCTCTGTAACTTTCCTTCCTTAAGAATTGCGCTATGGCTGTCGATCTTCTTGATGAGTCAACAGTTGCCCAGTACTTAAAAACACGAAAAGTTTTTTCACCATCTGCGGAGATCGAAGTAGAGACTCTTGCAGGAGGTGTTTCCAATGTCGTGTTAGCTGTTAAGGCCGAAGGTAGAGAGTTTGTTTTAAAACAAGCGCTCCCTGAATTAAAAGTTGCCACAAAATGGGTTGTTGAACAAAGACGGGCGCTGGTAGAGGCGCGGGCACTAGAAGTTTTACATGCCCTCACTCCCCCTAGCGTCCCCAAACTCATTGATGTTGATGCCGAAAGGTTTGTCTTACTCATAGAACGAGCTCCACGAGAAACTACTAACTGGAAAGAAGACTTACTCGAAGGATCTATCCAAAGCGAAGTGGCGGAGGATCTTGGGCGAATTCTTGGTCATTGGCATAAAGAAACTTCACTCAATCCGGAAATATTGAGTGAGTTCGAGGAGGACTCCCTCTTTGAGCAACTTCGAATAAACCCCTTCTATCGATCTCTCATCTCACAACATTTAGATATCGCTCCACGCATTAATTCGCTCATAGAAGAGCTTGAAAGTGACAAAAGCGCTCTCGTTCATGGAGATTTTTCTCCTAAAAATATTTTGGTGGTGAAAAATAGCAAGGCAATCATTCTAGATTTTGAAGTAGCCCATACAGGGAATCCTGTTTTTGACTTAGCTTTTCTCCTTGCGCATGTGATGTGCAAGCAAGAGTTCTTTTCAGATCAGAAGCAGAAAGATGCGCTTGCGCAATGTGCTGAAAAATTTATAGCCCACTACGAAATTGCGCTCGGAACCACAGCGCACCCTTCGTTGCTATGGCATGCGGCAACCATTGCGCTAGCGCGTGTAGATGGAGTTTCACGTGTCCATTACTTGGATCCACAAAGTCAACAATCTCTTCGCACGCGTGCAGTTGACCTCCTGTCGCGCACGAATGTCCCCACACTTTCTGAAGTATTCTTTCGACCATGATCACTCGAATCACCAAACTGCAAGGGCTCCAGATTTTGGATTCCAGGGGACGCCCCACAGTTTGTGCATTGATGGAACTCAGTGATGGATCAATACACAAAGCAAGCGTTCCATCAGGTGCGTCAACTGGCGCTCACGAAGCTGCAGAACTCAGAGACCACGGTTCAAAGTTTTCCGAAAAATATTACTCGGGAACAAGTGTCTATCAAGCAATTAGCCACATCAATAATGAGATTGCACCGCGCTTAATCGGCACTGAACCCTCAACGCTTGCAACCGATAATCTGATTGTTGAACTAGATTCGTCGCTTCGTCATGAACGCATTGGTGCCAATGCAACTCTTGCCGTTTCCCTAGCAACAGCCAAAGCATGTGCTCATCTTGCACGGCTTTCCCTTGCTCAGTTTTATCAAGGGGCTGGGCCACTTCTGATTCCGATGCCGATGGTAAATATTCTTTCGGGTGGAGCGCATGCAAATGGAGCCCTCGACATTCAAGATGTATTGGTTCTGCCGCACGGTGCAAAGAGTTTTTCCCAAGCTCTTTCTTGGGTTGTTGCAATTCGTGAGATGGCCGCAAAGGCAGGTGCAAAAAAGGGATTTGTCACAAATTTGGTTGCTGACGAAGGTGGATTAGGAATCGGCTTTGAATCATCTGATCAGGCGTGTGCATTTGTCAGCGAATGTATCGAATCCGTAGGGCTCAACCCAGGAGTAGATGTATCTATTGCATTAGATATTGCATCTACGCAGTTTTATTCTGATGGGTCTTATCTTTCGAGAAATTCAGGCAAGAAATACTCCCCCAGCCAGTGGAGCGACCAACTAGTGGAATTAGTAAAAGCACATCCAATTATCTCTATTGAAGACCCCTTTGCCGAAGATGACTGGAGTTCGTGGAATTCGTTTATGAACGAAGTGCCGCCCACCTTGCAAGTAGTGGGCGATGATCTCTTTACAACGAATTTAGAAAGACTCAAAAAGGGAATTGCTGAAAAAAGTGCGAATTCAATTTTGATTAAGGCCAATCAAAACGGTCTCATCACACACACTCACGAAGTCATCAAGCATGCCCAAAACAATGGGTTCAAAACAATTGTTTCAGCTCGCTCAGGAGAAACCGAAGATAGCTGGCTTTCAGATATCGCAACTGGATGGAGTGCAGGCCAAATAAAAGTTGGCTCTACCCATGGTTCCGATCGAACAGCAAAGTGGAATCGACTCCTTGAATTAGAAGCAACTCAAGAATGCGTTTTTAGTCAACCCTTTTAAGGTTTTTTATACGCAAGGACATTGGACTTAATTGTTCCAATGCCTTCGATTCCGGTCTCTACAACTTCGCCGCCGTGAATATATTTCTCAGGCTTAAATCCCATACCTACACCTTGTGGCGTTCCGGTATTAATGATGTCTCCTGCTTTGAGTTCCATGAACTGAGTGATGTACCAAATGCAATGTTCGATACCAAAAATCATGTCACTCGTTCGAGAATCCTGTCGCTTTTCACCATCAATGGTGCACCACAGGCGAACATCGGTTGGGTCAAAAGAATCTGCCGTAACGATCCATGGCCCGATGGGATTAAATGAAGGGAAAGATTTGCCCTTCATCCACTGACCTAATCGCTCTACTTGCCAATGGCGCTCAGACACATCTTGAGAGATTGTGTAACCGAGAATGTGTTCACGTGCTTGGGCTGGTGAATCTAGGTACAAAGCGTTCTTTCCAATAACAACACAAATTTCAACTTCATAATCTGTCTTTTTGGATCCCGGTGGCACGATGATGTCATCAAATCCGCCAACAACAGTATCTGGAGCTTTCATGAAAACAATTGGTTCAGTTGGAATCGTGGCTCCAGTTTCGATTGCATGTTGCGTGTAGTTAAGTCCTACACAAATCGCTTTTGTTGGACGTGCAACTGGTGATCCCAGACGATAATCTGCAAATTTCACTCGCGGACGAGATGAAAGATCTAGCGCTTTAACCTTTTCAACTGCGCCATTTTCTAGTGCAACGCGATTCCAATCCCCAATAACATCATCAACAAATACAGCTTCCGTGTCGCTAATAATGACTGCGGCTCTCTCTTTTTCAAATTCTCCAAGTCGGGCTATACGCATATCTTTATTTTCCTCTCACGGTATCGGCGGTAACTGCTGTGTATGACTCATCGGGTAGACCTTGGAATGCTACAGGGCGTAAGAAGCGGGTAATTGCACTTGTTCCAACGGAGGTATGCAAAGAAGAGGTCGATGCTGGATACGGTCCACCATGATTTTGGCCAGCCGTAACTGCCACTCCAGTAGGCCAGGCATTGAATGCAACGCGTCCGGCCTTCAAAGCTAGCGCGTTGAGTATTTGTTCTTCTAGGTCGGAGATTTTTAGTGAAAATAAACATCCGACAAGTGCGCCTTCAAGTTTCGAAAGGATTGTTAGAAGTTGGGCAGGATTTGCATACGTCACAACTAATCCAGTTGGACCAAAACATTCAGTGGCTAAAAGTTCGGGTTGAGTGAGAACGCTCTGAGCGGTTACAACTAAAACAGCCGGTGAGGAGAAAAACCCTTGGGTAGGAGCGCTCTTACCTTGCAACACTTGAGCATGAGTTTTTGCAATAACTTCGGCGCGATTGTTGTCATGGAGAGTCTTGGTCGCTTCACTCAAGAATGGCGCTGGGTCTCTTTGGCTCAGTTGCTCTTGAACAGCTGCAATAAATTCTGCACTTTCTGGAACAAAGAGAACGCTTGGATTAGTACAAAATTGACCGTTACCCATGAGAAGCGAATCTAAATATGCACCAGCAAATGCGCTCACGTCGCTCATGGCCGATTCTGTTACGACAACTGGATTAACGCTTCCCAATTCACCATAAAAAGGAATCGGAGTTTGGCGATCTTGTGCCATATCAAAAAG
>WLOF01000036.1 GCA_009699375.1 Actinomycetota bacterium
AACCAGGACCAACAAATCGGAACAACAGAAAAGAAAGTTTCTAACGCTGTTCAAGAACGACAGGCAAAGAAAGATATCGCTCGCTTAGACCGCCAGATTGAAAAAGCTTCACAGAAGCTGCAAAACTTGCTTGTCGAGCAAGAGGAGCCTGCAATCTCACAAGAGCGACTTATTCAAATCGTTGGCGAAATTGAAGAAACGAAAAAAGCTCAAAGTTTATTGGAAGAAGAATGGCTAATTGCAACTGCCGTGTTGGAAGGCAAGTAAGATAAGAGAATGCGATTGGACTTATTAGCAGCACTAGCTGGGATTCTAATTTCAATCCAATCCCGAGCAAATGGCGAACTTGCACAACAGTTAAATAACGGTTTAGAAGCTTCAATTGTTTCATTTGGCTCGGGGTTAATAGTTCTACTGGCTGTCACTATTTTCATGCCCGGTGTAAAGCAAGGCTTACAGAAATTACGCGTTGCGGTTCGAGAGGGCAAGCTTCCTTCTTATCGAATCTTTGCGGGGACTTTAGGTGCACTTTTTGTGGCAGTACAAACTATGTATGTACCACTTATGGGTGTGGCAATTTTCTCTGTTGCTGCGATAGCAGGGCAAGCAGCAGCATCTTTAGGAGTCGATCGAGTTGGTCTGACTGGTGGCGGAAAGAAGCACATAACAAAACGTCGAGTTATTGCAGCGATTCTAACAATCTTCGCAGTTCTCATATCGGTGCTTGATCGAATCGACGCACACAACCTTCCGATACTGGGTGTTTTTCTAGCAGTTCTAGTAGGAGTCATTGTTGGAATTCAAAGAGCTTATAACGGACAAATAAATGAATACTCTGGGAATAGTTTTACAACTGCGCTTTTAAATTTTGTTACTGGCGTTTGTTTTCTCATTATTGTTTTTCTCATCGGATTAGTAACGCATTTCGCTCACTACACGCCTCTGCCTCTCAATCCAATGTGGATGTATATGGGAGGAAGTCTCGGCGTTTTTTACATAGCTTTTTCATCAACGATTGTGCAACATTTAGGAGTTCTAACTTTTACGCTGTTCACAGTAGGTGGGCAACTCGTCGGGTCTTTATTGCTTGACTTGCTTCTTCCCACAAAAGGCGCAAACGTAAGTTGGTATCTTGTCACTGGAATTGTCATGACATACTTAGGTGTTGTTGCTGGTGGAGTTGGTCAAACTTCCCTTGCTCGAAAAAAATTCCAGGTTGCTGAAACGATTGATCCACCAATAAAGAAAATCGCTAAACCGTAAGAAGAATTTTTTACCCAAGGCAGAGTTGCTGCATAGAAACCCGCTGAAGTAATTCCTACGCCCCATAAGAGCGCACCTACAGAATTTGCTGAAAGAAACTTGTAATAATTCATTTTCGCAGCACCCGCTATTGGGGGAATGAAACTACGAATCCATGGGAAAAATCGTGCAGCAACAACAGCCCACCAACCACTATGTGCGTAAAAACGTTCAGAACGCGCAACCATTTTTTGAATTCTTGGCGAAGACCTTTTATCAAGATAAGGACGACCAATTGTTCGCCCAAAAACGTAACCGATTTGATCACCGAGAAAAGCTGCTATAAAAACAATAAAGCACAAAAGGACAATATTGAGATCATGCCTAGATGCAGCTACAAGCCCTGCACTGAAAAGAATCGAATCGCCAGGGAGAAAAAAGGCAAGCACAACAGCGGTTTCAACAAAAACTATTAGGCCAATAATTAGGTAAAGCAAAAAAGGCGTTACAGGAGCGAGTTGTGCATCAAATGATGCAGCGAGATTCGTCAAACGCATTTCTTTACAGCGGCCGCTACGGCCGTTACTACGTTTGGATCAAAGACACTTGGAACAATAAATGAAGCGTTCAATTGCTCGGGGGAAACGCAGTCTGCGATTGCCTCGGCGCTAGCAATCAGAAGAGCATCAGTAATTTTATGCGCATTGGCATCGAGTAGTCCCCTAAAGATTCCAGGGAAAGCCAAGACGTTGTTAATTTGGTTCGGTTGATCGCTTCGACCAGTTGCCACAACTCTTGCATATTTTCTAGCAATGTAGGGATCAATCTCTGGATCTGGATTCGCTAGAGCAAAAACGATGGAGTCTTTACCCATTGATGAGACATCACTCTCTTTAAGAATATTTGCCGCGCTTACACCAATAAATATATCTGCTCCTACCATCCCCTCCGAAAGCGTTCCTGTGAAATTAGAAGGATTGCAATTTTCGATAAACCAAAGGCGCATTGGATCTTCAGTTTTTGTATCTTTGTGAATAACGCCCGCAGCATCAAATGCAATGATATTTTTGGCACCGCTTTGCATAAGCAATCGGGCTACTGCGGTGCCAGCGGCACCAGCACCACTCATTACTATCTTGCAATCGCTCAGATTTTTCTTTACTAACTTCAAAGAATTTCGAAGCGCAGCAAGGACAACTATTGCAGTTCCATGTTGATCATCATGAAACACAGGGATATCTAATAGATCGCGTAAACGGCGCTCAACCTCAAAACAACGAGGCGCGGAAATGTCTTCTAAATTAATCCCACCGTAAACAGGGGCGATTAATTGAACAGTTCTAACAATTTCATCTACGTCTTGAGTATCTAGACAAACAGGCCATGCGTCTACATCAGCAAATCTTTTAAATAGAGCGGCCTTTCCTTCCATTACGGGTAGGGCCGCAGCTGGACCAATATTACCTAGACCAAGAACTGCCGAGCCATCAGTAACTACTGCCACAGTGTTGCGCTTGATTGTTAATCGCCGAGCATCACTTGGGTCATCGACGATTGCTTGGCAAATACGAGCAACACCTGGGGTATATGCGCGGGAAAGATCATCACGAGTTTTTAATGGAACCTTGGATTGAACTTCTAATTTTCCACCGAGGTGCAATAAGAAGGTGCGATCACTGACTTTGCGAACCGTTAACTCAGGGTGAGCGCTAATAGCTTTTGTAATTTGTTCTGCATGATCAGCATCAATCGTGTCACAAGTTACGTCAACGACAACCTTTTCAAGCAGAGATTCAACTACGTCGAGTGCGGTAATTGTTGCACCAGCATCTGTGATAGCTGCAGTAACAAGTGCAACAGGTTGAGCTAAAGGTGAGCCCTCAACACGAATCGTAATTCCATACCCCGGGCTTGTTGATGCCATTTATACAACTCCATAAAGTCGGTCGCCCGCATCCCCAAGACCCGGAACGATGTATCCGTGTTCATTGAGTTTAGTATCTAACGCACCAGTAACGATAGTTATAGGAACTTTAGAATTTTCAAACGCTTTTTCTACGTAAGCAAGTCCTTCGGGAGCAGCAAGAATACATATTGCTGTGATGTCCGTTGCACCTAAGTTAAGAAGAAATTCAAACGCTGCGACAAGTGTTCCACCTGTTGCCAACATCGGATCAAGTACATAACACTGTCTGCCAGAAAGGTCGTCAGGTAAACGATTTGCATAAGTACTTGCTTTTAAAGTTTTTTCATCGCGGACCATTCCAAGAAAACCAACTTCAGCTGTAGGAATTAATCGCACCATTCCTTCGAGCATTCCCAAACCTGCTCGCAGAATTGGAACTACTACAGGGCGTGGATCTGCCAATTTCAAACCTTGTGTTGTCGTTACGGGTGTCTTTATAGAAACGTTTTTAGTTCTCACATCACGTGTGGCTTCATAGGCAAGGAGAGTTACGAGCTCTTCGACAAGACGGCGGAAAGTTGGAGAGTCAGTCCTTTCATCTCTTAGCAGCGTCAATTTATGCGAAATCAGAGGATGGTCTGCAATATGAACTTTCATATTCCTACCTTACAGGTCTTTCTTTCTTTTGAAATGAGTGTCACTATGCAACCTATAGGCCAGAGGAACTCAGGGGGCTGTCGTGAACGACGAAGTTGATATTGCGGTTGCGGCTTGGCATGAAAATGGCCGTTGGACGTTGGCTCAATTACCGAGTGCACATGACTTAGCCCACATTATTGATCGTTTAAAAAGTCAGCAAACAAATGGTGGTGCAATCGCACTTATCGCAATTGATGAAGAATTTTTTATGTTGATACGTGTATTAGGCGCTCATATCAGCATGATGCTGAGCGATGCTACATGCGCACTTGATTACGAAGTTGCTGCAGAGTTTGTTGAATTAGCAGATCTGCCTTTTCCTGAAGAAGACGATGAGCCAATACCCACAGGTCAAATTGATATGTTGGCCGATCTTGGAATGAATCACATGGAAATTTCGGCGCTGTGTGATGATGCCGAGCTTTTCCCAGATCAACAATTGGATGCAATTGCAACAAGGCTCGGCTTTGGTGAACAGTTCCGGGATTTAATTGACCTGTAAGATTGCGAAATGAATTCAACTGAAGCAATGAAAATTGCGATTGAATTAGCGCGCAGCTCTAATCCACTGGATGTCCCTGTAGGCGCGGTTATTTTGAATTCACAAGGTGAAATAGTTGCAACAGGCACTAATGAACGTGAGCTTCACAAAGATCCAAGTGCTCACGCAGAAATAGTTGCAATCCGTAGTGCTGCTGAAAAAATTGCAAACTGGCGCTTAGATTCACATACTCTCGTAGTAACACTTGAGCCATGCGCTATGTGCGCAGGCGCAATTGCTCAAGCCAGAATCCCATACCTTGTATTTGGTGCCTGGGATAAAAAAGCAGGCGCCGTTGGTTCAGTGTGGGATGTCTTGCGTGATCCAAGAGCGCTACACAAAATGGAAGTAACTTCTGGTGTTTTAGAAGTTGAATGTGCTCAATTACTTACCTCTTTTTTTAGTAAAGAGCGCGAAGCAAAATAGTTGCTGTATCCTCACTTTTGGTGGCGTGTCCGAGCGGCCGAAGGAGCGCGCCTCGAAAGCGCGTGTTGGGGAAACTCAACCGTGGGTTCAAATCCCACCGCCACCGCTCTACAGGCTAAATAACAATTTCGTAAGATGGATTAAGAATTGTGAGCGAACCATGTGTCTCGCCAACCATTCCTTCTGCGCGAAGTTGAGAGCCAACATCTAGCCCAGCAATCTCTCGGCGTCCCAAAAATTGCAGCGTCACTCCGCCAGTTTCGTCCCAGATTTCAACTTCAACTGTTGGCGCTGATCCTTGAGCTGCTGCCCGGATTGATGTGACGCGACCTTGAACATGGGCGCGATTCCGCCAAGAAATAGAACCAATAGGAATCATATTTTCTGCATAGTGACTTACTGGATCTGAACTCATTTGGCTTACTTTTTTTATTGGCTTTGAAGTTGGAGCTATGGCAACCTCTTGAGGCTCACTGCTCGGTGCTAAGGCCGATTTTCCTGAGATAATTTTTGCAACATCGAATGGAACAATGGTTGCAACCACACGTGGTAATTGTGAAATTGGGCGCGCAATATCTTCAGCGGTTTGGTCATGCAACAATTTTCCAAGAATTGGTGCATATGACCTTCTAGGTAATAAAAGCGTAAGTTCTACATCGGGAGCGATTGTTGTTCGAATTGCATAATCAACCGCAGCATTGGCTAAGCGGCGATCCGGACAATCAATAAGTTCTAGCATTACATCATCTAAAGCATGTGTGTTCGCCCACTGAGTCTTAATATTCTCAGCGCGCTTATCATCTATAACAAAGTGCACGGCGGTGAGGGAATGTGGTTTCAAACTCCGCGCATAACGCACCGCTCCAATTGTGGCAACGTCAACGCTGTCAACCAGAATTGTTACATCATGACGCCCAATAGATGTTGCTCGCGAAACTGCTGGCTTGAGATTGAGCACTGCTTGTTCATTGCGGTATTGACGATTTAATCTAATCAGAGAAAGGATTGCTATTGGCGCAATGACCAAAACTATCCATGCACCTTCACTGAATTTAACAACTGCAAAGACAATAACAACAATTACAGAAACGGATCCAGACAGAGCGTTAATGACAAATCGAATTTTCCAAGCACCTGTTCGGTGGACATATGCATGTTTTGCCATGCCGAAACCAGCCAGAGTGAAACCAGTGAATACACCTAGGGCGTAAAAAGCAACGAGATGATCAACAGAAGCTCGCGTGAAAAGAACCAATAACATTGCAGAACCTGCAAGGAAAATAATGCCGTTTGAGAATGCTAAACGATGTCCTCGCTTGCTCAATTGATGGGGTAGGTAACCATCGTTAGCCACAAAGTTACAAAGAATTGGAAAAGCGCTATATGTTGTATTAGCCCCTGCGAAAAGAATTAACATGGTGGCCGCTTGAACAAAAATAAAGAATGCCTTACCAGCGGGGCCATCACCGAGTGCAACTTTTGCAATCTGGGATATCACCGTTGGTGTGCCCGATTCATATGGCATTGCGTGAATTCGCTGAGCGAACCAAGAAACACCAAGTACAAGAGTTCCCAAAATCGAGCTCATTACAACAAGAGTTCGTTTGGCATTTGCAGCTTCTGGTGTTTTAAAGAGTGCGACACCATCAGAAATGGCTTCAAGTCCAGTAAGTGAAGACCCTCCATTTGCAAAAGCGCGGAGGAGGATAAAAATTGCACTAAATGTCAGTAAACCTTGTGCCTGGCCAACCGCAACAGCCCCCGGAAGGTTTGTATCTAATTGCGGCATATTGTTTGTAAAGACTCGATAAAGTCCTGTTAAGAAAACAACTCCCATAGCTCCCACGAAAAGATACGTTGGCAGGGCAAATGACTTTCCCGCTTCTTTAACTCCGCGCAAGTTTCCATATGTGAGTAGAACAATCACGCCAAGCGTCATGTAGATCTTGCCTGGGTGTAAGGAAGGAAATGTTGAAATAATTGCCGCAACACCTGCAGCTGATTGAATTGCAACGGTAACGATGTAATCCAACATTAATGCGACAGCTGCAACTATTGAGGTGGTTGGTCCAAAATTATCTCGAGCAACTATGTAAGCTCCGCCAGTTTTTGTATAGACAGAAATTACATTTCGATAATTTAAAGTGACGATTACAAGAATTGCAAGAATGACTGCAGTCATCGGCATCATGAGTGCAAAAGATGCCAAACCGAAAGCTGGAAGTAATGCAATAAGTATTTGTTCACTTCCGTAAGCGGACGATGAAATGCAGTCACTTGAAAGAATTCCAAGGGCGTACCTCTTGCTTAAACGTTGGTGCCCTAAAGAATGCCGATTGAGTGGGTTGCCTAAAAGTCTGCGTTTAACTCTGTAAGAGAATGGATCTTTCAAATGTGCGTGTTCTTGAAGCACCCCTGGCGTCGGGGCGCCATCAGTCCAAGACTTAGGCACGGATTCTCCCCTGTTGCACGCGATAAACGCTTTTCACTCTCACCATCTTAGAGCGTATGCTCACCTTATGCGCTCAAAGCTATATATAAATGGTGCGTGGGTTGATGGAATTTCGACCACACCCGTATACGACCCAAGCGATGGATCTGTTATTGCTGAAGTATCGCTAGCAGGGGAAGCCGAGTGCGAAGCGGCGATTACTGCGGCTCACAACGCACTTCCGGAATGGTCAAAAACCTCTCCACGTTTTAGAAGTGAAATTTTGCGCAAAGCCTACGAAATGATCATCGCTGAAAGTGATGCAATAGCAACTTTGGTTTCTCGCGAGAACGGAAAAGTTTTTGCTGATGCAAAAGGAGAAGTTACTTACGCTGCGGAATTCTTCCGTTGGTTTGCAGAAGAAGCAGTGCGCGTGCCAGGTGATTTCCGTAAGTCTCCAAGTGGGGATAAGCGAATTTTGGTTACACATCAACCAATTGGTGTTTCACTTCTTATAACTCCCTGGAACTTTCCAGCGGCAATGGCTACACG
>WLOF01000037.1 GCA_009699375.1 Actinomycetota bacterium
AACGTTGTTAGATCGATGACAACTTGTGAAATTTGATAGGTCACAGCCGAATTAGTTGTCCCTTGCGTTGAAGTTACCGTAGGGACAGGATTTCGAACCACGCGTTCTTTTGTTTGATGACCTAGCCCACAACTCTTGTAATACTTATTAATGACCAGCGCTTCAGCCTTGTCAACGCTTAACTGGTAGCGGCTCTTCACTGAGGCCCAACCGATTAAGTAAGCGCAGAGATTCTTCTTTGGTAGCCATGAAGAAATATCTTTATCGCCCTTACTTCTATTCACCGATGCGGTCACTGCGTTGAGCGCCCACTCTTGCTCTAGATCATTTGCAAAATCTTGACGTTGTTGCTCATCCCATTCCCAAGCACCAGAGCGCCATGCTTCTGCAAGCGGTACCAAATGATCGATATCTAACTTAGATGCATCTTTGTACGTGACCCCATCGTAAGAACTTATCCATGTGCCACCTGTTAATTTGCACTTAGCCCCTACTTTTGGTTTAACGGATGCTTCCTTGATAAGAACTTCGGCTCGAGTATCGCAACCATTACCGTCAGCATCTACCCAAAGTTTGAACAAACTCCGCTCATAACTACTTGTGTTATCTGGCGCAATCCATAAAACACCATCTCCTGCAGTTGCAGGAGTGTTTATTGGGAATACAAGGGCTACCAAAAGTGATGAGGCAATAAAGATACGTTTCATGTCGTTGTGAAAAGAGACATGCCCGCTCCCCATTCGTCATTGCCTTGGCAAAGTCTCTTAAAGTCTGAAGTAAATCGCAACCCAAACACCTATGTTAAATGGAGGAGTTTGTGGGCACTTTGTAAGGGCAAAGACACTCACGCAAGGCCAAGCATCACATTCTGGATTGAGCAAAGAGTTGCCTGGAGATACTCTTGCTGTATGGCAACTATGCATCCTTTTACTCTTTTAGATATCGAACGCGGGCTAACGCAAGAACAACGAGAAATCCAGGCAGTGACTCGAAAGTTTGTTAATGATCGCATTAAGCCAAATATCGCATCGTGGTATGAAAACGCGGAGATACCCGTAAGAGAATTAGCGCAAGAGCTTGGATCTATTGGTCTCTTAGGTATGCACCTACAGGGATACGGATGTGCTGGAACGGATGCGACTTCTTATGGACTTGCAAATTTGGAGTTAGAAGCAGGAGATTCTGGAATTCGCTCACTCAACTCCGTGCAAGGTTCGCTCTCGATGTATGCAATTTATGCATACGGCAGTGAAGAGCAGAAACAAGAATGGTTACCACAGATGGCAACAGGAAAAGCGATTGGATGTTTTGGGCTATCTGAAGCAGATCATGGTTCTAACCCTGCTGGCATGTTAACGAACGCCAAAAAAGATGGCGGCGATTGGATTATTAACGGTAGCAAGATGTGGATTACAAACGGATCCGTTGCAGATGTTGCAGTGATCTGGGCGCGTACCGATGAAGGCATACGAGGATTTTGTGTGCCAACAACGACGCCAGGATTTAAGGCAAATGTCATTAAACATAAACTTTCTTTGCGAGCATCGCTCACCGCTGAATTGGTCTTCACCAATATGCGAGTACCAGATAGTGCGCGCTTGCCACTTGCAACAAGCCTGCGCGCTCCCCTGATGTGTCTTGCAGAAGCGCGCTATGGAATCATTTTTGGAGCAGTAGGAGCTGCACGTGATTGCTTTGAAGTTGCGCAAAGCTACGCCGCAACGCGCGAACAATTTGATGGACCAATTGCTCGCCACCAAATCACCCAACTTAAATTTGCCACTATGGCTACGCGTCTCAATACCGCGATGCTCTTAGCCCTACATATCGGCAAGATTAAGGATGAGCACAAAGTAACACCTGTTCAAATCAGCATGGGTAAATTTAATAACGTGCAAGGCGCCCTTGAGATAGCGCGCGAAGCTCGATCGATATTAGGTGGTGCCGGTATTACGACTGAATACCCAATCTTTAGACATATGGTCAACTTAGAAACTGTTCTCACGTATGAAGGAACACACGAAATTCATGCACTCGTACTTGGTGAAACACTGACAGGAATTCAAGCTTTCCGTTAAGTAAAAGCGTTAGTCGTCAATACCTAATGCAGGTGGTCCTAGGCGATACTCCACTGGAGTCTGTGAAAATGTAATCGGGTTGGCAATTGTTTTACTTTTGCTGGAATCTCGAGGATCTGTGATCTTAACGATGGGTTTGAGTGAGAGTGACTCCGCAAGGGCAACAGCTTCGCCAATGGTGTTGATTGGACCAGCTGGTACGCCAACTTTGGTTAACTCTTTTGTCCAATGCTTTGCGGTGTTACTGGCAAGCAGAGGTGCAAGGAGGGCGTTGAGTTCTACTCGGTGTTGCACGCGTTTAGGGTTTGAAATGAATCGAATGTCCTTCACAAAGTCTGCGCCAATTGTTTCGCAAAACTTTGCAAACTGAGCATCATTGCCGACTGCAACAACAAATGGTTTATCGGATGCTTGGTAAACCTCATAAGGAGCGATGCTGGGATGAGCGTTGCCCATGGACTGTGGGATGACACCAGCACCAGCAAATGCACCTGCTTGATTCACCATTGCAGAAAGGGCTGAACTCAATAAGTTAATTTCAATCTTTTGTCCTTGGCCTTGTTCGTTGCGATGATGCAGGGCGCTAACAATTCCTAACGAAGCATGTAAACCTGCAACAACGTCAATAAGTGCTACTCCAACTTTGCTTGGCGCACCTTGTGGGCCAGTAATGCTCATCAGCCCACTCATTGCTTGAACTAGTAAGTCATAGCCAGGTAAGTCTTGGGCTTTATCGCTGCTGCCAAAACCTGAAATTGAGCAATAAATAAGTTGTGGAAATTTTTGGGATAGATCTTCATATCCAAGCCCAAATTTTTCCATCGTACCGACTGCGAAATTTTCAACTACGACATCGCATGTTTCGATGAGATTAAGGGCTTTCCTGCGCCCTAACTCTGATGAAAGATCTGCGGTGAGGCCACGTTTATTTCGATTAACGGATTGGAAATACGTTGCATTCTTATCTGCGTCATATGGCGGGCCCCATGTTCTGGTGTCATCACCAACACCGGGGCGTTCTACTTTAATAACTTCTGCACCCATATCGGCCAATAACATTGTTGCGTAAGGACCTGCAAGGACGCGTGAAAAATCTGCAATCCTTAAACCATCAAGCGCGCCCACCTCTTAAACTTAGCAATGATTGCTAAAAAGGTGAACGCGCTTGATGTGCTTTTAAGGTTTTACTTCGAGGATGACTGCTTTCCTGGTTTTGCGAAGGCGTAGACAATGAGGCCCAATAGGCCAATCACCACCATAACCAGCAGCGTTACCCAGTCGAGGTTAAATAAAGCACCGCGCGGACTTGCAAGTCCGGTCGGCAATACCATGTTGATAAACATCACGACTAAGTAAACAAGAGCGATGATATTTACGATCATGCCTTTGCTACCCAATGTGAAGTGTCCATTTGGAACCCAGCCACGAGTACGGGCGATGAGTGCACCTAATACCGTGAGTAAGAAGGCCAAATAGATTCCACTGACACCGAAGGAAACGAGAGATACAAGCGCCGAAACGTTTGCAGGATAAGTAAAGAATCCAATCTTGATGTCCTTAGATGGTGTGATATTTACAAGGAGTGTAAAGATCAAAGGAACGATCGCTCCAAGCAACAGTGCGTTTACTGGTGTGTGGAAACGAGGTGAGACCTTTGCAACTGTCTTTGCTGCAGGAACTGCACCATCGCGAGCGTATGAGAAGAGCATGCGAGAACTTGCACCTTGGATAGATGATCCGCATGAGAAGAATGCAAAGACCACAGCCAAAAGCAAAATATCGCGCAAAAATGAAGAGCTAATTGCTGTGCTGAGGATGTAAGGAATTCCGCCAGCAAATGATGTTGCTGTCTTATAACCTTCTGGATCACTTGGAGTTGCAAGCAGCAGTGCAGCAATAAGTATGAAAGATGTCAAAGCGCCAGCAAGGAGTGCTTGACGCATTGCTTTTGGAACCTGCTTTGATGCATCTTTTGTTTCTTCAGCAACATCTCCTGCAGATTCAAATCCGTAGAAGATAAATGCGTGTGCAAGAACCGCAACGAGGGCCGCGCCTGTCCACCAACTTGCATGGAAGTCGACTCCCAATGAGTTAGTACCAACAGTTTCAGCACCTTGCGAGCTGAACAAGAAACCAAATCCATGGTTGAAGCCGGCAGCAGCCAAAATTACTGCGATACCGAATGTTCCAAAGAGTTCGATCCATGAACCAAAGCTGGCAATGCGACCCATCATCTTGGCACCTGTGATGTTGAGAATGGTTTGAATTGCAAGGAGCGCAAGAGTCATCACCATAATCGTTGAGTGCTTAGATGGATCGATGTTCATACCAAACCAGCTATTGAGAATTGCGGAAAGATAAGGAACAACTCCTGTATCAACAGCAGCGATTGTGACGAGTAGAGCCATTAAATAGAACCAGCCAACCCACCAGCCATATTTCTTGCTTACGGCAAATTTGGAATATTGATAGAGCGCTCCGGATATTGGATAGTGGCTGCCTAGCTCGCCAAAAATCAGAGCAACAAAGTACATGCCCGCTACTGGGATCAACATCAACCAGATATAGCGAGGGCCGGCAGATCCGACACCGAGTACAAAGAGTGAATAGATGCCCACCATTGGAGATAAATAGGTAAAGGCAACGCTAAAACTTTGGAACTTACTCAGAACTCGAGAAAGTTCTTGCTTGTATCCAAGGGCTCCGAGACGATGCTCTTCTGCCTGATTGGAGCTGTTTTGATCTGACACTTAGGACTTCCTTTCAACGCTGAATGGGAAGAATGTAAGAACGAACGATTAATAGGTTAAACCTGTGCCAGTTGAAAGACTAGGGAGTGCCTAGGTATGTTGCGCAAATTTCTACTTTCTTCATCCCTGCTGAGCGTGGGAAACTGAACCAAAGCAAAAGATCTAGAAGTATCCTCACTTCTGAGCGTTACGAAGAAGGGTGCAAAGTGAAAAGTTCGCGTGGGCTACTTGTGGCCTTGGCCCTAATTTCTGTTCTTGGCATAAGTATTGGTGCGTATACATTTTTACATCGGGCAGTCTCTGAGCAAGTTTACGTTTACGACTGCGGAATTGTTGATTTCAAACCAACGACTATGACGCAATATTGCGCAGATGCTGGTGTCGGAGTTGCCAACATTAAATGGGAAAGCTGGTCTGCCAAAGGTGCAACAGGAACTGGGGATTATGCAGCCAATAACTGCGAACCTTCGTGCGTTGCTGGTACATGGAAATATGCAAAAGTTAATATCACATTGAGTAAGCCGGTAAAAGATAAAGGTAAGAGCGTTTTGAGTCGAATTGATGTGCAAACTCAAGATCCAAAAGAGTTATTGCCACTACTTAAAACCAGTAGCGAGGGTTGGGATTTAGAAGCTAATTCTCTAAACGGATAGGTTCTTGACCGCGAGCAATCAATTTTTCAAAGTGTGCTTCGCGCTTGTCGCTAAATCGTTCCGCTTCTTCTGATGATTTTGCAAGGAACGCGCTCAATTCGTTACGAGCAGCTTGTCCATCTCCTGTTAAATCTTCACGATCGAAAATGTTCCAGGCACGCAGAACTGGAGTGATAACTTCGTCAACGTGAAGCTGAAGGTCATAAATTCCAGCAAGTGCAATCTGTACGGCCTTGCGACCAAAGCCTGGCATGCCAACCCCTGGCATTGCAAAGTTAGTGACAACGTCAGTGATTGCACGCATGGCAGCATTTGGTTCGAGATCAATGGCCTTGCCCAACAAGTTGCGATAAAAAATCATGTGCAAGTTTTCATCGAGGGCGATTCTTTGCAACATTCCCTCGCAGGTTGGGTCATTAGAGATGCGTCCAGTATTGCGATGTGAAATACGGGTCGCTAACTCTTGAAAAGAAACATATGCAACCGTGTGCAACATATCTGTCTCATAAGGAGTTTGATACCCAAGAGACATATGAGCCATGCGTAAATCTTCTAGTTCGTAAGGGTCAACGCCTCGCGTTGCCATTAAATAATCACGCATCACAATGCCGTGACGGTTTTCTTCGGCAGTCCAACGTTCAATCCAATTACCCCATGCGCCATCTCGACCCATAGCGATAGCAATTTCGGTGTGATAACTCGGTAAATTATCTTCAGTCATGAGATTGAGGACGAGAGAATCTTGAGCAATCACAGAAAGTTTTGAATCTTTTGCTTCCCACGCATCACCATTGAGAGGGCCAGCAAATGTGCGACCTTCACTCCAAGGGACATACTCGTGTGGATACCACTGCTTTTGTACAGAGAGGTGGCGATCTAATTCAACGGCAACCACTGGTTCAAGATCGCGAATCAAACGCGACTGTATTGCAGGATCAATTGCCATTTGCGAATATTACGCGAGCATTGGCATGGGGGCGAATCAGGATTGCTCTTGGGCGCGCCTTTGTGCTTGTTCGGCTCGCCATGTGGCGATAGCACCGTGATTGCCACTGAGTAAAATTTCTGGCACAGAAAGATCTCGCCAAACTGATGGTTTGGTGTAGTTGGGATATTCAAGAAATCCTTCTTCAACATGTGATTCTTCAATAAGTGAATCAGGATTACCTAATACTCCTGGCAATAAACGAGTGATTGCTTCAATCATGACAAGGGATGCAACTTCTCCCCCACCTAAGACATAATCTCCGATGCTGACTTCATGGACTCTGAAACCTTGCGATGAGTAATACTGACCAACACGTGCATCAATACCTTCGTAGCGACCGCAAGCAAAAACTAAATGCTGTGACTGAGAAAATGCGTGCGCCATCTTTTGATTAAAACGACGGCCCGCTGGCGTGAGAATAATCAGATCAGTTTCTGGTTTCATTAATGGGTCAAGTGCTTCTCCCCAGATTTCAGGCTTCATCACCATCCCAGCGCCACCGCCATATGGAGTGTCATCAACGCTGTGATGGTTATCTGATGTGAAGCTGCGCAGATCATGAATAGCAACTTCAAGCAAACCACTTTCTTGCGCTTTTCCGATCAAAGAAAGTGAAAGGGGTGCGAAGTATTCAGGAAATATTGTGACCGCTTCTATTTTCATTACTTCACCTCTGCCGATAACTGGGGTGGAATAACGGTCATTTTCTTATTCTTAATATCAACCTCTGGCACCAATTGGCGCACGAATGGAATCAGAACTTCGCCGTTTGCGGTATCAATTGCTAACACGTCTTGGCCTGGCAAGTTAATGACATCTCGCACTTTACCGAATTTTTCACCTGATTGTAAAAACGCAGTGCATCCGATGAGCTGAAGCACGTGGTAATCATCTGCTCCATCACCTGGCGCATCAATGTCGACCTCGCAGTACATCAAAGTATCTCGAAGTGTTTCGATGCCGTTGCGATCAGAGATATTTTCAAAGCCCAACAACAAAATTCCGTTATGCCAACGGTGAGAAGTGATCAGAAGATCACCATGGTCATCGGTCTGCACGCGAGCGCCGATTGCGAATCTATTTTCGGGTTCGTCGGTTCGAACTTCGATCGTTGCTTCACCGGCAATTCCGTGAGCGCGACCTATCCGCCCCACGAGCAAGCGCATTGTTAGCGCCCTTCGTCCGTCTCTACCAAGTCAACA
>WLOF01000038.1 GCA_009699375.1 Actinomycetota bacterium
ATTTCATGGCCAATAACGGCCCCAATTCCACCGTAGTTAGCGGCATCGTCGGCCTCTAAATCAAAGAACGGCGGTTGCAATATCGCTGCAGGAAAAACGATCTCATTCATGCCTGGGTTGTAATAGGCGTTGACAGTTTGGGGGGTCATAAACCATTCGCTGCGGTCAACAGGTTTGCCGATTTTATTTAACTCAAAGTTTCGGGTGAAAGTTGAAATCGCAGAAAGGTTGGCAATTAAATCATCGGGGGAAATCTGCAAGTCGCTGTAGTCGCGCCACTTATCTGGGTAGCCAATTTTTGGGGTGAACTTATCGAGCTTTTCTAGCGCTCGCACTTTGGTCTCAGGGCTCATCCAATCAAGGGCTTTGATATCGACCCGGTAGGCCTCAATGAGATTTTTTACTAACTGCTGCATCCGTGTTTTAGCTTCAGCCGGAAAATGTTTTTCTACATAAAGTTGGCCAACCGCTTCGCCAAGGGAGCCTTCAACTAAGCCCACACCGCGCTTCCAACGCTCTTTTAGTTGAGGGACGCCAGAAAGTGTGGTGCCGTAAAAAGCGAAGTTTTCATTTACTAACTCTGCATGCAAGTAAGTGGAAGCGCTAGAAAGGACCTGCCACGTCAGCCAAGAACGCCACTTTTCGTTCTCGTAGTTATTGAGAAGCTCGCCTAGCCCAGTGAAAAAAGAAGGCTGACGAACAATGGTGGTAGCCAATACATGGTCTGGCACTTTGGCACCGCTATTCCACGTTCCCCAATCAAGGCCAGGGGAGAGTTCTTGCAACTGCGCAAAAGTGGCTTTGTTATATGTCAGCGTTGCATCGCGATCACGAACTTGATCCCAGTGAAAACTGGCTAACTCTGTTTCGATTTCTAGAATTCTTTTAGCGTGGTCGGCCCCGCCTTCGATTTTTGCGATGGCAAACATTCTCGTGGCATGGGCTAGAAACTCTTCGCGGATAGGGGCGTATTCATCTTCACGGTAATAGGACTCGTCAGGAAGACTTAGGCCAGATTGGCCGAGGTACAAAATGTTTTCATCGGATTTCATATTGTCTGTGGTGATCAGTCCGTAGAAAAGTCCACCCAAACCTTCGTACTCAAGTCGACCAAGGAGTGCCAAAAATTCTTCCTTGGTAGTAATTGCAAGAGAGCTCGCCAAATCATCGGCAATGGGGGAGATGCCCAACTCTTCTGCACGTTCTTCATTCATGTAGCTCTTATATAGGTCACCAATTTTTTGCCCAACAGATCCATGGGGGTAAGAAGTGCTGGCAGTTGATTCAATAATTTCGCGAGTCTTTTGTTCTGCTTCATCGCGGAGCCAATAAAACGCACCATCGCCAGATCGGTCGGCAGGAATTTCTGCAGTAGAAAGCCATTGGCCATTCATATGACGAAAGAGGTCATCTTGAACTCGAACAGAGGTGTCCTTATGGCTTGAATCAAGACCGCTTTTCATGAAACTCCTAAAGTAGTTGAAAGTTCAACTTATCGTTTACACTGGTGCAATGGCACGGGAAAACGCTACATCAAGCACCCCTAGGTGGCTCAATCCTGCCGAAATGAAAGCTTGGCGCCAATACATTGTTGCCAGCCGACGCTTATTAGAAGCTCTCGACGCTGATTTACAGGGGCACGATTTATCTATGTCGGACTATGAAATATTGGCCCAACTCAGCGAAGCCCCCGAGCGGAAAATGAGGATGGCCGAGTTAGCCGAGATTGCAATGCTGTCGCGCTCGCGCTTATCGCACCGAATCAAGGTCATGGAAAAAGAGGGCTGGATCAAGAGAGAAGCATGCCCGGTAGATAAGCGCGGTTCCTTCGCGGTGATGACACCTAAAGGATGGAAAGCAATTGTTTCTGCAGCGCCCGATCACGTGGAAAGTGTGCGAGAGCGATTTATCGATCATTTAACAAAGTCAGATCAAAGCGCTCTTGCTGAAATATTTAATAAAGTTGGAGAGTCATTGCGTAAGGGTGTTAAGGACGAATAAGTATTGATGTAGATGTAATTAATTTTGGGCAAAAAAAAGACCCGCCACTTTCGTGGCGGGTCTTTTAATGTCGTTACTTGGCAGCAACTGCCTTCTTACGACGACGACGCTTTTTTGGAGCAGCTGCAGAAGCGGCTGCCTTCTTCTTACGACGCTTTGGAGCTGCTTTCTTAGCAGCTGCCTTCTTGCGACGCTTTGGAGCTGCTTTCTTAGCAGCTGCTTTCTTGCGACGCTTTGGAGCTGCTTTCTTAGCAGCTGCCTTCTTGCGACGCTTTGGAGCTGCTTTCTTAGCAGCGGCTTTCTTACGACGCTTTGGAGCTGCTTTCTTAGCAGCGGCCTTCTTGCGACGCTTCTTTGGTGCTGCTGCCTTAGCAGCGGCCTTCTTACGACGCTTCTTTGGTGCTGCCTTAGCAGCTACCTTCTTGCGACGCTTTGGAGCAGATTTCTTAGCTGCAGCCACGTAACTTCTCCTATCGGAATGGTTCGATCCGTCACCGAACCTGTTCAAGGATAAGGGTGTCACTGATTTACAAAATATGCCAGCATTATGTGACAAATATTTCATTGCGTGTCGCAAATTCTTTTTTGGATATTTTTATGCTTTCACGGGATTTTTAGTAAATATTTTTTGCAAAATAAAGTTTTTTACGAGATTTTACGAACTTTTCGTTCTCGAACGGCAAATTCGTTGGTCTGAAGGTCGAATTTCCGGAATTTTGGTAAAAATCCGGCCGTAATTGCGACAACAATGACGCAAATTATCCCCCCGGAAGTTACCGAAAAGGTCAACGAAGTAGCAGATGCAATTGTGGCCGCCCGAAGTTGACCAGCAAGTGGTCCGACCGAGTAAGAAAGTAATTCGATACCTGCAAGTCGTCCGCGGAATTCGTCGGCGATTGTTTGGTTCCATAGAGCTTTGCGAAGAAGTGCACTGACCATGTCCGAAGCACCGGCAAGGGCCAGAAATAACAGGACAAGTGGTAACCAATGGACGAGTCCAGCGGCGGCGATCGCGACTCCCCATCCGATTGCGGCCCACATAATTGCTCGGCCATGGAATCTGAAATTTGTCATCCATCCGCTGGTCAAAGTTATGACAATTGCTCCCGCAGTTCCCGAGGCATAGAGAAATCCAAGTGCCCAAGGTGCACCAAGTTGGTCAGCCCAAAATGGAAAGAGCGCATTTGGCATTGCAAAAAACATTGCAGCTAAATCTACGAGATATGTTCCCAATAAATCTTGCCGATTAAATGCATAACGTAAACCCTCTAATAAGCCTGCCAGAGATGGCTTTTGGGCTAGTGGGTTTGCGGGCACCGAACCGACTTTGAGTAAGAGAAGTAAAGAGATGACGAAAGAAATAACATCTACGAAGTAGCCAACCGAAACTGATGAAGTAGAAATGATGACTCCGCCAATTGAGGGCCCGACAATAACTCCGAACTGCCAACGCAAACTCATGAGCGCACTGGCCGATGGCAGATCGCCATGCCCCACGATGCGAGGCAGGATTGCATCGGCACTTGGACGTTGCAACCCATCAACGGCTGCGAACAATCCGGCCACGATGTAGATGAGGAGTAGGTGCGGATGTGGTGACAGGGAATTGATCAGCAGGATGGATGTCAAAACCAATGAAGCTGCCTCGGTTGCCCAGATCATCTTCTTACGGTCCACGGAATCGGCAAGGACCCCACCATAAAGTCCGAAAATAATCAGGGGAATTATTTCAACTGCCCCGCTAATACCGACCGCCAAGTACGAATGGGTCATTTCCTTGATCTGAAATGGAATAGCAACGTAGGTAATCATGGAACCGATGTAAGAAATGAAGCCAGCAGACCATAAATACCGAAAATCTCGGTATTTTTTTAACGAAGTGAGGTCAATGCTGAATTTAGACATTAATGAAAGGTCTGATCCGGCCCAGGAAATGCTCCCGATGCAACATCGCGTGCCCACTCAGCTGTGGCATCCAACATTTCTTTACGAATGTTGCGATAAGCCTTCGCCAATTTAGGTGGCTTCTTTGTTAGCCCCATGAGATCTGTCCAGACCATTACCTGCCCATCGCAGCCATTGCCGGCACCTATTCCTATTGTCGGAATTGTGAGAGCTTGGGAAATTTGGGCAGCCAACTCAGCAGGAACAAGTTCTAGAACTATGGCAAAAGCACCTGCCTCTTGCATGGCCAATGCGCTCTCAAGAATTGCGGGACCATCTTCGCGACCTTGGACTCGGTAGCCGCCAAGTTGATGGAGGGATTGCGGAGTAAGCCCTAGGTGGCCCATGACAGGAATTCCCGATGCCACAAGTGTGCGCACTTGTTCATAGTGTGCGCCTTCTAGTTTTACTGCGTGCACACCAGCCTCTTTGAAAAACCTAACCGCTGTTGCAAGGGCTTGATCGGGTGATGCTTCGTAGGATCCAAAGGGCATATCGGCAACAACCATTGCACGAGTCGAGCCACGCACAACTGCACGGGCTAGAGGAATGAGTTGGTCAACAGTGACGGGGATAGTATTTTCTTCGCCGAGAAAATTATTGCCAGCGCTATCGCCCACAAGTAAGACTGGGATTCCAGCCTCATCAAATATTGATGCAGTCATCTCTTCATACGAGGTGAGCATTGGCCATTTTTCATTACGCGTCTTTGCGCTTGCGAGATCGCGAATAGTTATTCGTCGATGTTGAGCACCGCCATAAAGGCTTTCTGACATGACAATCCTCCAACCTCATGGCCTGAAGATCAGGTCCCTGGGAGCGCCAAGTTTAGCGCGACCATTAGACTCTTATCTATGCCCCAGAGCGCTGGCCAGTTGCGATTGGCACTTGCACAGATCAACCCAACAGTGGGAGATCTGAGCGCAAATGCGCTCTTAATTGCTCAATCTATTGAGCAAGCATCTAAGGCCGGGGCGCATGTACTTCTCTTTCCAGAGATGGTTGTGACTGGATATCCGGTTGAAGATTTGGCACTTCGTTCATCGTTTCGAGTAGCCAGCATGAAGGCAATTAAGGACATTGCTAGCAAGGCGCAGAAAGATGGTTTCGGTGATCTCGTTCTTGTCGTTGGATATTTAGATGAATCTCCTATCGCCCTGAGCCAACCTCATCAACAAGGCAAGCCAGTAGGTGGGCCACAAAACGCTGTTGCGATTATTCATGGCGGAGAAATAAAAGCCCGATATGCAAAACATCATTTGCCCAACTATGGAGTCTTTGATGAATTTAGAAATTTCGTGCCAGGAGACCGCACGCTCGTTGTGCGAATTCATGGAGTCGATGTGGGCATCGCCATCTGTGAAGATATCTGGCATCCGTTAACAGAGCTTCAAGCTAGAACCCCTGGATTAGTTTTGGTCCCCAACGGCAGCCCTTATGAGCGAAATAAAGATGACCGCCGTTTATCGCTCGTTCAACAAAGAGCCCAAGAACTTGGTGCGCCGTTGGCTTACGTGAACATGATTGGCGGACAGGACGACCTGGTTTTCGACGGGGACTCGATTGTTGTTGACGGTGGCGGAAAAGTTATTTGCCGAGCCGAACAATTTGAAAGCGCGTTAGTTGTACTCGATCTCGAATTGGCGCTCGCCACATCTACCCCGGATGTAGTTATTTCAGAGAAAGCACTTGATCCCTATACCGCTCTCAAGCCAGTGATTTCGGCTCGTCTTGATGACATGGCCGAAGTGTGGAAAGCCCTTGTTATGGGCGTTCGGGATTACGTTGTTAAGAACAATTTTAAAACCGTGGCACTTGGCGTATCGGGCGGTATCGATTCAGCTCTTGTTGCCACAATTGCTGTCGATGCCATAGGAGCCCAGAACGTATTTGGGGTTGCACTCCCAAGTAAGTATTCCTCGGATCATTCATTAAGCGATGCTTCTGCGCTAGCAACAAATACCGGCCTGAATTATCGAGTTGTTGAGATTGAGCCGATGGTGAAGACATTTATTGAGACTCTTTCGCTCAAAGGTTTAGCTGAAGAAAATGTTCAAGCACGGGTGCGCGGAACAACACTGATGGGACTTTCTAATCAAGAGGGCCATTTAATTTTAGCCACGGGCAATAAGAGCGAACTAGCGGTCGGTTACTCCACTCTTTATGGCGATGCTGTCGGTGGCTTTGCTCCCATTAAAGATATTTACAAAACCGATGTATGGGCACTGGCAAGATGGCGCAACGACCAAGCAATTCGAACAGGGCAAACTCCGCCAATACCAACTGGTTCCATTACGAAAGAGCCAAGTGCAGAGTTGCGTCCAGGCCAGAAAGATTCGGATTCTTTGCCAGAGTATGAACTCTTAGATCAAGTCCTGGTTCGCTATGTAGATGGCGATGAAGGCGCAAAGGAATTGATTTCAGCAGGCTTTGATGCGGCATTGGTAAATAGAGTTATTGCCATGGTGGATAAGGCTGAATACAAGCGTCGCCAATACCCACCTGGTACCAAAGTTTCATCTCGCGCCTTCGGCAAAGACCGCCGATTGCCTATTACTTCACGCTGGAAACAAGAGTAATCCCGAGGCATCTGCGAGGAATTCGCAAGTAGTGTTTATTTTGATTCCGGGTAGAATTTAAGTATGTGCAACGCCCCATCTTGGCTCTTTACGCGCCGTCGCGTGATTGATTTTGGGCGTATCACAACTTGTACCTGCTGAACTCATTACTGCTACACAAAAGTATTAGTCGGCATTTCCCTTTCAATATCTAACAATTAGGAGCTAAGAAATGAAACTTTATAACAACATCACAGAGGTAGTTGGAAATACTCCACTCGTTCGTCTCAATCGAATCACGGATGGCGCAAAAGCAAATGTTTATGCAAAGCTGGAGTTCTACAACCCAACCAGCACAGTGAAGGATCGAATTGGCATTGCCATGGTTGATGCAGCGGAGAAGGACGGATCGCTCAAGCCAGGTGGAACAATCATTGAGGCAACGTCGGGCAACACAGGAATTGCCCTAGCGATGGTCGGCGCAGCAAGAGGTTACAAAGTGATTTTAACTATGCCTGATTCGATGTCGAAAGAGCGTCGAACCTTGCTGAGAGCATTTGGAGCAGAACTTGTCTTAACTCCAGCTGCCGAGGGTATGAAAGGTGCAGTGGCTAAGGCCGAGGAAATTGGCAAGACTCAAGGGGCAGTACTTGTCCGTCAATTTGAAAACGGCGCTAATCCTGAAATCCACCGCAACACAACGGCTCAAGAAATTTGGAATGACACCGATGGAACGGTTGCTGCGGTTATTGCAGGAATTGGTACTGGCGGAACCATTACAGGTGTGGGTCAAGGGTTAAAAGCACACAACCCCAACATAAAAATCTTCGCAGTTGAGCCAGCTGCTTCTCCTTTGCTCACTGGTGGAAGTCCAGCGGGTCACCCACTCCAAGGTATTGGTCCAAACTTCATCCCAAATATTCTGGATAGGAATATCTTTGACGAAGTTTTCGATGTAACAAATGATGATGCAATCGCATACGCAAGGAGAGCGGGAGTAGAAGAGGGAATTCTTGCAGGAATCTCCTCTGGTGCAGCACTTTGGGCAGCTGTTCAAGTTGCACAACGTCCAGAATTTGCGGGCAAAAATATTGTTGTCATTGTTCCTTCATTTGGTGAGCGTTATTTGTCAACTATTTTGTA
>WLOF01000039.1 GCA_009699375.1 Actinomycetota bacterium
TGGCTTAGCAACTTGTTCAACAGTTGCCACGCTCATACGTCGACGTAAGCGATTCTTCAATCCACCCGGGCGACGCACTCCATGTGAGTCATGGGAGCTTAATTCGAGGGCTGGTAGTTGTTCGTGTTGGGTGAGCGTCCATGCCTTTTCTGCCGAAATTGGTTCATGAACTTCGACAAATTCACCATGTGGCAGAAGCAAGAGGCGTCCCGATTCGGTGCCATGCAAAACGACATCTCGATCGGCTCGTTGCAAAGATAAGCAGAGGCGCTTAGTAATAACAAAAGCGATAGGAGGGAGAACTAGAACTCCTATTCGACTAAACCACATGATCTGGTTAATTGTTAAAGAGAAGTGCGTTGCAATAATGTCATTGCCCCCGTTCAGCAAGGTAACAAGAATGAATGTCAAAGACATCACTCCGAGTGCTGTGCGGTTTGGCGCATTACGTGGACGATCAAGTAAATGGTGTTCACGTTTATCTCCGGTCATCCAACTTTCAAGAAATGGGTAAAGGGCCATACCGGTGAAGAGAATTCCGGGCACAATTAATCCTGGTATCAAAATGTTCCAGGAGATTGTGTGGCCGAATGCATGTGTTTCAATCGGGGGAGACATGCGTACTAAACCATCGAGCCATCCCATATACCAATCGGGTTGTGAACCTGCCGAAATTTGGGCAGGTGTGTAAGGACCATAGAGCCAAATGGGGTTAATGGATGCGACCGCAGAAAGAAATGCAGTTACACCAAATACAACAAAGAAGAATCCGCCAGCTTTAGCCATATAAACCGGCATCAATGGATACCCAACAACATTTTTCTCAGTTCGTCCTGGTCCAGGAAATTGTGTGTGCTTCTGGTACCACACGAGCATTAAGTGCACAGTGATAAGGGCTAGGAAAATTCCTGGCAAAAGTAAAACGTGAACAGTGAATATGCGAGGAATAAAAGTTTCTCCAGGAAAAGCTCCACCAAAAGCGAAGAATGCTAAATAGGTTCCCACCACAGGTATCGCTTGCAAGATTGCTTCAGCGATGCGAATGCCTGTCCCTGATAGAAGGTCATCAGGAAGTGAGTATCCAAGGAAGCCTTCAACGATTCCTAAAGTGACAAGGCCTACACCGATTAACCAGTTAAATTCACGAGGCTTACGAAATGCACCTGTGAAGAAAACGCGGAGTAAGTGAGCGACAATTGCAACCATAAATAAGAGCGCTGCCCAGTGGTGAATTTGGCGCATCAATAATCCACCACGAATATCAAACGAGATATGCAAAGTAGAAGCATAAGCGGCCGACATTTTTACACCACTGAGAGGCTGGTAGTCGCCCTCGTAGAGAACTTCGCGTTGTGAAGGATCAAACCAGAATGTGAGGAACGTTCCCGAAAGCAACAAAATAATAAATGAGTAAAGCGCAACTTCGCCCAACATAAACGACCAGTGATCAGGGAATACCTTGGTCAGATTCTTCTTCATCCACGCAGCGGCGCCTGTACGCTCATCTACATAGTTGGCAACGCCGCCTAGGGCTCTTTCTCTTGCTGTCATGATGAACGCTCCCAGAAACTAGGTCCTACCGGTTCGTTAAACGGTTTTTGTGCAACCAGATAACCATCTTTATCGACCGTGATTGCCAATTGGGGAAGCGGGCGAGCAGATGGGCCAAAGATTACTTTTGCAGCTTGCGGTACGTCGAATGTTGATTGATGGCATGGACATAACAAATGCTTAGTTTGTTGTTCATAAAGGGCTACTGCGCATCCCATGTGTGAACAGATTTTTGAAAAGGCAATAATTCCTTGGTATGTCCACGAAAGGCGTTCTGCAGATAGTCGAAATTCTTCTGGTCGTAAACGAATAAGAAGGACTGCATCCTTACCAATGCTGCTTAATGTTCGTTCAACGCCCGCTCCTAGCTCCGGCAAAACTTGAGCAACGGCGCCAACTTCAAGATCAGTTGCCTTAATTGGACGATCGCCTGGATCGGTGAGAAGCCGCACGCCTTTGGCCCAATTCGTAGTTTCTAATTGCTTAGCAGGTAAAGGGCCAAGATCGCGAAGTAGTACGAGCGGCGCTAAGCCGACAAGACCAAGTGAAAGACCGAGAGAACGCTTAATAAGAGATCGACGGCCCAATCCAGCTGCCCCAGCGCGTTCTTTCACTGTTGCTACAAAATCATCACGTTCATCTTTTGGCGAACGAAATTCGTGGCGTTCGGCGATCACTTCATTATCGGGCATGAGTTGCTTAGCCCAATGAATTGCACCGATTCCGATGAAGAGAAGTGAAAATGCTAAACCTAGACCGAGCAGCAGTTGATGTGTATTAGTAGATCCAAGTATCGGTACAAATACAAAACTTGTAATGGGGACGAAAATATATGAATAAATAAAAACTAATGTTCCAATTGCCGAAAGAACAAAATACAGCGCTACTTGTCGCTCTGCCTTCTTTTCGGCAACAGGATCGATATCAGTGGCTCTGTGTTGATGTTCGGGCAGTCCGGGATTAGAGAGGCGCTCGATTTCGTTTGACATTCGTTATCTCGCTTTCGTCGTCAACCAGACTGCAATGCCAATCAGCAGTCCAATTCCAAGTGTCCAAACAAGTAAACCTTCTGTTACCGGGCCCACGCGACCGAGTGCAGCGCCACCTAATGCAGGTTCGGCTTCGGCAGCTTTGAGGAATTTAATAATCGATAGTTTTTCTTGAGGAGTAATAATTTTGTCAGAAAATACTGGCATCGACTGTGGTCCAAGGATCATTGCTTCATAAATGTGTTTAGTTTCTACGCCCATCAAAGTTGGCGCATATTTGCCTTCACTCAACGCGCCGCCTTGGCCAGCGAAGTTATGGCACATTGCGCAGTTGGTCCTAAAGAGTTCGCCACCTTGTGCTGCATTGCCATCGCGTTCGTACGTAAGTAACTCTTCACCGGGGATTGCTGGTCCTGGAGAAAGTGATGCTACGTATTCTGCAAGAACTGCAACTTGTTCTGGTGTGTAGAGAGGCTTTTTACGCATTGCTTGAATGCTCATATCGGCCATTGGCATGCGACCCGTGCCAACCTGGAAATCTACAGATGCTGCTCCAACTCCAATGAGTGAAGGAGCAATCGAGCCACCTTCAGCGTTTAAGCCATGGCAGGAAGAGCAACCTTTAAGGAAGATTTGGCGGCCAGCATCAATTGCAGTTGATCGGGAAAAAGTTGTAACTCCTTGCTTGGTGCTCGCACTTGCGACAGAAAATGAGGTACCAATGATTAAAAGAGCGAAGGTGAGCAAAAGAGGCCCGGCGTAGCGGTGCTTGCGGTATCGCGATAAACGCTTCACTAGTTTAATTTCCCCTTATTTGATCAAGTAAATAGCAGAGAATAATGCGATCCAAACAACATCAACGAAGTGCCAGTAGTAAGAAACTACGATTGCCGTTGTTGCTTGGCTGTGAGTAAATCTGCGGGCCTTTTTCACACGGTACAAAACGATCAGGAATGCAATGAGACCACCTGTCACGTGTAATCCGTGGAATCCAGTTGTGATGTAAAAAACTGAGCCGTAAGCTTGCGAGGAAATGCTTAAGCCTTCTTTGACCAAATTAATGTATTCGTAAATTTGCCCACCCACGAAGAAAGCACCCATCAGGAAAGTTAATAAAAACCATTCCATCATTCCCCATTTGGAAATCTTGAAAATTGAGTCGATGCGTTTAAATTGGAATCGCTCTGCGGCAAAAACACCAAACTGGCATGTAACTGAGGAAAGAACCAGAACTGTTGTGTTAACTGAAGCGAATGGGATGTTTAACATCTCGGTGGATTTGAACCACTCGATAGGACCTTGAACAGCGCGAGTTGTGAAATACATTGCGAATAGCGCTGCAAAAAACATCAGTTCACTAGAAAGCCAGACAATGGTTCCAACCGCTACGAGGTTGGGCCTATTGATTTTGGGCGAAGCAAGGCTGGCGCTGGACATGTAGGAGATTATTCCTGTATTCGGCGCATAGTGGTAACTCCAAAGGCCTCTATCCATGGCGCGCCATGGTGTATTCAGGGTGAAACGGGTCACTCAGATTGTTGAAGTTTTGCCTATCGCCACCAAAGGCATCTTGGGAGATTACACTTGCACCATGTCCCAACGGCCAATCAATATCGTGGTGTATTCCGATGACAGTTCTGTACGCCAAAGTGTTATCGCTGGGCTGGGTAAGCAGATTGCAACAGATCTGCCAGCTCACGAAATTCACGAATTCGCAACAGCTGACGCCCTTCGACTTTTCATCGATCGAAAAGGATCCGATGGAAAACTTAAAGCAGATCTATTCATTCTCGATGCCGAAGCTGTGCCAGAAGGTGGCATGGGAATCTGTCGCCAACTCAAAGACGAAGTATTTGAATGCCCACCAGTTTTGTTGATTACTGCTCGCGCTGATGATGCTTGGTTAGCAACGTGGTCTAGAGCCGAAGCATTTGTTTCGCATCCAATTGACCCTTTCACACTTGCTTCAACTGTCGCATCTCTTGTGCGCGCACCTTCGCTTACTATCGCTTAACCCACTCTTATGGCCAAGATAAATACATGGCCAGAGACGCTGCTCTTGTTATCGGCGAAAGTAGATCTCACCCTTGAACAGAGCCAATGGGCGATGGGTGAAATTTTGGATGGCAAGGCAAACATAGGGGACATCAAGTTATTTCTCCTCGCTCTCAAGAAAAAGGGTGAATCAACGCAGGAAGTGGAATCTTTTGTCGCGCAGATGATTGCTCATTGCTCACCAATATCGATTACTGAACGAGCTGTTGACACTGTTGGCACTGGCGGCGATGGAGCACACACAATCAACATCTCGACCACCTCTGCAATCATCGCTGCGGCAGCAGGTGCTCGAGTTGTAAAGCACGGCAACCGTGCCGCTTCATCAAAGTCCGGGTCTGCAGATTTATTAGAAGCGCTTGGAATTGCAATCACTTTAGATGGCGATGGAGTTGCAAGATGCGTTAAAGAAATCGGAATTGGGTTTTGTTTTGCCCCTATATTTCATCCTTCAATGCGCTTTGCAGCCCCTGCTCGTAAAGAGTTAGGTGTTCCTACGATTTTTAACATTCTGGGGCCCCTTGCTAATCCTGCTCAACCAAAAGCAATGGCAGTAGGCGTTGCAAACGCTGGCGTGCATCAATTAATGGCGCAGGTGTTGGCAGATCGCGGTGTTGAAGGGTTTGTATTTAGAGGTGATGATGGATTAGATGAAATTACTTTGGGAACAACAACGACTGTTCTTACTATCTCTGGTGGAGCCATTTCGAAATCAACATTAGATCCATTGGATTTTGCCATTGATAGAGCTCCCGTGTCAGCCCTTGTCGGGGGAGAAGCCAAAGAGAATGCGGAAATAACGAAAGCAATATTTGCAGGAGAACGTGGTGCGCCAAGGGATGCCGTTGTATTGAATGCGGCTGCAGCCATAGCGGCCTATAAAGGTGAAACGCAATTGTCTCTCAACGAAAGAATTGAAGATGGAATAAAGCTAGCGGTAGAAGCTGTCGATAGCGGTAAAGCAACAGCGCTACTTAATCAATGGGTCGCTTTGTCCCAGCAGATTTCGGCCTCTTAAATTTCATCGTTTCCTTCACGGTAGTTACGCCGTGAGATCCCAAGCGATCAAAGAGTCCGTGTAACACATCTACCGTAGCTCGCGCATCATCGAGTGCTCTGTGGTTAGGCTCGACAGTTGTATTGAAAAATTGAGCAAGAGTGCCCAATTTGCAGTTAGGAACTTCTTCGTAGCTGAGCACCTGTCGAGCCAATCGCACAGTATCTATAACAAGGAATTCAGGCCAATCGTTCTTGGTGGTGATCGCGGCTGATTTCAAAAATCCCATATCAAAAGGTGAGTTATGCGCAACAAGAACAGTAGTTAACGGATCTCCTAAAAAATGCAGGAAATCTGGGAATACCTCATGAATGGTTGGAGCTTCTGCGAGCATCGAGTCATTAATACCTGTAAGTGATGTAATAAATTCAGGGAGCAAATGTCCAGGATTGATAAACGTCCTAAATTCTTCAATGACCGCCCCACCTTGCACTTTTACAGCGCCTATTTCTGTGATGCCCACCGTTGTCGATGGTTGTCCGCCCGAGGTTTCTAAATCGAGGACGACGAAAGTTGTTTCAAAGAGAGTTTTTGATTCAACACTTATTCCGTTTTTCATAGGTGAAGATTATGCGAGAGTGCAGACATGGGACATGTAGCGCTAATCCGAACCAAGAACTGATTGATTTTTGATTCGTGCAGATAGCGCCCATAAAACGCAGAACACTACTCCCACAGCGGTCAAAAGGGTAAGAGCGCTCACTTTTTCTTTCAACAGCAGAACTGCCCAACCCAAAGTAAAGAGCGCTTGCAGTTGTTGAACTTGAGATCCGCGAGCAGTCCCGACATCTCGCAATCCTCGATACCAAGCAAAAAAGCCCAGATACATAGATGAGATACCAATCATGATTAATCCAAATACACCGTGGAAAGTTACAGGATGGTCGCTATGTGTTCGAAGCCAAATGATCGCACTGCTCACAATGCAGACCGGTAGCGTGTAAATCACTACCCAAGAAATCACTTGCCACCCAGGCATAATTTTCGTTAGTTCGGCACCCTCGACATAACAATAAGAAGAGGCAAGAACTGCGATAAGGGTAAGAACATCAGCGCTGAGATTTGTGTGAAGATCGCCACCTCGTGTCACAGCAAAGAGCACAAGCATTGCAGTTCCACATAAGGAGGCTAGCCAAAATTGCAATGGCACATGTTTTCTCGTTTTGATAACCGCCATGATCGCTGTAACAAGAGGCATGATCGATGCAATAACTGCAACATGGGTTGCTGTGGTTCTCTGTAGAGCTAAAGCTATAAATATGGGCCAACCAAAGACTGCACCAATCGCTGTAAAGATCATCGGCCTTACATATTCACGCGGGACGCGAGGAATCTTGAGGTAGGCAAAAACAGGAATAGCAACACAGCACGCAATGATGGGACGAGCCGTGGCCGTGAGAAATGGATCAAAACTTTCCAACGCCCACTTAGTCATCGGAAGGGATAGGGAAAAGAGAAAAACCCCGAGGAGTGCAAAGAGCAACCCGCTTCGCTCTTTTGGACTCAAACGCATAAGGGCAATATAACTGAGCAAGTTCTTTTAAATAGGCGAATAGGAGCATTTGATACTCTGTATATATGGATTTAGTAACAGATCGCCTCTTTAGACATATGGCTTGGGCCAATCAATGTGTATTCGATTTAGTTTCACAACGACCAGATGCTGACCTAAAGTTCTCTGCTCCAAATGATGATTGGAGCGTTGGCGAGATATTGGAACATCTCACCGCTTGCCGTTACGCAGATCTACTCGATGAGTTAGGAATGACGGATACGCAACCACCCACGAAGAGGGAAGAGGTAATTGCTTTAGGCAAGCTATCTGCAA
>WLOF01000004.1 GCA_009699375.1 Actinomycetota bacterium
ACCACCAAGTACTCGATCTAATTCGCTGACACCAGTGGATCGTGCTGTTGCACTAGTGAGATCTACATGGCCAATGGGAGTTGCAACATGACTCACTGCACCAGGTACAAGTGAAAGCCTCTTAGGTGCCGAAATTTCTTCTACGCTTCCCCACACTTGGCATTCGCCACAACGACCTACCCATTTATTTGTAGTCCAACCGCATTCAACACAGCGGAACGGATCTTTCTCGGGCTTAGCCATGGGTACAGCCTAGAGCGAAGGACTGACTACTTCTTGTTAGCCAATGTGGCTGGGTGCTGGATGACAAATAAAGGCAGCTTGCGCGCATCAACTTCTTTTATTGCCCGAACTCGGTCATCGCAATGCTTGGCCAAGATGTTGTAAGCGTCCTGTCCCATGAGCGCTATGAGTTCAGTTCGGTTAGATATGTAAACCGGCTCGCTCCCAACATGGGCATCGGTATTGCTTGTGCAGTACCAATCGAAGTCATCTCCGCCATCGCCCCACGCAAGTCTTTCGTATTCACCAATAACCGTTACAGAATATTCGCGTTCGCCAACTTCGCGAACTTCAAAACTTCTACGAAGTGGCAATTGCCAACAGACATCTGGCTTTGTATCAACAAAGTGACGGTTTTCTTTTTCCGCTAGATGGTGAAGAACGCAACCAAATGAACCTGTATACCCGGGTGCTTCGTACCCTTTGCGATTAAGGAAGATGCATGAATCATTTATAGTTTTGGTCTTGCGGTCCCCATCACTGTCTTTGTCACTAATATTTAATTTTCCACCAGGACGTTTTGGTTGTGCTTGTTCAAAGAATTGCCACATTTCCGGTGTGAGATCCTGTGCTGCTTTGAGAACTCTGGCCTCGTCATTTTCATCTGAATACATTGCGCCTTCAGTACAGCAACCATCATTTGGCCGATCCGCAAAAACACCTTTACAGCCATTGCCATAAATACAGGTCCAAAATGAGGTCAACCAGGTCAGGTCACACTTAAAAATTTCTTCCGCGTCGTTTGGATCTGTAAATTCAATCCAATCGCGCGCAAATCCTGGCTTCATTTCAGACATAGGAGCAGAGCCTACGCTTTATTGCCTGATAACGCACATCGGTAGAAGGTAACCTTTACTCATGATGACAGGTGGCGCACCAAAGACTATTGCAGTTATTGGTGCAGGTGTAATGGGAGAGGCGCTTATCAGCGCACTCATTACATCAGGTTTTCAAAGTTCATCAATTATTATTTGTGAGAAGCGAGAAGAACGCGCAAAGGAACTCTTAGAGAAGTATCAGATAAAGGCAGGAACTCTTACTCAAGCGGTCTCAAGCGCAGATGCGCTCTTACTTGTTGTAAAGCCTCAAGATATGGGTGGAGTTCTCTCTGACATTAAAGGCTTATTGCCATCGGGTGCCCTTGTAGTTTCATTTGTCGCCGGCAAGAAAATTGAATTCATTGCCGTAGGGCTTGGTAATGCAAACCCTGTAATTCGTGTCATGCCAAATACACCGACGCTGGTTGGCGCTGGTATGGCGGCAATTTCATTAGGTGTGGGTGTTACCAATGATCAAGCATCCTTTGTTCGAGGCTTTCTAGAATCAACAGGCCGTGTGGTTGATGTGGCTGAAGATTTGCAAGATGCTGTAACTGCCCTGAGTGGATCGGGACCTGCTTACTTTTTTGCTTTTGTTGAATCAATGATCGCTGCTGGAATTGATTTAGGACTACCAGCTGATGTTTCTTCTCAATTAGCGATTCAAACAATGATTGGTTCGGCTAAATTATTGGCAGAGTCCGGTAAGAGTCCTACAACGCTTCGCGAAAATGTTACAAGCCCAAATGGAACAACAGCTGCAGCGCTTGCAACTTTTGGGAGCGAAAACCTCTCCGAAATTATAAAGAAAGCTATGACCTCTGCACGCAATCGCTCACAAGAACTAGCGTGATCCGTCAGAAGTGAAAAAGTTTCTTTTTTTTGCGTTAATAACCATTTTTTCACTTTCAACGCAAGCTATCTATGCAGCGCCAAAGCCTGTTGTGGCTAGAACGTTAACTCCAATGTTTACCCTGGCCGAAAATGAAAAGCCGGTCGGCTTCATAGTTTCCGGCAAAACTATTTCGTTTTTTGGTACCTCTCTCGGTGCGAATACAACAGATGGCTTTATAAAAGCCGTAGATGAAACAGGTATGACTAAATGGGAGTCCACCCTAGATTCAGGTGTCGATGAAATAGCTACGGTAGCAACCAAAAATTCTGCTGGTGATACATGGATTGTGGGATCAGGTGCAAAACCTTTAATTACGGAGACTGCAACTGTACTGCCGACGATAACTGCACTTAATCCAGATTCAATTACTGCGGAAGCACAACTTCCAATGAGGAACGATTTAACTCAAGTGATTGCTTGGAGAGTTTCCAGCAGTGGTCAACTATTGCAAACCCTTACCTACGACATGGGTTCACCGGTAGTTGTCCGAGCTGCGATTAGTACAGATTTTGGTATTGCGGTCGTCGGCACTTATGTGACAGATCAAGGCAATGCTGGTTTTGTTTTGCAATCTAGCTTAAACGGTTTTCTTTCAAAACCGTTGTCTATTGGAAAAAATGACACGGAATTGAATGCGCTCTCTCGTAATCCTGATAATTCACTTATCGTTTTTGGAAGTAGCACTGAAATAATTAGTGGGAAAAAGTTAATGGGCTTGCGCGACGGGATAATCGCAAATGTTTCTGCAACTGGAAAATTAGGAAACGTAGTCCGGAGTTCAAATAGTAAATCTATCCGTTCGTGGCAAAGTTCAACTTCTAATCTAGTGCTCGGTGGCAGTGCGACAATTGGCTCGAAGACTGAAGCGGTTATAACAAAATTTGCACAAAACTTGAATCCATTATGGACCACACGCTTTGCATCGCAAACAAGTGCTTTGACATTGGATGTAACGGTGAACTCGCATTTGATGGCTTTTGTTTCTACATCGCCAATTGCAACAATTGCTGGTTGGAAGCCAAAGAGCCCAACTTCAATCATTCTAAATTTTGATAGTAAGGGCGCTTTGATTGGGGCGTATGGGGCACCAACAGTCCTCACCCCGATTGCTTTAGGGTTTAGTCGGGATTTGGGAGTTTTACTCCTCGGTGTGAGCGCAAAAGGCGTTTCGATTTTTCATAGCCTTCCGAGGTAACCTAACCCCCTGAGGCTAATGACAGTCTTAACATAGAAGGAGATCGTGGCGTATGGGTTCAGTAATCAAGAAGCGACGCAAGCGGATGGCGAAAAAGAAGCATAAGAAACTTCTGAAGAAAACTCGCATTCAGCGTCGTAACGCCAAGAAGTAACTCTTCTAGCTTTATGGCTTAAGGAACGACAACTTTCCATCAACTGACGCGATCATGTATCGAATCTTGTTAATCGTGACCCAATCGCTTTGCAGATAACCACTTCGAAGCGAATTTGTCACGAGTTTAATTGTGGGTGACTGCGTTGTTGTATTTAAATCTGCCGAACAAATTCTTGTTCCACATCCAAATGCTAGTGATTTGTAGTCAACGCTCATCGGAGAACCTGGAAGTCCATAGTTTCCAGGTTTAATGACATTTATAGTTGTTGGTGTGTTCAAATTTGCCCAACGAAGTTGGTTGGGCTTTGGAGTTGTTGTTGGAGAAGAACTTAACCAGCCAGCAATCACGCCCGCCAAAGTTTTGTTAAGCGAAATTTCATAGCCCACAACCGCAGTAGCGCTATCAGATTTATCTAAAGTCGCGTACTTCCACGCCGACTTGGAGATCGAGGTGCGAGTAGCAAGTCGAATCTCGCCTTGAGCAATAACTTTTTGGACTATGGGCCCAATTGCTGAATCATAAAGAACTGAAATATCGCTTCCGACTGCAACTGCTTTCAAATGAAAACCAACGTCTCCGGTTGTGCGGTTATCAGTAGTTCTGTCACCGTCAACTATTTCGTATACCCATTGACCCTTTTGTGCGCTCTGGGGTTTCACGGCACCTAGCAAAATTCCTTGACTCTCATCACGATAGAAAACTTGAACTCCCGCCGCAGTTACAGCGCAAGCGTTGGAAATGCTCACGTTGTTAGCGGACCTCACTCGATTTTGTTGCTCATACGACAACACCGTTGGTCCGTTGCCATCTACTATTTCAAAAGAGAAATCAGTGTTATCAAAACTGGCGTATCTCAAATCGTTGTCTTCTAAATCTGTGTAGAAAATATGCAAGACCTGCGAACTTCCAATGCCTCCAACGCAAGCGGATATTGGGCCAGATACATCGTGCGTTGTCTTTCCACCGGACCCGCCACGACCGTCGACAGATATTTTCTTCCAAGTCTTTCCATTCCACAGAGCTAGCTTCAGAATTCCTTTGACGCTATCGGTATAGACAATTGCCGGTTGGCCGCGGAAGTTCGTACTTACTATATGTAAGCCGTCAGCAGTTGGATCGAAAATAGTTGGAGTCCAGGAAGCTTGCGGAATCACTACATTTGTTGGCACTGCTTCTGAAATTCCTAACGAATTTTTAGCAGCAACTGTGAATGTGTAACTTTGCCCATTCTTTAAGCCTGGAATTAAAACAGGGCTCTCGGCTGCATTCGTAGTCTGACCAGTTTTAATATTTTTGATGATGTAGCTAGATATTTGCGCGGCGCGAAGGTTTGCGGGCGGATCAAAAGTAATGACGGCAGATTTGTCTCCCACGAGCGCTGCTTGATTTTGTGGATTTTGCGGTAATGCAATGGCAATTCCCACTGGAGGTTTCTGTCGTAAATCATCCATCATTGCAAGCGCCAATGGGCCAGGATCACGAAATGCTTCACCCGCATTTAAGCTAGGGGTCATAACAGAATCTTTTCCAGATGATGAAAAAGTATCTTCATCCAAATGGCTCACTGAAGATCCACCGTCGTATTCACTTGGTGAATACAGCAAAGGCTTGATTCCGCCATTTGCTTTTATACCAATCGGTCCTGACCAAACTAAAGTATTTGTCATTGCTTTTCCAAGCTCGTAACTTGGTGATGGCATGTCAGCTAAGCGAGTTCCATCGGGCATTTGCGCATAGGCATCAAATGCGGTTGGCCGGACAATTTTTCCTAAGCGATAAGTTTGTGAAAGCGGATTTGTGTCATAAGAATCTGTTGAAAGAAAACCTAACCCGTGACAAATTTCATGGATGAAAACTGATTGAAGATCAAATTCAGCAGTAGTTGGCGCACCATCGCCTCGTTGATCCCAATTTCTCGTGGAATTCACTTGAATTACGATTTCTGGATTCTTTGTATCTAAATCCGTTCCAGCAAGAGCATTTGCAAGCGCAGATGGATACCAAAGAGTTGCATCAGGTGCCCCAGGAAATCCTGCAAAATAATCGACCGGCATTGCGCTTCCCAAAATTCTTGGATCGCGAGGTCGTATCCAACTCGCTTCTACATGAATTGGGACTTTAGAAACGTAATATTTAGACCAGACATCGATTGCTGCTTGAACTTCTTTTTTCGCCCACTCAGGGAAGTTGCTATATGTAACTTGGAATGTGCTCTTTGCATCTAAGTGCGCGCCAGCAAAAGTTGTTCCCGAAAGGTGTTTGCCTCCACCATCGCCTGCGTAAAGATTTCCCCAGACGGTTGATGGAAAACGTTTAAAATGTGAATACGCATTGGCATTCGCAGGCACCAGTAACCCAGCCAGAATCGCAATAACTGCGATCGTCGTTCGTGTCAGGTACTTGCGATTGGCGCACATATGCGTAAACCGTATCAGGGTGAGATGATGGACTCGTGGAAAATAAGACCTCAGCCAGTAAGTCTGCAGAAGAGAAAAGCGACGAACTCTTCAATCGTATTCGTAACGAACGTCCACTTACCGCCTCAGGGGTTTCCCAGCCAATCGAGCCAACGCTGGATGAAGCTCGAGCAGATCTTGCGAAAGCAATTAGCAAGATTGCGCATACAGCGCTTTCGAAAAAATATGGACCACTTGCCGGAACGATTGCTGAAACCACGGCCGTGTCAGTCCTTAAGGATTTGGAGTCTAATCTCTATCGCGCAAAAGGAGATTTTACTTTAGTGGCGCAAGAACTCTTAGATCGCGCGCTCACCAGTCGTCAAAAAAGGAAGAAATAGTTTCAAGTGAGAAACTTAGTTACGGTTTATTCGCGTCACAATTGTCATCTTTGTGAGGTCGCACTTGAGACACTTGAACATTTACAAGGTGAGCTTGATTTTGATATTGAAAAGATTCACATTGATGGCAACTTAGACCTTGAGAAACAATATGGCGAACAAGTCCCGGTTATTTTAATTGATGGCAAGCAACATGATTTCTTTCGAGTCGATCCAGTGCGCTTTAAATCTTCCCTTGAAAAACATCGTCAGCATCAATAATTCGATACGAGTAACCTTGCTCAGCTAAGAAGCGTTGGCGGTTTTGAGCAAAATCTTGATCAATTGTGTCTCTAGAAACGACAGAATAAAAGCGAGCAGTGCGTCCATCAGATTTTGGGCGAAGGATTCGACCGAGTCGTTGAGCCTCTTCTTGGCGTGAGCCAAAAGCTCCGGAAACTTGAATCGCTATTGTTGCATCAGGTAAATCAATAGAAAAGTTTGCAACTTTAGAAACTACTAAGCACTTAATTTCACCGCTTCGGAAAAGATTAAATAACCGTTCGCGCTCCTTTATTGGTGTATCGCCTTTTATGAGCGGAACCCCCAACATTTCAGTGAGTTCGTCGAGTTGATCGATGTACTGGCCGATAACAAGAACTTGGTCATCTGCATGACGCTTGGCAAGCTCTTGCACAACATTGTGTTTGGTCTTTGTTGTTGCGCATTGGCGATACCGATTTTCTGGTTCTGCCGTTGCGTAGGCCAATCTTTCTGGCTCAGTTAACGTGACTCGAACTTCAATACATTCAGCAGGTGCGATATAGCCTTGTGCCTCAATCTCTTTCCAGGGCACGTCATAGCGCTTAGGCCCAATAAGAGAGAAAACTTCACCTTCGAGGCCGTCTTCTCGAACGAGCGTGGCTGTTAAACCTAGGCGCCGACGAGATTGAATATCTGCTGTAAAACGAAAGATCGGTGCCGGAAGTAGATGCACTTCATCGTAAATTATTAAACCCCAGTCATGTGTATCAAATAAATCTAAGTGCGCGTAGGCACCATTCTTCTTCTTTGTCATTACTTGATATGTGGCAATTGTTACAGGTCGTATCTCTTTCTTTGCCCCTGAATATTCACCAATTTCATCTTCATTTAATGTTGTGCGCTGAAGAAGCTCTTCTCGCCATTGTCGAGCAGCAATTGTGTTTGTGACAAGAATGAGTGTTGTTGCTTTTGCATGTGCCATTGCCGCTGCTCCAACAATTGTTTTTCCAGCACCGCAAGGCAACACAACTACGCCAGAACCACCATGCCAAAAACCTTCCGCTGCGTATTCTTGGTACGGGCGAATTTTCCAACCATTTTGCACCAAATCAATTTCATGGTGTTGTCCATCTACATAACCTGCAAAATCTTCGGCTGGCCAACCTAAACGAAGTAGGGATTGTTTGATGTGCCCTCTTTGGCTGGGATGTACAGCGATTGTTTCGGCATCAATCCGAACTCCGAGTAAAGGAGCAATTTTCTTAGCGCGTATAACTTCTTCTAGTACGGCGGTGTCGGTAGTGATCAAAATTAGACCGTGAACGGGATCAGACTCTAAACGAAGGCGTCCGTACCGAGACATTGTTTCGGCAACATCAACCAAAATTGAATGGGGGACTGCGTATCTGGAATATTGCAAAAGCGTATCGATAACTTTTTCAGCATCATGTCCAGCTGCGCGAGCATTCCAAAGTCCAAGAGAAGTCAGTCTGTACGTATGGATGTGTTCTGGTGATCGCTCTAATTCTGCGAAGGGAGCAATTGCACGCCTGCATTCAGTACTCAGTGGATGATCAATGTCGAGCAGTAGCGTTTTATCGCTTTGAACGATTAGTGGTCCCTCAGTCATTGAGCAACGACTTAACGAACTCGTGTAAGAAATCGCTTCGCTCTTTTAGAGCTTTCACGCTTGCCCATTCATTTTTTGCGTGAGCGCCTTCTCCGACTGCACCAAGTCCATCGAGAACTTTTGCACCAGCAGCGGCTGCAAAATTCCCATCACTTGCACCACCAACTCTTGCATGTCCAAGTTTTAAACCCATACCGAGGGCAACTTTTTCGGCGCGGTCATATAAATCTTTAGTTGCACTTAATTCAAGTGGAGGTCGATTCAAGCCACCAGTAATTTCAATCCGCGCCTCCGGATGAATTGGCTTTATTGCACGAATAGCTTGATCAACTCGAACTAGTTCTGCTTGTGAAAACGAACGGGAATCAATATCGAGGGTTGCTTTGTCAGGAACTGTGTTGGTTGTGTTTCCTGAACGCAACATTGTTGGAACAACCGTTGTACCGTGTTCTTTATTTTCCAGGGAGGAAAGTTGTAAAATTATGTGGGAGATTTCCACAGTTGAGTTAATTCCCTTTTCGGGTTCCAACCCAGCATGTGCTGCTCGCCCATGAACGGTGACTTGATACATAGAAGTACCTTTGCGGCCGGTCTTAACTTTTCCATTGATAGCCGCTTCTAGAACCAGTACTGCTTTGGAATTCTTTGCCAAATCAACTATGAAATCTTTAGATGTTGCACTTCCAGTTTCTTCGTCAGTTGTTGCTATGAGTGCAACTGAGCCAGAAAGATCCTGCATTGCATAGAGTGCTTGTATGAATCCAGCTTTCATGTCATAAATTCCGGGGCCTCTGGCAACATCACCTTCAACGCTCCACAAAGGCGTAAACGATCCATGAGGCCAAACGGTATCTAAGTGAGCTAGTAAAACTATTTGAGGCTTCTCGGCTCCCCACCAAAAAACTGGGCGACCTTTCACTTCAAGAATAGTTGCAGGCTTTCCTAATACTTCTTCTGCAATTTCACTGGCAATTTGTACAACTCTTTTGCATGCATCCAGATCATCAGTTGGCGATTCACAACGGACGAGTCTTTCTAGGGATTCAAGCATGGGTGCAATTCTGCCGTATTTGGCCTCGTCGCGGGAGGTCATAGTGGGGCGACTCCTGTGATGCGCGGGATTCTAAAGGATTGCACTTCACCGGTTCCGTGGTCTCGTGCAATTAACGAACCTGCGCTAATGCTCAAAGGATCAACGATGCGATGGGTAGCAGAACCATTGTTATCGGCGTAACCAATAGAAAGAGTTTTTTGCTCTTTGATGTATTGATTAAGAATTTCTAAAGTTTCATTGGCGGTAGTTCTTGGGAGTGCGGTGAGTGCATTCGCTGCAATTGTTCTCAGAGAACTTTGTTTGTGGCTAGATTTTTCACCAACTCGAAGTGCTCGGAGTGCACCGGCTAATACTTCATCACTTAATCGTTCTATTTCTCCGATAACGCGAGGTGGTCTTGGTTTAGATTTTGCACGATTGAGCTTTGGTCCAGTCAAGAGAACGCCAGAAACGGATTCCGCCGCGGGCATGTAACCAGCACTTCGCAGAGTTGCAATAATTTCTTGGGGTTCATGTTCACAAACCAAAACCTCTGGAGCAATTCTGCGCAGTTGCAATCCTTCAACTTTTTTGTCCGCAAGGATTTGTGTCAAAATAGTTGCATCTTCACAACGGATATATGCGTTTGCATTTCCAACCCTGAGTCTTCCGTGACGTTTGGATACATCACTAATTAAATATTCAAGAGGTTGAGGCATAGGCGTCTTAGAAGTTTTTCGTAGAAAATCTTTTATATCTTCACCAGTTTTGCCATGGTCTAATCCCCGACGGATTGAGGTTTCACTAAACCGGTAGACGGTTGCACCGCCACGACTTTCGATATCTGCGATTGAATCCAGATTTCGCGCGATATCGATTTCAAGAGGTCCTGGTGCAATTGCAGTGTTATCACTCTGAATCAAAATGTGATCAACAGGTTTTGGTAAATCTGCCGATATCCCTAATTCTTCATTATTGTGAAGGAAGCCGAGACCATATGTGGATATTGCACCTTGTCCGGTTATTCCGAGCCACTCAGCTTCGCGTAATGTCCACTGCACTAATTCACTTTGCAAGCCAGCATTTCTGCGAGAAGGCGCGCGCCATTTCATGAGCTTCAGAAACGCTTCGCTATTTGGTCGAAGTAATTGATGCTGAGCTAAAAGTTCTAAAGTTAACCTTTTTGTTGATGCTGCGTTTACGCGATCCAACTCGGGACCCAATGCAGCAATATGTTTCGAATCACCTCGACCGATTAGCCCACTTACTCGGGATGTAACTAACCACAACGAAGCTATGGTGCGCCATTTTGATTCAGGGCTTTGGCTTAGCCAGAGATCAAAGGAATGAGTGGGTAAAACTCGATCGTCGCCATCGATAACAACTAATCCGGCTAAATAAACAAGTTCTGTAATAAAAGAGGCGCAATTTTCATCGACCCCTAAATGATCTGCTGTGGCTTTGAGATCGCGAACACCGAGGCCACCAGCACGCAGCGCACTGGGTGGTTCTTCCGACCAAAAGTTGAGAACTTCTTCACACCAACGCAAAACGGTTGCAATATTTGCAATCGAAGCTCTATCAATTTGTTTCTGCTCAACTTTTTCACCAGTAACAACTGGAGGGTTTGGTTCGGGATTTTTGTGAACTTTTCCTCCGCGAAGGTGGATACCCACCTCACGTGGAAGAATTACTGTTCGTTGATCAAGTGGAACTAAGAAATTTTCTTTCAATAGCCAAGCAATTCCCGGTCCGGGATTACGTATGTCACCGACACTGCCACGTGGAGGTCCCCACGTCAGTCTTTCGAGTATTTTCTTTGAAGCTTCAGGGGCTTCATTAAGTTTTTTCATTGAAAGCTTGGCCATTGAAGCGGGCCCAAGTCCTGCAGGTTCATTACCTAATACTTCACGCAATGAATTGGGTAAACGCAATCCATCATCAGATGGATAAATCAGAGCTAAGTCAATCAAATGAGGAATCACAAATTTTGCTGAAGTATCGGTTAGCGAAATAATTTCTTTTTCACTCATAGGTTCATTGAGTGCAGAGCATGCTTCAAGGACTTGGAATTGCCATTCATTGAGGCTATCTACAGCACGTGCAAGGCTTGGTGCAGAACTAGCTCTCACTGCTAACGATGAAAGATCTGGCGGTACTGGTGAAACTAAGTCAGGACGAAGCCCAAAGAGTGCAAGCAAGGAAGAGTCATCGAGTCCCCGTAGGAAGTCTGTGAAAGATCGCGTTTCCATAACTTGCCTACATTACTGGCATATTGCACCAAGCGATTACCGTTATTTGCGCTTACCCCACCGTGGAGTGATAAAGGTTCCGATGGCGGCAAAGCGAGAAACAATGGGCCCAAGCGCGCGATTAAGAACACGTGCCCGCCGGAAATCATGAATCGGCCAACCTTCGCGCAGGGCACGGATTCTCAAGATTGCGTCAGGGTTGATTGCACTCGGGTTTCCCACTGCTAGAAGAAGTGGCAAATCATTATGACTATCTGAATAGGAGTAACAGCTCTTGAGGTCAAAGCCGTGCTCTGTTGCTAACTCAACTATTGCACGTGCCTTCTCTTTACCGTGAAGCAAAGTTCCGATCATCTTTCCCGTATAAATTCCATCTTTACTTTCAGCTTTGCTCCCGACGGCCCCCGTAAAACCTAAATTTTTAGCAATTAGTTGGGCCATATCTTCAGGGGCTGCAGTAACCAACCAAACCTCTTCACCATTACTCAAATGCGATTGCGCAATATCAATCGTTCCTTGCCATAATTTTGGTGAAACGTATTGGTCATAAACATCTTGTCCGATTGCAAGAATCTCTTTTACATTGTGGCCACCAATAAAATCTGTCGCTGCGTCTTGCCAGCGATTTATTTCTTCAGGATTTTCTTTTCCAGTTAACCGATATCGAATATTTGCAAGGACGAACTTCGAGATATCGCTTTTTGAGAAGAAGCCTCGCTGGTACATACCTCTTCCAAGAAAATACAAGGTAGAGCCTCGCAAAAGGGTGTTATCTACATCAAAGAAGGCAGCTATATTGGATGTAGGCGCCATGTCTCAACCTTAGCGATATAGGGCCCGCAATTACGCTTTATGCTTTACCCATGGCCACCGTTCATGTGATTAGACACGGAGAAGTTGAGAATCCACAGAAGATTCTTTACGGACGTCAGCCAGGTTGGCGTCTTTCAGATCGCGGTCAAGAAATGGCGCAAGTTATCGCACAATGGTCACAATCAATTGATCTTGGTGCCCTACATGTATCACCTTTACAGAGAGCGCAAGAGACAGCTCAACCTATTTCCGAAGTACATAAAATTAAGATAACTACGGATGAAAGATTAATCGAAGCATCGAATGTTTTTGAAGGAAAAGCTTTTGGAATAGGTGATGGTGCACTTGCTCACCCATCTGCGTGGAGACACTTGTGGAATCCTTGGAAACCTTCATGGGGAGAGCCTTACGTAGAGCAGATTAATCGCATGCTTGCTGCAATTTTTTCGGCACACGAAGCAGCAAATGGAAAGGACGCCATTTGTGTCTCACACCAACTTCCTATTTGGATTTTGAGAAGCGCAATTGAAGATCGACGATTAATTCATGATCCAAGAAAACGGGAATGTACTTTGGCATCAGTCACCAGTGTCCACTTTGATGATGCTGGCATCATTTCAGGTTTGACTTATTCTGAACCTGCACGCCATTTACTCCCTATTAAAAAATGAAGAAAAAATATGTGCTTCGCCCAATTCTCGCGATTGCAATGACACTAGCCCTGAGTGCATGCGGTGGTGGTGGAACCTCTTCAAATACAGAAAGTTTTGTAGCCGGCAATGGGACTGTAACTTTTATGAAAGTTGCCGAGAGAATTAAGGCGCCACAGATCACTGGAGAAACTCTGGATTCGAAAACCTACGCGCCTATTTTGGGCAAGGTAACGGTAGTAAATGTTTGGGCCTCGTGGTGCTCGCCTTGCAGAGCAGAAGCGCCAACATTGTCTGCCCTTTCGCAGTCATTTCCTGAAGTGAATTTTGTAGGAATCCTTACTCGAGATAACCCAGCGAATGCAAGAGCATTTGTTAAGCGATTTTCCATCGAATACCCAACCCTGATCGATGACTCAATTCTTCTTGGGTTTCGTAAGTCGCTTATTGCAAATGCAATACCTTCAACATTAGTAATCGACAAAAATGGTTTAGTAGCAGGGCGAATATCCGGAGAAATCACAGTAGCTTCACTAACAGATCTCATTACTCGATTGGCAAGCGAATGAAAGACTTTGTTGTCAATCAAATCTTTGATGGCACCCTGCTAGTTTCATTTCCCATAGCAATCATTGCTGGCCTTATATCTTTCATTTCGCCATGTGTACTTCCATTAGTCCCAGGGTATTTATCCTTTGCGGCAGGCATTTCGAGCAGTAAAGGGAAAGTTTTTGCTGGTTCCATTCTTTTTGTCTCTGGATTTACCGTTTTATTCATCTCCTATGGTGCGCTATTTGGAGGAATCGGATCCAGAATTTTGGATCAAGAAAATTTAATCACAAGAGTTTTAGGTATTTTGACGATCGGGCTTGGGATAATTTTCATGGGTAAGTTCCCATTCATGCGAACTTTTAGACCTCAAGTTTCAGTAATGGGCGGCTTACTAGGAGCGCCAATTTTAGGATTTGCATTCGGAGTTGGATGGACACCCTGCATTGGACCAGCACTTGCTGCAGTAGAGACACTTGCGTTTGAAGAAGCTAGTGCAATGCGTGGTGCTCTACTTTCTCTTGGATATTGCATTGGATTAGGTTTGCCATTCATTCTTTCCGGGCTATTTCTCGATCGCTCCGCCCGCTTGCGTCGTTTCTTGTCCAGCAAAGGAAACATCATTTCAAAGATTGGTGGAATCTTTCTCATAGTCATTGGACTCTTACAAGTTCTTGGAATTTGGAGTGATCTCATGATTTCGCTCCGTTCCCTAATCTCAAATTTCTCTCCGGTGTTATAAATGCAAAAAGAGAATCAGATACCTGAAATTGACAGTGCTGGGATGTTGCGTTTTCTCTGGCGACAACTCACCAGTATGCGAACCGCACTTATACTTTTGTTACTACTTGGTGTGGCTTCCGTCCCTGGTTCGTTAATTCCGCAAAGAAGTCAGAATCCAATGTCTGTACGAGAATATTTTCTCAACGATCCAACTTTGGCCAAGTGGTTTGATCATTTTTCATTATTTGATGTTTATAGCTCACCATGGTTTAGCGCAATTTATATATTGCTTTTCATTTCATTAATTGGGTGTGTTTTACCCCGAACCTTTGAGCATTTCAAACTTGCTCGAGCACTGCCGCCTCTCACTCCAAAAAATTTGGAACGAATGGAATTTCATAAAAGTTGGCAAGGCCAGGGCGGTGAATATGAGTTCGCAAAGACATGGCTCAAGAAAAACCGTTTTCGCGTAAGAGAATTTGATGGCGCGCTTTCTGCGGAGAAGGGGTACTTACGCGAAACAGGCAACCTACTTTTTCACCTCTCTCTCATTCTTGTTTTGATTGGTGTCAGTCTGGGCGGTCTTTTCGGCATGAAAGGTGAGGCAATAGTCAATGTAGGGGAAAAGTTTGTGAATATTCCAACTTCTTACGATTCATTGTCGTACGGAAAACTATTTTCAGATAAATCTTTGCCTTCCTTTTCAATCAAAGTAAAAGATTTTGTAGCTAAATATAATTTGATAACAAATGCACCAGAGGATTACACCTTGACTGTTGACACAATTGAGAGTCCTGGTGCGCTCCCAGTCAATCACATCATCAAAGTTAATAGTCCTCTAGGTTTCGGTAGCACTAACGTCTATCTGCAAGCGAATGGATATTCACCTGTTGTTACTGTGCGCGATAGCAATAATCAAATTGTGCTGCAGGGACCGGTTCCATTCTTGCCTCAAGATGCGAATTTAACTTCGATTGGTGCCATTAAAGTTCCAGACTCAAATCCGCAATTGGGATTTGTTGCTTCATTCTTGCCAACTGCTGCTAGAGATAAAGTCCGTGGTGGAATTTCCTCTTTTCCTGAAGCTCTTGATCCAAAACTTTTATTCTCAGTGTGGAAAGGTGATTTGGGACTAGATCGGGGTGTACCTCAATCTGTCTATCGCCTTGATACTTCAAAAATGGAGAAAATTGGCTTGCACTCTTTGCAGGTGGGCCAAACGTTTACCTTCCCTGAGGGCTCAATCACATTTGACGGAGTTACTCCTTGGGTAAATCTTCAAATCGTGCGAGATCCCGGAAAACTTTATGCACTCCTCGGAGGCATTGCTGCCATCTTCGGCTTACTTGCCTCTTTGTTTACCAGGAGACGTCGGATCTGGATCAGGGTAAATGAAAATGGAATTGTGGAAGTTGCTGGTTTGGCTAAGAATGGTGCACCTGGATTAGAGAATGAAATCTCTAAGCTGGCTGAATTACTGGAGAGAGTGAAGTCATGACACATACATCGTGGGCTTACGTATCGAACTACTTCATTTATTCAGCTATGGCTGTTTACACTTTGGCTTTTTTTGCTCATGCTTATGAAACTGCATGGGCCGTTCGCGCACCTGAATCTCAGGCACCCGCCGGTGGATTATTAGTAAAAACTTTTGATTTCGCGCGCACTGAAAAAATTGCTCGCATAGCAACGTCCTTCATGATTTTGGGTTCTATTCTTTTATTCGCCGGGGTTGTTGCACGAGGAATCTCTGCCGGCCGCGTGCCATGGGGAAATATGTACGAGTTTTCCATTACAGGAGCGCTTTCATTTGCTGTTGCATATCTATTTGCTCTGCGTAAATACGATCTGCGCTGGTTGGGATTATTGGTTTCAATTGCAGTCCTACTAACTTTAGGTACTGCCATTACTGTCTTATACCGACCAAGCGCCCCACTTGTTCCGGCTCTTAAATCTACGTGGTTGATCATTCATGTTTCTGCGGCAATTATTTCAGGCGGAGTCTTCTTATTGGCAAACGTTATTGCCGCTGCCTATCTCTATTTAGATGCAATGGAGCAACGTGGTGAAAGAAGTGCCTGGGCAAAACGATTGCCTTCTCTTGAAGTACTAGATCAACTTTCATATCGATTAGTTGCATTTGTTTTTCCACTCTGGACTTTTGCTGTCATTGCTGGGGCAATTTGGGCCGAGCATGCATGGGGTCGGTATTGGGGATGGGATCCAAAAGAAACGTGGGCATTCATTACGTGGGTGGGATATGCAGCATATTTACATGCGCGCGTGACTGTTGGTTGGCGCGGAAGGAAAGCGGCTTGGCTCTGCCTTCTTGCAGGTTCAACTTTCCTATTTAACTATGTCTACGTGAATATATGGGGAACCGGAAAACATACGTACTCTGGACTGTAAATTAATTAGAGTTTACGTAAGAAATCTGGATCATCATCCGGTGGAATAATTTTATGTTTCCCTGGTCCAGGTGGGCGCTGGCGCTTTGGTCGACCAAGAATCCAATAGGCAATTGATCCAATTGTTCCAATGATGACTATCAGTAAAATCCATCCCCATTTTGGAAGATTTCTTATTTCAGAATTATCGGTGCGGGCGCAATCCACCAAAGTGTAAACGGTGATGATGAATGAAATTAGTAAGGGGAAAAAGCGCATGGCTAGAGTCTAATACATCTCTAGGAGAGCCAGAGCGCAATAGAAAAGAGGAGCGAGAAAAGTAGTTGTAGTTGTCCAGTTTTCACTAGTACAGGTATGAGAGCTTGGCCTTGGGCGCCCTGATTAACTCCGCGAATTAATGAGTACATCAGAGGTAAAGACGCGAGAGTTATAAGGGACATTGGAAGAAAAATCACTAAAGCAACAAGTTCAGCTAGAACTAGTAGGCCTATGTAGAAATTTCTACTGCTCCGATCTCCGAGCCGGACAGCAAGCGTTCGCTTACCAACTTGTGCATCCTTTTCACGATCGCGCAAATTGTTTACTGCAAGTATCGCGCAAGCAATACATCCAATGGGAACAGCAACCAAAAAACTTTTGAGTGTGATTGTTTGAGTTTGAACATAAAAAGAACCCATTGTTGCAACTAAGCCAAAGAAAATAAATACTGAAATTTCACCGTATCCGTTGTATCCATAGGGACTCTTTCCACCTGTGTATGCCCACGCAGCGGCAATTGAAATCGCCCCTACAACTATCAACCACCACGACGTTAAAAACGCAAGAGTCAATCCGACCAGACCCGCTATAAAGAAACTGAACAGTGCTGCTTGCTTGACGCTTTGTGCCGAAGCCAAGCCACTTGCAACTAAACGGGTTGGACCAATTCGGTCGGTGTCACTACCCCGAACGCCATCGGAATAATCATTTGCATAATTAACTGCAACTTGAAGCGCGAGGCTAACAATGAGCGCTAATAGAGCCATCAATGGCCGTGCGCCACTTTTTGCTAGTGCTGTTGCCACGAGAACGGGAGCAACGGCTGCAGGTAATGTTTTTGGTCGCGCACCAAGTAACCAAGTTGAAAGTGATGTCACTGGCTTACTCCTTGGTCGCGCACCAATTGAGCAAGTGCATGTCGGTCAACTTTACCAACACCGATAAGGGGAAGTGCAGGTATGGAGAAAAAACCTTTTGGCTTGGCAACTGGTCCAAAAACTTCTACAAGGTGTTCAGCAATAGCAGACTCTGCAAGCTTAGAGCCGTCTTCCCCCACTATATATAAAGTGGATCCCCATTCAGGGCTTGCAATAGAACACGCAGCAAGTTGCACGGATGGAAATTTTTTAGATAAAGATTGCTCAATAGCGCTTAATGAAACTTTTTCTCCACCACTAATGATAATTTCATCTGATCTGCCGATAATCTCTAGTACGCCATTATCAAAAGTTCCAAGATCGTTTGTAGTGAACCAACCTTCTTTAAAACTATCATTCCAAGATTGCGCGTCATTTAAATAAGTTTGCGCCAACATTGATCCCTTGATTTGCACTTTGCCTTCTGGGTTGATTCTGATGTCAACTTTTGGGAGTGGTTTTGAGTTATAGACACAACCTCCGGATGTTTCGCTCATGCCGTAGGTGGTAACCACATTTATTCCCACTTCACGAGCGCTGTGAGCAAGAGAGTGTGAAAGTGCAGCCCCACCAACCAGAACAGCCTGCGCACTTTGTAAATGTTTTAAAAGCTTGCTGTCTCCATTGAGTGCTCTATAAAGTTGAGTCGGCACTATTGCGGTGAAATCTACATTCGTGAAATTTTCTGTGTTACGAAGGTCAATTGGCTCAGTGCCAAGTTCTAGAGATCGCGCTAAAACATTCACTCCTGCAATGTGAGTAAGAGGAAGTAACAGCGACCACCTCTGCCCAATTTTTGCTTCTAAATAAGTAAGTGATGCTTGGGTCGAAACCCGGAGTGCATTTCTCGAGATCCCAACTTCTTTTGCAATGCCTGTCGAACCGCTCGTTGATACAACTACATCGACATCATCTGGAACATAAGAACTGGTGATGCGGCCAAAACCCAGCGCTGGCCCACTTCCCGAAATGGCAGCACCTAATTCGCCCATTACTTGAGTAATTGAGCGCTCTATGGGGACCCTGAGCAGCTCTCGTTTTAGCGAGTTATCCATTGCCACCGTAGGCTAGCGCCCGTACCCGTGCAGGAGGAAATGTGAGCAAGCCAATCAAGCGTGAGTTCGGTAGTCGCGCGATTCCGCAATGGAAAGACGCCTCAGGCGACGAGAAATTCACAGACATTATTTATCAAATCGCTGAAGGTATTGCGAAAATTACGATTAATCGCCCTGAAGTTCGCAATGCATTCAGGCCACAAACAATTATTGAATTGCAAAATGCATTTTCAATGGCTCGCGATAATGAAGAAGTTGGCGTAATCATTTTGACCGGAGCCGGAACCGACGCTTTTTGTTCTGGCGGCGACATCCAGGTTCGTGGTGATGATGGTTATTTAGGTGATGATTCTTTGGCAAAAAAAGGAATTGGCCGACTTAATGTTTTGGATTTGCAGGTACAAATTCGTCGAACTCCAAAACCAGTTATTGCGATGGTCGCCGGTTGGGCAATTGGTGGAGGACATGTTCTCCACGTAGTTTGTGATTTAACAATCGCTGCTGAAAATGCCAAGTTTGGCCAGACTGGTCCCATGGTTGGATCTTTCGATGGTGGTTATGGAGCTGGACTTCTTGCAGCTCACGTTGGGCAAAAGAAAGCACGTGAAATTTGGTTTCTTACTCGTGAATATGATGCGCAAGAAGCTTTAGATATGGGATTGGTAAATAAAGTTGTACCACTGGGCGAACTTGAAGCAGAAACTGTTTCATGGAGTCGAGAAATATTGCGAAATTCTCCGATGGCAATTCGATTGCTGAAAGCTAGCTTGAATGCTGCAGATGATGGCTTAGCAGGAGTGCAACAACTTGCTGGAGATGCAACGTTGCTTTTCTATATGACGCAAGAGGGTCAAGAGGGTCGTGATGCCTACAAGGAAAAACGTCCACCAGATTTTGGAAAATTTCCAAGGCGTCCATAAATGCTGGATTCAATTCTTGAATCTATTCAGGTAGTTGAGCTACCTACAAAAACTAGTTTCCGATCTGTTCAAAGCCGAGAAGTTTTACTCATAGAGGGACCTGCGGGCTGGGGTGAATTCTCACCATTTCTTGAATATGAACCAGGGGAGTGTGTTCCTTGGTTAGTGAGCGCGATCGAATCCGCGTATGTAGTTCCACCAACTCCATTGCGTGAGTGGATTCCAATAAATGCCACAATGCCCGCCGTTAACGGAGAAGAAAATATTGCTGAAATACTTTCTTGGTTTCCAGGAGCCACGAGTGTAAAAGTTAAAGTCGGATTAGATAAACGCGAAGATTTAGCTCGCATACAGATCATTCGAAAATTGATTCCTGGTGTAAAAATTCGCTTAGATGTAAACGGGATGTGGTCAGTTGATGACGCAGTAGATTTTCTTGAACAAATTTCTGCATCAGGAGAGATGGAATATGTTGAGCAGCCTTGCGCGACTGAAGCAGAATTGCGTGAACTGAAAAGAAAACTTTCGATTCCCATGTTAATTGCCGGTGATGAAATTATTAGAAAATCAACAAATCCAATACAACTTCAACTTGATGGGGTTGTAGATATCGTGGCGCTTAAAGTTGCTCCACTGGGCGGCATAAAACGTTCTTTAGAACTTGCGAAACATTTCAATATGCCTCTTGTTGTCTCTAGCGCTTTGGATTCTGCGGTAGGGATTTCTCACGGGCTTAGATTGGCAAGCGCAGTTTTGCAATTACCATATGCCTGTGGTCTTGGGACCGGTGCGCTTTTAGCGAAAGACTTATACGAATTGCCAGTAGTTAACGGCGCAATTCAGGTGCGAAGCATGACTCCTAATCCTCAAATTCTGACGCAATGCGCAGTCTCACATGAGCGAATGGATTGGTGGCGCGAGCGAGTACGCCAAACTTGGCATACTGGTGCTGACAAATGGATAGCAAAGGAGGGGTGGTTGTCTTGAATTCATCTACTCAACTTGCTCGATCAATTGTCCGCCAGGTTATTGAAGGTGGAGTGAAAGATGTTGTTATATCTCCCGGCTCACGTAATGCCCCACTGCTTATTGCCTTTCATGAAGCTTCAAAAAAGGGCTTAATTGAATTGCATGTGCGCATTGATGAACGAACAGGCGGGTTTTTCGCCCTTGGCATTTCAAAAGCGAGCAAGCGTCCTGTTGCGCTCATTTGCACAAGTGGAACTGCCGTTGCGAACTACCACCCAGCAGTTCTTGAAGCATGGCACTCTCAAGCCCCATTGTTGGTGTTGACTGCTGATCGTCCAGAAAAACTTCGCAAGACTGGCGCTAACCAAACAACTATCCAGAAAGATATTTTTGGTGAAGCCACATCTCTTTCAGTAGATATCTCAGGAGCAGTTTGCGATTTAAAGGAAGTTTTTATTTCTCTGCACAAAGGCCCAGTTCATGCAAACATTCAATTTGACGAACCTTTACTGCCCGATGACAAAGAGAACTGGCTTGAAAAAATCAACGTTAGTTCTTTCAGTCCTGAAAAAGAAAAACCCAAATCACTTGCCTTAACGGAACAAAAGGGCGTGTTGGTCATTGGTCACGACCGTGCAGGCTTAGAAATTGAATCGATAAATAACTTTATAGAAGTGCTTGGCTGGCCAGTTGTTGCTGAAGACCCGATTTCTTTTCCGATGTCTCAATCACATGCCGCCATTTTCCTCACTTCAGAGAAAACAAGAGAACTATTACGCCCTGAAGTCGTAATTGTTATAGGACGAACAACACTTTCTCGATCTGTGAATGCTTTAGTGAAATCCGCTAAGAAAGAGATAGTAATTGATCCCAGAATCGCTTTGATCGATATCAAGCGCACTGCTGATCAGGTCTTTACTTCTCTTCCAACAGTGGACTTGCAAGCGAAAAGTTCTCCGGAATGGATTGCGCTATGGAATTTTTATAGTGACCGGGCAAGTAATGCATTGTCCTCACTACCAAATTGGGGAGAAGCTAATATTGCAAAGGCGATATGTGCGGCACTCCCAGATCGCTCAACTCTTTTTATTTCCTCCTCTCGCCCCATTCGAGATATTGAGGGATTTGCCGTACCTCGAAATGGAATTGAAACGTTTGCTAATCGCGGACTTGCAGGGATAGATGGAAATATTTCTACTGCGCTGGGAATAGCTTCTCAAAAAGGCTCTGCGATAGCGGTTTTAGGTGATCTCGCCTTTTTGCACGACGTAACAGGGCTTATCGGTGCAGAAGGAATAAATGCAAGAATCATTGTCATTAACAACGACGGAGGTGGAATCTTCTCCACTTTGCCACAAAGCGCTGTCGATGGTTTCGAAAAAGTATTTGGAACCCCACATGGGCGAGATCTTGTTGCGATTGCGAAAGGTTTCGGTCTTGAGGCCACGGAGGTCAGAAACATTGGTGACTTACTTTCAGAAGTGCTGAAACCAATTATTGGCTTAAGTGTTGTTGTGGCCCTTGTTCCATCTCGTGAAATGAATGCTAAGGCGCTAAAGGATCTCTACTTAAATCTTGCTTAGTGCTTGAATCATCGGAGTAAATTTAACTTGGCTTTCAGCTAACTCTTTTTCTGGGTCTGATTCTGCAACAATGCCGCATCCTGCAAAGAGGCGAATCGAGTTTTGAGTAATTTCTCCACACCTCAATGCAATGCCGAGTTCCCCATCACCGCGAGCATCGATCCAACCAACTGGGCCGGCATAACGACCACGAGAGATTCCTTCTAGAGAAGAAATGATTTCGTTTGCTGAGTTTGTTGGTGTTCCACAAACAGCGGCAGATGGGTGCAACTTAGCAAGAATTGCAAAAGAATCTATGTGATGTGCAGATTCAGATACAGCACCAGTTACATCCGTTGCTAAATGCATAACATTTGCTAAGTGCAATACAAATGGTGAATCCGGAACATTTGTGGAGGAACAGAATGGAGTAAGTGATGCCACAACAGAATTAACTGCATAAACATGTTCTTCTAGATCCTTGGAAGATCGAGCAAGTGATGCAGAGCGTGCAAGATCTTTTTCGTCATCACCAGTCTTGCTAATCGTGCCAGCAAGCACTCTTGATGTAACCATTCCTCGTGTTAGTCGTAGCAAGAGTTCTGGCGTTGCACCAACTAGACCATCGACATGAAAGCACCACGTTGAAGGATATTGCTCTGCGAGATTTCGCAGTATGAGGCGAGGATCAATTGCCCCAGAGGCAAGAGCATTTAAATCACGAGCCAGTACAACTTTTTCTATTTTTCCATCTTGAATTTTCTTGATTGCAGATGAAATGTTTTCTTTCCAAGCTTGCGTGGAGATAGTTCCGTTACTCCAAGTGTAAGAAAGCGAATTGAGAGGTTCTGCTCTCTCGAGTAATACTGGTTGCGGTTTGTCACCGATCCACGTAATCCATGACTTTCCACCTTTCATTCCCACAACAACTTCAGGAATTATTAAAACGGATTCCTCAGAGTCAGAATACGAAAATGAAGCGAAAAGAAGTGGTCCAGTGCCAGTGGTGTGAACAGAATCAGTAACGGCAAACTTTTCTAATTGGTCATGCCACCACGTGCGCGCTTGGTTAAAACGATCTGGACCCTTAACTTTTGTCTGTGCAAAAACTCCCCACCCAACCATTCCGTCGCCACCACGAACCCATGAAAGAGGTTGTGCGTCGGGAAGTAATTCCAATAATGGAATATGTCCGCCAAGACGAGTTGTGGTTACAGGGATTAACTGGGGCACAATAAATATTTACTTCTGAATCTTTCGCCACACGAGTGGAAGAGATGTTCCGGCGATTGCAATTTTTAGTGCTTCGCCAAGAATAAATGGAGTGAATCCTGCACTTAAAGTCCAAGACCAACTCTTACCTGTAAATGAGTGCAACCAAAAAACTCCGAAAGTGAAAATAATTACGTTACCAAGCAACATTGTTGGTAGCGCAGTGCGGAAACGTTGATCCCAGCGGCGTCCTGCGAGTGCGCCGGTAACAAAGGATGCGACAACCATTCCGACGATGTATCCACCAGTGGCTCCAGTTAATCTTTCGATTCCATGTCCGCCATTTGCAAATACAGGTGCCCCTGCAATTCCAACTAAGAGATACGTCAACAAGGTTGTTAACCCAAGAGTTGCACCAAAACTTGTGCCTATGAGCAGAACGCCCAAAGTTTGTCCCGTGACAGGTACAGGTGAACCAGGAATTGGAATCGCGATTTGAGCAAGGCCTGCAATGAATAAAGTTCCACTCGCAATCAAGACCGCGTTATTGAGCGCCGACGTTCGTGGGAAAACTGCACTTTTCAAGGAAATCGTTGACATGGTTGCTCCTTTTCAAACTCACGCTTTGCGAGTCACATTGACAGGGACTGTAGAGATTTTGAGTTGTGGCGGAAGCCTACTCTGCGCTTGAATGGGCACATGTCGCGTGCCAATCTCAATAAAGATCCTAAAGATGTGGCATCGATGTTTGACGGCGTTGCAAAGCGTTATGACTTCATGAATGATTTATTGAGTTTAGGTCGAACCCGCGCATGGCGGCGGGCGACAACGTCGATTATTGCCCCCACCTCTGGCTTAAAAATTCTGGATCTCGCTGCCGGAACAGGGTCATCGAGCGCGCCATTGGCGCAGGCCGGGGCAGAGGTTATTGCCTCAGATTTCTCGGAAGGGATGTTGGCACAAGGTCGCGCTCGCCATCCAGAACTGACTTTCATCAAAGCAGATGCACTGAATTTGCCATTTCCAGAAGCCACATTTGATGTGGTCACCATTTCCTTCGGGCTGCGCAATACGGCAGATATTGATAAAGCATTAGCTCAAGCGCTTAAGGTGACCAAGCCCGGTGGCCGGCTAGTGATAGCCGAGTTTTCTCACCCCACATGGAGGCCATTTCGAACGGTCTATATGAATTATTTGATGAAAGCCCTTCCTGCCATCGCCCGGCGTACGGCTAGCAACCCCGATGCATATGTGTATTTGGCCGAATCCATCAGGAGTTGGCCCGATCAAAGCGCCTTGGCTGAGCGTATTTCAGCTGCGGGCTGGTCTTCAGTGGCTTGGAAAAACCTCACGGGCGGAGTTGTCGCAGTTCACACTGCCATCAAGGGGTAGCGGTAATTGCATGTGCTTTTTGAACCCTAGAATTTCGACACCATGACTTCCGCGCCAAATCCCTACGTCCCAATCTTGGTGATTGGTGCAATTGGATTTGGGTTCGCAGCGTTCTCCGTAGGCGTAGCTGCAATAACAGGGCCAAAGCGTTACAACCGCGCAAAGCTAGAAGCGTACGAATGCGGAATTGAACCAAGTCCACAAGCAGCCGAAGGCGGACGCTTCCCAGTTAAATATTTCTTAACTGCAATGCTTTTTATTATTTTTGATATTGAAATCGTTTTCCTTTACCCATGGGCAGTCACCTTTGACAAGTTAGGTTTATTCGGACTTGTTGAAATGGGAATCTTTATTGCTACCGTTTTTGTTGCATACGCTTATGTTTGGCGCCGCGGCGGATTGGAATGGGACTAACTCATGGGTCTAGAAGAAAAATTACCGAGTGGACTTGTTTTAACAAGTGTTGAAAAACTTGCGGGGTACATGCGCAAGAATTCTCTGTGGCCCGCAACTTTCGGACTTGCATGTTGCGCAATCGAAATGATGGCAGCTGGTGCTGGTCGTTATGACTTAGCCCGTTTTGGAATGGAAGTTTTCCGCGCATCCCCTCGTCAAGCCGATCTCATGATTGTTGCTGGTCGCGTGTCAAACAAAATGGCTCCAGTGCTTCGTCAAATTTACGATCAAATGGCTGCACCAAAATGGGTTATCGCAATGGGAGCTTGCGCATCTTCAGGTGGAATGTTTAACAACTACGCAATTGTTCAAGGCGTAGATCACGTAGTTCCTGTTGATATTTATTTGCCAGGATGCCCACCGCGACCTGAAATGTTGATGGATGCAATTTTGAAGCTACATGAGCAAATTTATGATGAAAAACTTGGATCAAACCGCGAAAAGATTATTAAAGAAGTTGAATTAGCTGCAATGAATGCCAAGCCAACTCATCAGCTCAAGGGCTTGCTGGCATGACCGAAACGGGAATGTTTGGGGCGCAGGGAACTGGGGATACCTCTGGTTATGGAGGGTTAGTCCGCACGGCAGTTTCACCGGGGTCTAGCGAACGTCCCTATGGTGGTTATTTTGATGACATTGCAGATGACCTAGAGCGTGCTTACCCAGATTTTTCCAATGCTATTGAAAAGGTCGTAGTTGATCGCGGAGAACTCACTCTTCATATAAAACGAGAAAAACTATTTGAAGTAGCAATGATCTTGCGAGAAAAATTACTTTTTGAAATGTGCTTGGGAGTAAGTGGAGTTCATTACCCAACAGATCTCAATCGTGAATTACATGCGGTTTATCCATTACTTTCAATAACTCGCAATCAACGTGTACGTCTTGAAGTTTCAGTGTCAGATTCCGATCCCCATATCCCATCACTCGTTGAAGTGTGGGCTGGCAATAACTGGAATGAACGTGAAACCTTTGACATGTTTGGAATTATTTTTGATGGTCACCCAGGCTTAACTCGTATTTTGATGCCAGATGATTGGCGTGGACATCCGCAACGTAAAGATTATCCACTCGGTGGAATTCCTGTTGAATACAAAGGCGCAACCGTTCCTCCTCCAGATGAGCGGAGGTCATACAAATAATGAGTTCAATTACAGATCCGTATGCATCCTCACGTGAAACAACTGAAGGCACTGTTTTCTCAGTTACAGGCGGAGATTGGGATTCCCTCGTTACTGAAATCGGTGCAACTAAAGAAGAGCGCGTTGTTGTCAACATGGGGCCACAGCACCCTTCAACTCACGGAGTATTGCGATTAGTTCTTGAACTTGAAGGTGAAACAGTTACTGAAGTTCGATGTGGAATCGGTTATCTGCACACCGGAATTGAGAAGAACACTGAATACAGAAGTTGGACTCAAGGAGTTACTTTTGTTACTCGCATGGATTATTTGGCTCCGCTCTTCAATGAAGCGGCTTATTGCCTTGGCGTAGAAAAACTTTTAGGAATTACTAACGACGTCCCAGAACGAGCAAGTGCTATTCGCGTCATGATGATGGAGTTCAATCGAATCTCATCCCACATGGTTGCATTAGGTACAGGAGCTCTGGAATTAGGTGCGCTTTCCCCAATGATTTTCTGTTTCCGCGAACGTGAAAAGGTCCTAGACATTTTCGAACTTGTTGCAGGTCTTCGCATGAATATGGCTTATTTCCGCCCAGGTGGAGTCGCTCAAGATTTGCCTGATGGTGCGATAGCGAAAATTCGTGAGAGCGTTAAAGAACTACGCCGGGATTTTAAAGATAACGTAAAACTTCTTGTTGGTAACAGTATTTGGATGAAGCGCACAGAAGGAATTGGTTATCTTGATCTTGCTGGATGCACGACTTTGGGAGTTACTGGTCCAGTACTTCGCTCAACTGGCTTACCGTGGGATCTTCGTAAGACCGCTCCATATTGCGGGTATGAAAATTATAATTTCGATGTGATTACTGCCGATACTTGCGATGTATATGGTCGTTTCCTCATTCGCATGAATGAATTAGAGCAATCACTTCGAATCATTGAGCAATGCGCTGACGTACTCGAAAAACTTGAGGGTGCGCCTGTGATGGTTGCTGACAAGAAGATTGCTTGGCCTTCGCAGTTGGCACTTGGTGGAGATGGTCTTGGAAACTCACTTGATCACATCCGCCAAATTATGGGCACTTCCATGGAATCACTTATCCACCACTTTAAATTAGTAACAGAAGGTTTCCATGTTCCAGCTGGTCAAGTTTATTCAGCTGTCGAATCTCCACGAGGAGAACTTGGCGTTCACTTGGTATCTGATGGCGGAACAAAGCCATATCGAGTTCATTTCCGCGAGCCATCTTTCAACAACTTGCAATCAACTTCTGCAATGTGTGAAGGCAGCTTGATTGCCGACATTATTGGAGCAGTTGCTTCAATCGATCCCGTGATGGGTGGTGTTGATCGCTAATGTCATATTCATCAAGTCAGCAACAGACTATGGATTCAATCATCGCGCGCTATCCGCGTAAACGTTCCTCCATCATGCCTTTGCTTCATTTTGCACAATCAATTGATGGATATATTACAAACGATGCAATCGAATTGATTGCCAAAAAACTTGAATTAGAAGCAGCAGAAGTTTCAGCAGTCTCAACTTTCTACACTCAATATAAGAGAAAGCCAGTAGGCGAGTATCACGTAGGAGTATGTACAAATACCCTTTGCGCGGTCATGGGCGGAGATGCCATATTTGCTGGGCTTAAAGAGCATTTGGGCGTCGAAAATGATGGCGTTACTGCTGATGGAAAGGTTTCACTTGAACATATTGAATGCAACGCGGCGTGTGATTACGCACCGGTTGTTATGGCTAACTGGGAGTTCTACGACAATCAAACTGTTCAATCAGCAAAAGATCTTGTTGACTCAATGCGAGCTGGAAAACCAAAGCCACCAACTCGCGGACCAAATGAATTACATAACTGGAAAGAAACTTCTGCAGTTTTGGCTGGACTCAATGATGGTCATGCGAACGAAGGTGTTCAAGCAGGAGAGCCTTCACTACTTGGACTAAAAATTTCAAAGAAGGGAGCACAAGGATGACAAAGTTAACTCCAGTGCTTTCTGCACATTGGGATGAGAAAGATTCATTTACTCTCGAAGGTTACAAGCGCCACGGTGGATACACAGCTTCTGCTAAAGCGCTCAAAATGGAACCTGATGCAATTATTCAACAAGTTAAGGATTCAGGTCTACGTGGTCGAGGCGGTGCTGGTTTCCCAACAGGAATGAAATGGGGTTTCATCCCACAGGGAGATAACAAAGACCATTACCTAGTTGTAAACGCAGATGAATCTGAGCCAGGAACGTGCAAAGACACTCCGTTGTTGCTTGCCAATCCACATGTGCTGATTGAAGGAATGATTATTGGTTCCTATGCAATTCGCGCCAAGTACGCTTTCATTTACATTCGAGGCGAAGTCACACATGTTGTTCGTCGTATGCAGCAAGCGATAGAAGATGCCTACAAGGCTGGATATTTAGGAAAGAATATTTTTGGTTCAGGTGTAGATCTTGAACTAGTTCTCCACGTTGGAGCAGGTGCCTATATTTGCGGAGAAGAGACTGCGCTTCTAGATTCACTAGAAGGATTCCGTGGACAACCACGTTTGCGTCCCCCATTTCCTGCAATTGCAGGCCTTTATGCGCGACCAACAGTTGTTAATAACGTTGAATCAATTGCTTCAGTACCTTCAATCATTAGCAATGGCGCAGAGTGGTTCCAATCAATGGGAACTGAGAAAAGCAAAGGAATGACGCTTTATTCTCTCTCTGGCCACGTAGCTAATCCTGGGCAATTTGAAGCGCCACTTGGAATTACATTGCGCGAAATTTTGGAACTTGCAGGTGGTATTCGTAAGGGACATCAATTGAAGTTCTGGACACCAGGCGGTTCTTCAACTCCACTCTTTACAGTCGAGCATTTAGATACACCGCTTGATTATGAAGGTGTCTCTGCAGCTGGCTCAATGCTTGGTACAAAAGCACTTCAAATATTTGATGAGACAACATGTATCGTCCGTGCGGTATTGCGCTGGACTGAATTTTACAAGCATGAGTCTTGCGGAAAGTGCACTCCATGTCGCGAAGGCACATGGTGGCTCGTTCAGATTCTTAAAGATCTTGAAAGCGGTAAAGGTACAGAAGCAGATTTAGATAAATTAATTGACCTTTGTGACAACATCATGGGCCGATCATTTTGTGCTCTCGCAGATGGTGCAGCAAGTCCTATCGTTTCTTCTCTTAAATATTTCCGAAGTGAATATATGGACCACCTTCGTAATGGGGGATGCCCGTTTGATCCTCATGCTTCAACACTTTTTGATAAGGCAGGTGTGTGATGACGACAGAAGTTGTTGACATGATCACCTTAGTTATCGATGGTTTTGAAGTGAGCGTGCCTAAGGGGACACTCGTTATTCGTGCGGCAGAAAAACTTGGAATTCAGATTCCTCGTTTTTGCGATCACCCGCTACTAGATCCAGTCGGTGCTTGTCGCCAATGTCTGGTGGACATTGAAATTAACGGTCGCGCGTTTCCAAAACCACAAGCATCATGCACGATTCCAGTTGAACCCGGAATGATTGTTAAAACACAATTAACTTCTGCTGTTGCTCAAAAAGCACAAGAGGGCATTATGGAATTTCTTCTTGTTAACCATCCTCTTGACTGTCCTGTTTGCGATAAGGGCGGAGAATGCCCACTTCAGAATCAAGCTATGAGTACAGGTCGTGGTGAATCTCGATTTGAAGGCAAGAAGCGTTTATTTGATAAGCCAATTAACATTTCATCTCAGGTGCTTCTCGACCGCGAACGCTGCGTACTGTGCGCTCGTTGCACACGTTTTTCTGAGCAAATTGCTTCTGATCCATTCATCACCCTCAACGAGCGAGGCGCATTACAGCAAGTTGGAATCTACGAGAATCAGCCATTCGAATCTTATTTTTCAGGTAACACAGTTCAAATTTGCCCAGTTGGTGCACTTACCGGCGCTTCTTATCGATTCCAAGCTCGTCCATTCGATTTAGTTTCAACTCCTTCTTCTTGTGAGCATTGCGCATCTGGTTGCGCACAGCGCACAGATGTCCGCAGAGGTAAAACTCTTCGCCGTTTAGCTGGTGATGACCCAGAAGTAAATGAAGAATGGAATTGCGATAAAGGTCGATGGGCATTTAAGTATGTAACCGCACTTGATCGCATCACAAATCCTTTAGTACGTGACGCCTCTGGTGAATTACGCGAAGCGTCATGGCCAGAAGCAATTGCTGCAGCTGCAGATGGTTTGAAAGGTAATCGAGTTGGAGTATTAGTTGGTGGTCGCGCAACTGTTGAAGATGCTTATGGTTATAGCAAATTCGCGCGAGTTACTTTAGGGACTAACGACATAGATTTCCGATCCCGAGTTTCCAGCGATGAAGAGCGCGAGTTCCTTGCCTCTCATGTTGTCGGAACTTCAACTACTTACCGCGATATTGATCGTGCAGATCATGTTCTCCTAGTTGGTTTTGAACCCGAAGAAGAATCTCCTATTGTTTTCTTGCGCATGTTAAAGCACGTTAAAAAGCGCGCACTCAAGGTAAGTGCAGTCGCAACTAAACTTTCAATCGGAAATGAAAAATTGGGCGCAACATTCTTATCCGTTGCTCCAGGTAGCGAAGCAGATGCAATTTCTAAAATTGAACTCACTGCAAAGTCAGTAATTCTTGTTGGTGAGCGTGCATGTGAAAGCGCTGGTGCACTATCCGCAGTTGCTGCACTTGCTCATCGCACTGGAGCAAAAATTGGTTGGGTTCCTCGTCGCGCTGGTGAGCCAGGTGCAATTGCGGCAGGAGCTATCGGAAATCTTTTGCCAGGCGGACGACCAGTCTCCGATCCAGCAGCAAGAGTCGATGTAGCAACCGTTTGGGGAGTCGATTCAATTCCTTCAGCAGTTGGAAAGAACGCTGATGAAATATTTGTAGCCGCAAAAACCGGTCAACTCGATGCACTCGTGGTTGGCGGCGTTGATCCTTTGGATAGTGCATTGAGTGCTGAAGCGCTATCTGCATTAGATCAAACTTTTGTTGTCAGTTTTGAAATTCGACCAAGTGCGGTAACAGCGCGTGCGAATGTAGTTTTCCCAGTTGCCGCTGTAACAGAAAAGTCTGGTTCATTTATGAACTGGGAGGGTCGTGCGCGGGAATTTGATACAGCAGTTGAAGGATCTTTACATCGAAGCGATGTTCGAATTCTTTCAATGTTGGCAGATGCAATGGGCAAATCAATTTCGCTTAACTCAGTCAAATCTGCATCTAAAGAATTTGCCTCCCTTTCTAAATGGGATGGTGCGCGCGCAACATTTACTCCATCAACTTCTAAATCCCTTTCAGTGGGAAATGATGAAGCCCTCCTCACCTCATGGCGACGCTTGCTTGATGATGGATCTTTACAAGATGGTGAAGTGAATTTAGCTGGAACTGCGCGCAAGAGCGTTGTAGTAATTTCACAAAAGCGCGCCAGTGCACTTGGCGTTGTTGACGGAGACGCAGTCAAAGTTTCAAATTCTCAAGGTTCCGTAACACTTCCAGTTCTTGTCGAAAATATTCACGATGATGCAGTGTGGATGCCACGCAACTCTCGTGGCTCGCATCTTTTGGAAACGCTCGGTACTGCAAGTGGCACTCTGGTAAAAGTTGGGAAGGCATAATGAAAACAGCAGAACTCATTGGCCATGATCCAGGTTGGCTCATTCTTGTTAAGGGAGTACTTGTATTTGTTATTTGCGTGGTTGCCACATTGCTATGTATTTGGGCTGAACGTCGCATAGTTGCTCGGATGCAACAGCGCATTGGCCCTAACCGCGTTGGCCCTCTTGGCCTGGTTCAATCATTAGCTGACGGTGTAAAACTTGCGCTAAAAGAAGATTTAATTCCAGCGGCAGCTGATGTTGTAGTTTTCGTGATAGCTCCAATTATTAGTGCTACTACCTGCTTTATGGCCTTTGCTGTCATGCCCATGACTGGGGAAGTTAATCTTTTTGGACACAAGACAGCGATGCAATTAACTGATATTCCAGTAGGTGTTCTATATGTACTAGCTATCGCTTCAGTTGGTGTGTACGGAATTGTCTTAGCTGGCTGGTCATCTGGATCGACTTACCCTCTCTTGGGTGGTTTACGTTCTAGCGCCCAAGTAATTTCTTACGAAGTCGCAATGGGTCTTTCACTTGTAGCAGTCTTTATTTATGCGGGATCAATGTCCACTTCGGACATTGTCGCTGCACAAGATAAGTGGTGGTATGCGGTAGTTCTCTTTCCTTCATTCGTGATTTATGTAATTTCAATGGTTGGTGAGACTAATCGTGCGCCATTTGATTTAGCAGAAGCTGAAGGTGAACTTGTTGGAGGATTCCACACAGAGTATTCCTCGCTGAAGTTCGCTCTTTTCTTCTTAGCTGAGTACGTCAACATTGTTGGAGTATCTGCTTTAGCTACAACACTTTTCCTTGGTGGCTATCACGCACTTCCTGGATTAACGTTTACAGAACAATGGCTGGGCGGTTGGTTCACAATTGTTTGGTTCTTAGGAAAAATTTCGCTCTTCTTCTTTATTTTCGTATGGCTGCGTGGAACGTTGCCAAGAATGAGATATGACCAATTCATGAAATTCGGCTGGAAAGTTTTAATTCCGATCAGTTTGTTCTGGATTATGGTGGTTTCAACTCTTCGCGTGCTTTCGTTGCGGGGAGCTTCTAGAATTTCTGTACTGGCAGTTTCTGCCGGAATAGTCGCACTCGTGCTACTCATTAATGTTGGCTACGAAATGAGCAAAAAGAAATCCAAGAAAGTGTACGTCGAGCCAAGTGCGCCATCTTTTGCTATCCCACAAATACCAACGAAAATAACGGAGTAGCGACATGGCTGAAAATAACGATCAACCAATTGAGTCATTCCGTCGAGATCTTGGACTTGAGGCAGTTCAATCTGCGCCTGTTCAAAACCATGGTCCTGCCAGCATTGGAAACCAATTAAAAGGCTTCTGGGTTACTTTCATTACGATGTTTAAGAAAGTAAACACAGTCCAATATCCAGAAGAACGTGAAGGCACTGCGCCTCGTTTCCATGGTCGTCATCAACTCAATCGACATGCAGATGGCCTTGAGAAATGCATTGGCTGCGAACTCTGTGCTTGGGCGTGTCCAGCTGATGCAATTTATGTTGAAGGTGCAGAAAACACAGAAGAAAACAGAATGTCTCCGGGAGAGCGTTACGGCAAGGTTTACCAAATCAATTATCTTCGTTGTATTTTTTGCGGGTTGTGTATTGAAGCTTGCCCAACCCGTGCGCTCACGATGACAAATGAATTTGAGCTAGCAGATAACTCTCGTGCGAGCTTGATTTATGAGAAGCAAGATTTACTTGCACCACTTCGTCAAGGAATGTTGATGCCACCTCACCCAATGTATCCAGATATGGATGACAGTAATTATTACAAGGGTGATGTTCTCGGTGCACATCCTTCCCAGGAGCAGCCATGATTCATCAAGCTTTAGCAATGGGTCATACACAAACACCAGAAGCAGTTTTGTTTTGGGTTTTAGGGCCACTTGCCGTCTTGTCAGCTCTTGCAATGCTTATGGTTAAAAAAGCTGTCCACTCGGCAATCTTGCTAGCTTGGATCATGATAACTCTTGCTATTTTTTATATCGCTCAAGATGCAGCATTTCTAGGAATTGTTCAGGTTGTCGTTTACACGGGCGCAGTAATGATGTTGTTCCTCTTTATCTTGATGTTAGTTGGAGTTGAATCTTCAGAGTCACTCACAGAAACTATTAAAGGACTTCGTCCAATCGCGATTGTTGCAGCCCTTGGTTTCGGTGGTTTGCTTGTTTCACTCATTGGACATGCAACTATCGGCCGTGCGTATGTTGGTCTTGTTGATGCAAATGCAGGTGGAAATGTTCAAGCACTTGCAGGACTCTTATTCTCCAAGTACGTCTGGGCGTTTGAAGTAGTTTCAGCACTTCTTATAACTGCAGCACTAGGTGCAATGGTGTTGGCTCACAATCACAGACTTATTCAGCGTCCAACTCAACGTGATCTTGCAACAGCTCGATTCCGCGGAACTTCATTGGCTAGGGCAGCAGGACTTCCTGGCCCAGGTGTTTACGCACTTCACAACGCAGTAGATGTTCCTGCCCTTTTGCCAGATGGAACTCCTTCACAAGCATCAATTTCTGCAACGCTAAAAGCTCGTGGAGATGTAATTGATTCTCGTCCATTCCAACTCAGCGCAATTGAAAACGAGGAGGAGTAATGAACCCAGCTAATTACCTTTACGTCTCTGCGCTGCTCTTTACTATTGGCGCGATTGGCGTTGTAGTCCGCCGAAATGCAATTGTTGTCTTTATGTGCGTTGAATTAATGCTTAACGCTTGCAACTTAGCTTTTGTAACTTTTGCACGAATCAACGGCAATCTCGACGGTCAAGTAGTGGCTTTCTTTACGATGGTTGTCGCCGCCTGTGAAGTTGTCGTTGGCTTGGCAATCATCGTGACCATATATCGCTCACGTCGATCGGCATCAGTTGATGATGCCAGTTTGTTGAAGCGGTGATCTCATGACAAGTAATTCATTGGTTTATCTCATAGCGTTGCCACTTTTTGGAGCAGCGGTATTGCTTCTTTCAGGACGTCGTTCTGATCGCTGGGGCCACATATTTGGAACATTGATGTCCGCTGGCTCATTTGCCGTTGGTGTCTCACTGTTTCTAAAGATGCTTGGAAATCCAACTGGCGAACGTGCTCTGACTCAAAAACTGTTTAGTTGGATATCTGTTGGTTCGTTCCAAGTTGATGCCGGACTGTTAGCTGATCAGCTATCTATTTGTTTTGTACTCCTCATTACAGGTGTTGGTACCTTGATTCACGTTTACTCGATTGCCTACATGTCGCATGATCTAGATCGCCGCCGCTTTTTCGCTTACTTAAATTTCTTTATCGCAGCAATGCTCCTCTTAGTTCTTGGAGATTCTTACCTCAATCTGTATGTCGGCTGGGAAGGTGTTGGTCTTGCCTCTTACCTACTCATTGGTTTCTGGAATCAAAAGCCAACCTATGCAACGGCTGCAAAGAAGGCATTTGTTGCAAACCGCGTTGGTGACATGGGACTTTCTCTTGCAATCATGATTGCATTTGCAACGCTTGGAACCGTTTCATTCCAAGGAGTTAAAGAGCACGCGAGCCAAGCATCTACGGGTTCATTAACAGCAATCGGAATCATGTTGCTTGTTGCCGCGACTGGAAAATCTGCGCAATTCCCATTGCAAGCTTGGCTTGGGGATGCGATGGCTGGTCCTACTCCAGTTTCGGCGTTAATTCACGCAGCAACGATGGTAACTGCGGGCGTCTACTTAATAACGAGATCTAATTTTATTTTCGATTTAGCTCCAACTGCTCAACTTGCTGTGGCAATTATTGGAGCAATCACACTGCTCTTTGGAGCAATTATTGGTATGGCTAAAGATGACATCAAGAAAGCGTTAGCCGCTTCAACGATGTCTCAAATTGGTTACATGGTTTTAGGTGCTGGCCTTGGACCAGCTGGTTATGCATTTGCAATCATGCACTTACTCACACACGGATTCTTTAAAGCAGGCATGTTCTTGGGAGCAGGATCTGTCATGCATGGAATGAACGATGAAGTAAATATGCGTCGCTATGGCGGTCTGCGTAAATTTATGCCAATTACCTTTGCAACATTTGGTCTTGGATATCTTGCGATTATCGGAGTTCCACCATTTGCTGGTTTCTATTCAAAAGATAAGATCATTGAAGTTGCATTTAACGCAGGCGGAGTTAAAGGAATAGCTCTTGGAACTGCTGCGCTACTTGGCGCAATGATTACTGCTTTCTACATGACTCGCGTTGTCATTCTTACTTTTGCTGGAAGCAAGCGTTGGGACGATAAAGCACACCCTCATGAATCTCCATTCCTCATGTGGGCACCAATGGTTCTACTTGCTCTTGGTTCAGTTGCTTCAGGTTTCTTCTTTACCCATGGAAATTCTTTACGCAACTGGCTAGCACCGGTTGTCGAAGCAACACCATCGCACGAAGGTGAGTTACTCAGCCCTGCCGTTGTATCCATTTTGGCGTTGGTTCTAGTTGCAATCGGAGTTGGGTACGCAATTATTAAGTACCTATTGAACGAAGTTCCACAGGTCGCACCGGCAGATGTAACGGTATTTACTAAAGCAGCTCGGAAAGACTTACTACAAGACAATTTCAACGAAGCAGTCTTTATGCGCCCAGGTCAATCTTTAACTCGTGGACTACAAGTAGCGGATACGAAGTTAATTGATGGCGCAGTTCATGGAATTGCTCGGCTTGCAATCGGCTCAGGAAATCTCTTGAGAAAGACGCAAACTGGATTTGTCCGAAGTTATGCAATGTGGATCTTGGCAGGCGCGATTGCGTTAGTTGCCACAATTTGGGTGGTGACGTTATGAACATGTTGACCTCATTAATGCTGCTGCCCCTGATTGGCGCGCTCTTAATTTCAGCACTGCCAACCACTAAATCACTTTTGGCAAAGCAGATGACGCTCGGAACGACCCTACTTGTTGCTATTGGCGTCATAGTTATGGCAATCAGATTCGATACAAGCAAAACTGATCTGCAATTTGTTGAGACACATTCATGGATTCCAACTTTTGGAATTAACTATTCCGTGGGCGTGGACGGCATCGCGCTTGTCCTTATTATTCTTTCCGCTCTACTTGCTCCAATCGTCGTTCTAGCTGGTTGGAACGAATCCAGCGGTGGGCGATGGAGTGCGAAAACTTTTTATATTTTGGTTCTAGTTCTAGAGACCATGATAATCGGAGTCTTTAGCGCAAATGACTTGTTCCTCTTCTATGTGTTTTTTGAAGCAATGCTCATCCCCGTTTATTTCCTCATTGGGGGATACGGCACTGGTCAACGAAATGCTGCGGCAGTGAAATTCCTTATCTATTCACTCCTCGGTGGTTTGTTGATGTTGGCTTCGATAATTGCTCTTTATGTTCTGTCAGGCGAACAAAGTGGCCATACCTTTAACATCAACACTTTGTCTCAACTACAAATGAGTTCAACAACTCAGAACTTACTTTTCCTTGGCTTCTTTATTGCATTTGCAATCAAAGCCCCGCTCTGGCCATTGCACACCTGGTTGCCTGATGCTGCTCAATCTGCAACTCCTGGAACTTCCGTACTTCTCTTGGGTATTTTGGACAAAGTCGGAACCTTCGGAATGATTCGTTACTGCCTAACACTCTTCCCTGAAGCCTCTAAAACTTTCACCCCGTTGATTTTAGTTCTCGCTGTAATTTCAATCATTTACGGCGCTTTCCTTGCAATAGGGCAAAAAGATCTGAAGCGTTTAATTGCGTTTACCTCTATCTCACACTTCGGTTTCATCACAATGGGAATTTTTGCGATGACATCGCAAGGTCATTCTGGCGCAACTCTGTACATGTTTAATCATGGATTCTCAACAGCTGCGCTCTTTATTGTTGGTGGATGGATGATGTCGCGTAGAGGATCTTCAAAGATTTCAGATTTTGGAGGACTACAAAGAGTCACACCAGTAATGGCGTGGAGCTTCTTCATTGCAGGTATGTCCAGCTTGGCACTTCCCGGACTTTCAAGTTTCGTCAGCGAATTCTTAGTTCTTGTTGGTACGTACACCCGTTATCCAGTTGCAGCGATAATTGGCACCTTCGGAATTGTTCTTGCTGCTTTGTATATTTTGATTCCAGTTCAACGCGCGTTACATGGCCCAACAATGCCTGGCAACGAAGCGTTATCTGATTTGAACTTGCGAGAGAAAATTGCGATTGCACCTGTAATTGCAATAATTATCGCTCTCGGTTTCTATCCATCTCCGCTCCTCAACATTATTAACCCAGCCTCAACTCACACCATCACTCAAGCTGGCTTTACGGATCCACTTGCTCAGATCGATCCAAAGGCTGGTAAGTAAATGACTGATTTCATCGTTCCTAAACTTTCATATGTTCAGCTCTCACCTATTTTGATTGTCTTAGGTGGCGCACTTATTGGCGTTCTCATTGAAGCTTTCTTGTCTCGTAAAGTCCGCCCAATTGCTCAATTGACTATTACTTTAGGCTCTTTGATTCTTGCTCTTATTCAGCTCTGGCATATTCGCCATGAGAGTTCGCTAACTGCAGCAATGGGTTCGGTCGCAATTGATGGAGCCACAATTTTGATGCAGGGATCCATTTTGTTGATTGCAATATTGGCAGTTGCGCTGATCGCAGATAATGAACATTTCACTGTGCTTGCAGCTGCTGTGCCAGGCTCACCAGAAGAGCGAGATTCTTTACAAAGTGGTGAGAAATTAACAGAAGTATTCCCACTGACGCTCTTTGCTGTTGCCGGAATGCTCTTGTTCCCCGCATCAAATGACTTAATTACCTTATTTGTGGCACTTGAAATGCTTTCCTTGCCGCTGTATTTAATGGCAGGGCTTTCTCGTCGTCGCCGGTTGATGTCTCAAGAAGCTGCGCTTAAATATTTCTTGCTCGGAGCGTTCTCCTCGGCATTCTTCTTATTTGGAGCCGCTTATCTTTATGGATACTCAGGATCAGTTTCACTTGCTGGAATCCGAGCCGCAGTTGTGGGCGGAAGTGGAAACGATGTATTCCTACTTATGGGAATCGCATTTTTATCGATTGGGTTGCTATTCAAAGTGGGTGCAGTTCCATTCCATGCTTGGACGCCAGATGTTTATCAAGGAGCGCCCACCCCGATAACCGCATTTATGGCAGCAGCGACAAAAGTTGCGGCCTTTGGCGCGATGTTGAGAATTTTCTACACTTCCCTTGCTAACGCCAACTGGGATTGGCGCCCGATGATGTCGATTATTGCCATCATCACAATGCTCTTCGGTTCCGTTGTCGCTATTGCGCAACGAGACGTTAAGCGCATGTTGGCGTATTCCTCAATAGCGCATGCAGGTTTCTTATTGACTGGAGTTATTGCACTTAATAAATCTGGGTTAGATGCTTCGATCTTTTATTTGTTTGCATACGGCGTTGCAACCGTTGGAGCATTTGGAGTTGTGACGTTAGTTCGGGATTCCTCTGGTGAAGTTACCGACCTCAACAAGTGGGCGGGCCTTGCCAAACGTTCACCCTTTGCAGCAACACTCTTTGCTGGATTCTTATTGGCCTTTGCTGGAATTCCTCTGACGAGCGGATTTATTGGAAAATTCTCTATTTTCTCTGCAGCCTATGAAAGCGGCAACAAGTCCCTCGTAATTGTGGGCGTCCTTTCAAGTGCTATCGCTGCCTACTTTTACATCAGAGTGATTGTTTTGATGTTCTTTAAGGATGCAGCCGATGATGGTACGAGCGTAATTATCCCTTCCATTCTTACTCGCTCCACCCTCATAATTACTTCCGTGATAACTATTCTCTTGGGCGTATACCCAGCGCCCCTGCTTAACTTTATTAACTCGCTCGCCTCGTTCGTTCGCTGATGACAGCGTTTGGCATACCGGATATTTCCGGTGAACTTGAGGTCGAATTAAAGACCGGGATGTTAAAAGTCGAGCAGTTGCTCAATTCACATATTGAAGGTGACTACCCGCTTGTTGAAGAAACATCTCACCATTTAGTAGCAGCAGGTGGGAAGAGGTTACGTCCACTCCTCACCCTCATAACATCTCATCTTGGAGATCCAACTAGACCAGAAGTAGTTCCCGCAGCAGTTGTATGCGAACTTACACATTTAGCAACTTTGTATCACGATGATGTTATGGATGAAGCGCCACTTCGGCGCGGAGTTAAAAGCGCGAATGCCAGATGGGGCAACACGGTTGCAATCTTGACTGGTGATTATCTTTTTGCCAAAGCATCAGATTTATTAGCAGACCTTGGGCCTCAAGCAGTTAGGTTGCAAGCTCGAACATTCGAGCGATTAGTAATCGGTCAAATTATGGAAACACAAGGACCGCAAAATGGTAAAGATGCGATAGAGCATTACCTACAAGTTGTTGCGGATAAAACAGGATCCTTGATTGCGACCAGTGCTCGTTTCGGCGCACTTTTGTCGGGAGCTAATTCTCAGATTGTTGAAACAGTGACAACTTTTGGTGAGCAGATGGGTATTGCTTTTCAGTTGGCAGATGATGTCATCGACATCGCAAGTGATTCGGAACTTTCTGGAAAAACTCCTGGAACAGACTTACGAGAAGGCGTTCCAACATTGGTTACTCTGAATGTTCTTAAATCAAAAGCCCGTGGCGACAGCGAATTGCGAAAGCTACTCAAGGCACCAATTAGGTCTGAAAAGGTCGTAAAAGAAGTACTACGAGCCCTTCGCAAGCACCCAGCACTGGATGAATCAAGGTCTCAACTCTTTGAGGTGGCCCAAAAAGCTCGTCAAGCCCTGGGGCCCCTGCCTATGTGCGATGCCACCGGTGCCCTGTTCTCACTATGTGACACTGTGGTCGAACGCTCACACTGACGCGTAAAAAATGCTTCTCAACTGCCACTATCGTTCCACTACGATTCTTTACACATCAACTTGGTAGATGGGATCTCGATGTCGGGCCAGTTAATTTATCCATTTTCATTCGGTGACCGCAGTCAATCTGATTTATTAGGTGGCAAAGGCGCGAATTTGGCCGAGATGGTGCGCATCGGACTACCGGTGCCCCCAGGATTCACAATTACAACGCAAGCGTGTAGAGAATTTCTTGCATCGGGTGAAGTTCCAAAAGGACTTAAAGGTGAAATTGAAAGTTCATTAAAAGCTTTAGAAAAAAGTTTAGATAAAGAATTTGGAAATCCTAAAAAGCCACTCCTCGTCTCAGTCCGCTCTGGTGCAAAGTTCTCCATGCCAGGAATGATGGAAACAGTTCTCAATGTTGGAATGACGCCAGAAGTTGCAGAACAGATGGCTGTTCAAACAGGTAATCCAAAATTTGCTTGGGATTCTTATCGCCGATTTATTGATATGTACGGTCGCATTGTTTGCGATGTACCGCCATCTGAATTCCATAAAATTGAAAGTCGAGTCCTTGCATC
>WLOF01000040.1 GCA_009699375.1 Actinomycetota bacterium
CATCTGTTGTTTCAGTCATCTTCTCCCCCTTCCTTAGTAGTTCACTTCGTTCCTTGCTCGTACTTTCCTTATCTATCTCCTCTGGTCACCGCCGGCCGACGGAACTTTGAGTAGCGGCGCCGGGGAAGTGGCGCCGCTTCGTTAGGTCGGCGGTGGCCACAAGAGATAGCCACAAATATTTAGTTGTGTTGAGCTTTAGAACAAACCTGGGAAAACCTCCTCGGAAACTTCAGCAAAACCTTTCTCGCGATCAGCGAGATATTCGTTCCACGAAGTTGCATCCCAAATTTCAACGCGAGTGTTTGCACCAATGACGACGCAATCTTTTTCTAACGCTGCATAAGTACGAAGACTTTGCGGAATTGTGATTCGTCCTTGACGATCAGGAATTTCATCGTGTGCGCCTGCATACATAACGCGCATGTAATCGCGAGCGCCTTTAGCAGTGACTGGCGCTTGTTTTAGCGATTGTGTAATTGATGCAAATTCACTTGCAGGAAAAACGTAAAGACATCTTTCTTGACCTTTAGTAATTACTAAACCTGGTGAAAGTTCTTCGCGAAATTTTGCGGGAAGTATGAGTCGGCCTTTTTCATCAAGGCGAGGTTCGTGGGTGCCAAGAAACATTGTGCTGGCCCCCTTCCCCAGGTTCCAGAGTGATAATTCCCCACTTTACTCCATTTCTCCCCCTTTTCAACCACCTTTCCCCCTTTTTCCCCCTTTCAGCCCCCATTTCTCCCCACCGTTCTGAGCCTGATTTTGGGCAGAAAAAAAGACCCTTTCGTGTACGAAGGGCCTCAGGTGCGGAGTGAAAAGTTAGGTTTTAGCGATCGAAGTTGCGACGCTCCCAGCGATCTTCTAAGCGTGAGCCAAATTTAGGCTTACGCGCCTTTTTAGGTGCGCGGAGGGTGCTCATCCCTGAAAATCCACTAATGACCATCATCAAACCGGTCAACGAAATAATGAAACCCACGATACTGAGGGCCGGCGTTTGAGCAATCAACCCTGCGAAAAGCGTGACAAGGCCACCCAGAACAAGGGCAAGTCCGGTCAAGATTCGAGGGCGACCTGGGTAGAGACGAGTGCCTGTTAAAGCAGAGACTAATCGAGGGTCATCGGCCGATAAGGCTTGCTCCATCTCGGCCAAGAGAGCTCGCTCGTGATCAGATAATGGCACCGTAACTCCCTTTCTCGAATGCGGATCGTACTTTCACCGCTATGGATAACACAATAGAACATGCGAAGGCTTATTGCATACCTAAAAAACGCCGAGAATTCTCACTCTTCAGGCTCAATAAGGCGTCCTGGCCTCACACTCCCTGAGCCAAACCGCGCCTGCGCCTTGTCTACAGCAGTATCCGCCTCGCGCCAACCCTTTTCGCGCGCCCCCAACTCAAGTTGAATGGGAGCGTCTTCCGAAAAGTTTTCTAAATTCACTCCGACTAAACGTAATCGAGCGCCATCTATTTTTAACGCCGTGAATAGAGTCTTCACTACCTCGTAAATATCGTGAGTACTGTCAATCGCTAGTGGCAAAGTCTTACTCCTACTCACAGTTGTGAAATCTGCAAAGCGAATTTTTATGCTGATGGTTTTAGCGAAGTACTCCTTTTCGCGCAAACGTGAAGCCACTTTTTCCGTCATGCGTAATAACTCTTGCAAAAGTACTTCTGGGTCATCAATATCGCGATCAAATGTAACTGCCGAACTTATGCTCTTATCGGGATCATCGGTGACGACTTCGCGATAATCACGTGCCCACGCTAATTCGTAGAGTGAACTACCTGCAGCTTCTCCAAGTGCACGTATCAATGTTGCGCGCGGAGTGTTAGCAATATCGGCCACAGTGAAGAGCCCAAGGCGCTCTAACTCTTCTTGAGTCCTAGGGCCGACTCCCCAAATTGCAGATACTGGCAATGGATGTAAGAAACCCAAAATGCGATCGTCGGGAATTTCTAAAATTCCATTTGGTTTACATCGGCCCGATGCAAGTTTTGCAATAAATTTTGATGAAGCAATTCCGACCGAACATGTAATTCCTTCTTGGGCTTCTACTTGCGCTCTTATCGCTTCTGCAATTGTGCGACCAGAACCAAGTAAGCGCTGAGAGCCAGTCACATCAAGAAATGCTTCGTCTAGGGAAAGTGGCTCAACTAGTGGCGTGTACTGGTGAAATATCTCCATGATATTTCCTGAAACCTCGCTATAGCGGGCCATATCTGGCGCAACAAAAACAGCATGAGGTGCAAGTCGCTTTGCTTTGCTCACAGGCATCGCAGCATGAATTCCAAAGGTGCGTGCTAAATAATTTGCCGAACTGACTACAGATCGAACGCCAGCGCCAATCACTACCGCTTTACCTTTTAACGTTGGGTCATCGTGTTCTGCAACGGATGCAAAGAAGGCATCCATATCGACATGAAGAATCGTTGACACGCTCACGTTACGAGCGTACTTCTACTTGCAGACCATTTTTCGTAAGCGGAGGGTAAGTCCCATGCACCTGTCGCCCGAAGAGAAACTCCGCGTGGTCCAGTGCGGCGCACATGCCCTCTGGCTAGAAATAGCGATGAGTTAAAAAGCACCCCTGCATATTCCTTCTGCACGTCAGTAAAAAAAGTTAAATCGTTGCAGCCATATCCATCATCGATAGTAAGGAAAAGGACGCGTTTGCCTGAACGCACTGGTGGAGTTTGTAGCGCAACTTTTACTCCTGCAACCAATATCGATGTGTTAGAACGTTGGCTAAGAAGATCAGATGACTTAACTGCACCGATCTCGTTCAGGAAGGTGGCATAGAACTCAAGCATGTGGTGCGAGACCTCCATACCTAAATATTTGACCTCGTTGCGAACACGTTCATAATCACGCAAATCAGGAAGCCCGCTAGGAATAAGAGTCGGTGGCGCAAAACCGAAATGCATTTGTGCACCACCTGGCGATCGGTCTGGAGAGCGATGTAGATCGCTGAGATGTAAGAGTAAATCACGACGATTAGTTTTCTTATCTGAACTTCCTATTTCATGCAGAACATCAAAGGCCCCAATGAGTACAAGTTTTTCTGTAGTTGGGAAAGATGCACCCGACCGCAAATAAAAATCTGCTAAATCTGCATAGGGCTGACCAGTAATAATTGAATCGACTTCTCCCCCACTGATTCCTGCTACGTCAGCAAAAGAGATACGGATTGCGTATCCCCGAGCATCTGGTGAGACAAGTACTTGCCCTGTACTTTTTGTATCAATAAGTGCAACAGGAATTCGTGCGCTCTGCGCGTCCACTCGTTCGACCCGATATGAGGCAGCTGATGCGTTGACATCAAGACCTAAAATCGTGACCCCCATTTGCCTGGCATCATCAAGAATTAAACGTTTGGGGTACATCCCGGGATCGTGTGTAAGAACGCCAGCTACAAAAGCTGCTGGGTGATGCGCCTTAAGCCAAGCAGATTGATAAGTAGGTAGTGCAAAAGCTGCAGCGTGTGCTTTACAAAATCCAAAGGATGCAAAAGCCCGTAAAACATCCCAAATCTGACTGACTACAGCTTGGTCATAACCACGAGCTAGAGCAGATGGATAAAACCAATCACAAATCTCTTGCTGGTTTTCAGGGTCGCCTAGTGCTCGACGTTTTTCATCAGCTTCTGCCAAAGAAACACCCGTCATGATGGAAATAATTTTCATTACCTGCTCATGAAAAACAACAACGCCTTGGGTTTCGTGCAAAGTTTCGTAGAGATCTGGATGAATGATTTGAGCACTACTCCATCCATGCCTGGCAGAAAGAAAAGGCCTAATCATGTCGGACTTAACTGGGCCTGGGCGAAAGAGTGAAATATCGACGATGAGATCTGCAAATGTCTGCGGAGCTAACTTTCCAACAAGCTCACGTTGTCCGGGACTTTCTACTTGAAAGATTCCTACGGTGCGGGTTGATTTGATGAGGTCAAAAGTTGCTCCATCGTCTAGCGCAACCGCATCGATGTCGATGACTTTGTTTTCAGTACGCTCTATTTCAGAAACTGCATAAGCAATAGTGGATTGCATTCGAACACCCAAAATATCGAGCTTAAGTAAACCAACAGCTTCTACATCATCTTTATCAAATTCAACCATCGGGTAACCGCTGGCGTTTACTTGAAGGGGTACTCGGTCGAGGAATCCTGCATCTGATAAAACAATGGCGCAAGGATGCATCGCAAGATGCCGAGGTAGTCCATCTAACCGTTCTGCCATAGCCAGAGTCATGGCGGTAAGAGGCGATGAAAGGTTAAGGCCTTGTAATTCAGGAAGGTTAGCTAGCGCTTTCGAAATATGGCGCGCACGAACATGGGGCAATGATTTTGCAATCAAATCAATTTCCATTCCGGACATACCCAATGCTGCCCCTGTATCGCGAATAGCATGACGTGCACGGTATGTATCAACCATTGCAACTGTGGCACATCGTGAAAGATTGCCAGGAGTGCTCCACTTGGGATCCCCATAACGTTTAAAAACTAAGTCATATATTTCAAGCCGTCTGGCAGATTCGACATCAATATCAATATCGGGAAGAGCTCTTCGCAAAGGCGAACAGAAACGCTCCATCAATAAGCCATGACGCAACGGATCCACACCAGAAATTCCTAGAAGATGGCAAATGAGCGACCCTGCACCACTTCCCCTCGCTGCAACTCTGATACCTGCACCACGAGCCATGTCGGAAATATCTGCAACTGTAAGAAAATATGATTCGTATCCCAACGTTGCAACAGTTGCTAACTCTTCATCTAAACGCTTATGTGCTTTTGTAATAGTTGCGCCATCGTTATAGCGCCAATTCATACCTGCTTCAGAGCGCTGTCGTAGCAAAGACTGCATATGCTTTTGTGAACTTGCTCCAACTACCGATGGCTCAGGTAAATGGATTCCTCCTAGCCCGATGTCACGGGTGGGAGAAAGAACTGCCCGCTCAGCCCACTCGCGAGTTGTCCTAAGAAGGTGTTGCGCATTGCGCTCCCCTGCAGCTCGTGCGATCTCTTGGGCTACTGCAAACATCTCATGACTTGATTTCAGGAAAGCTTCTGCATTCTTGCGTTCAATATGGCGCACATGTAGCGGAGTAAGTTGGCGTGCAGAATCTAATATGTCAGCAATAGGTCCATCTTCTCGATCAAGCATTCGGACAGCATTTGTAATAACTGCATCAATGCCATTGTCTCGAGCAAAAGCTAGTGAACGCCCTGCATGAGTAGTAGAACGCGGGCCATCTCCTGCGATTAAGTGTGAAACGCATTCAATTGCGTTGGATGAAAAATATTCTCGAATCTGCGCAAAAGATGCTCGAGCTATATCTGGGCGTTGTCTGGCAAGTGCAATACCTACTGGTGATTCAGGGCCATGTAGCGCTAAAAGATTTGTGCTGTACTGACTAAATCGATTGAGAAAATCTAGAGTAAGAATCGGTGTCGTACTTCTTTGCAACACCCCATTACCGTGATGTGAACTTTGCCCAAATATCTGATGTGAGGGCTGATACGTATGTAACGAACTTACTAAGCGACAGAGTGAACTCCAGCCCCCATCCCCATGTGCTAACAAAGTAATGCGCGGTAAGTTTTTTGCCTCTTGCGTAGATGACTTACTTTCTACATCGATAGCAAGGTTGATCCCAATAATCGGTGCAACACCGTAATCAACACAACTTTGAGCAAAACGTATTGCGCCAGCTAGACCATCGCGATCAGTAAGAGCGAGCGCTGGCATATGGTCTTGGGTTGCGCGAGCAACAAGATCACGCGGTTGTGTGGTTCCATATTTAAATGAATACGCACTATGGGTACGCAAATGAATAAAAGTTTCCACAAAAGTTGAGGCCATTAGATAGAGGTGATGCGCCAATTACCCGTAACTTCATCACGTTCGAGTTCGAAAGTTGTGAGCGCGCCAATTGGCGCAGCTTCTACTCGCCAGAGTGCGCGAGCGCGATCGTCGGGTCTGTACATGCCATCGCTAATGCGGTTCCACCAACCCCCGGCTTCGCACCATCTAGATAAAACGCTATGGATGCGAAAGCGCTTGCCCGCGAAGGTGAACTCCACCGGGGTCGCGCCATCTGCCAAGACCTCTGGCTCCGGGGCTTTGTTTTCGAACATATGTTCGAAAAATAGCGCCTACCTCCGACAAGGGCAAGTGGGCTTACCTGACCCTTCGTTAAGCGTGTCGGGAGGCCAATATAGTTGAACTTTCAACTATATGCGCTAGCCTGTTCCAGTCAGTACCCACCACTTAAGGAGCTCCATGGACGCAGTATTAGCAATCGGGCGAATTCTCTTCGCACTCATTTTTATCTCATCTGGAATTAACCACTTCACAAAGCTTGAAGCAATGACTGGTTATGCCAAATACAAGAAAGTCCCTGCAGCAAAGTTGGCGGTACTGGTTAGCGGAGTCATGCTCCTTCTCGGTGGCGTATATGTAGCACTTGGAATTTATGCAGACTTAGGCGCTCTCATATTGGCGATCTTCCTTATTCCTACAGCTCTTATGATGCATACATTCTGGAAAGAAACTGATCCAACAGCGAAAATGAACGAAAGTATCGCCTTCTTTAAAGACTTAGCACTTGCAGGCGCAGCGCTCATTCTCTTTGCAATGATCGGAAGCGGCGCAAACTTTGGTTGGCACATCACCTCTGCATTCTTTAGCTTCTAGACACTTAAACGAAGTTAAGAAGCCCGTAGCGCGAAAGCGTTGCGGGCTTCTGTCATGATCGGGCAATGGAAATCTTGGGGGCTCTCCTAGCCGGTGCTTTTATTGGCTCCGTTTTAGGGTTTGTTGGTGCAGGCGGGGCAATGCTCTCGGTGCCGATTCTCATTTACTTCTTTGACTTCACGCCGCACCATGCATCGACGGCTGCGCTGGCAATTGTTTTTGCATCTGCCACTTCTGGCGTTATACCGAAATTTAGAAAGCGAGAAGTACTTCTTCGCGAGGGCTTAACAATTTGGCTGCTCGGCATGGTTGCAAACATTGGTGGTTCATGGATCTCTCGCTTCATCAGCGACAGCGCCCTCTTGTTTGGATTTTCTCTCGTCTTGATTGGCGCCGCAACATCTATGTGGCTCAGGCCTCCACAGCAAGAAGAGGAAAAGAAAGTCCCGCTCCTTCTACTGATTTTGTTCTCTCTCGCCATCGGTCTTATGACGGGACTATTCGGTGTCGGAGGTGGGTTCTTAGCTATTCCGATACTGGTTAAATTCTTTAAAACACCTCTCGCTAAAGCCACTGGCACATCACTTCTGATCATCTCTCTTAATTGCTTAACGGCTTTCCTAGCCCATGCCAGTTCCTGGAGTGGA
>WLOF01000041.1 GCA_009699375.1 Actinomycetota bacterium
CGTAATTTGATCCAACCTCGACTCTGTGGTCTTACAATTCCTGGAATTACTGTAAAGCAGTGTTCAGGAACTTCGTACCCTTCGACGAAATTCTTTTCATTCACGAACGAAATTTGTACATTAGAGCCAACTACTCCTGGGTTTGAACCTACAAATGCACAACTTTCAGTAACAAATGGATTTCGTCCATCGATCTTTGAAGCAGATCCAAATGCAACACCTATCAACATGTGGTCGACTAAATTGCGGCCAACTTCTGGAAGTTCAACCACAGGCTTAATTCCAATGGAGCGAAGTTCCTCTGGTGCCCCAATCCCCGATAACAAGAGCAACCTTGGGCTGTCAACTGCGCCAGCTGAGAGAATTAACTCACGAGCGATAGAAACCTTGTGCTCTTTGCCATCTTTTATATATGTAATGCCTTCAATTCGATGAGAGCTATTGAGGATTAATTTCTGTACTATCGCATTTGTTTCAATGGTAATTGTCGGCCTGTCAATAATTGGGTGCAAAAAGGCTCGATAGGAACTCTGTCGTTTGCCTTGGTAAATTGTAGATTCATTCCATCCGGCACCTGAAAGCTTCCCACTGTTAAAGTTGTCATTATAATTTATACCCAATTCACCGCAGGCATCAATAAATATTTGAGACAGCGGACTTTGGTCAACTACAACTGCTGGCATGAGTGGACCTGAGGATGATCCGTTACTCGTTCCTTCCATAGAAGTAAATGTTCGAAAAACTTCGTCAAATCCCCAACCATAATTTCCTAGATAACCCCAAGTGTCATAGTCAAGACGGTCTCCTCGGAGATAGACCATTCCATTAATACTGCTAGTTCCTCCCAAAACGCGCCCTCTTGGCCAACGCAGAGCTCTATTGTTCGCAAATTCTTGGGGAACTGTCTCGTATTTCCAGTCAATGTCACTTCCCCATAAACCAAAATATTTTGTGGGATCCTGAATTTCTATTCGCTCATCTGATCCACCTGCTTCAAGAAGCAAGATTTTGGAACCAGTTCGATCTGACAGATTCCTAACGAGTGCGCATCCCGCAGACCCTGCACCAATTACGACGTAATCAAATTCATTTCCCGTAGCTGCATTTGGCATAATAGGTCCTTGTTCATTTTTGGAAATTGGCTGATAAGTAGTGAGATGCTACTGCCGTGGCCAAGAGACATCAAGGGTTTATGTTCATGAGCGCTCGTTGACAAAGAACTGGAAAGACTAGGACTCCCTTGAACAGCAAGTGAATTCTTACATTTTGAGATTATCTAAAGTGGCGAATTGCGCTGATTTGGATAGTCTTGCCACAGTATTCGCACTAAGGAGGACCTCATGGAAGAAAGCGCAAAGTGCCCATACACCGGAGCCAAGCTTGCTGATGAAGGAAAATACAATCGCGACTGGTGGCCAGATCAACTTGATCTAAAAATCTTGCAACACAACTCACCGCTTGCCGATCCCATGGATAAGAAATTTAACTACGCAAAAGAATTTAAATCGCTAGACCTTAAATCGCTGAAGCGCGATCTCGAAAAGTTAATGACCGATTCGCAAGAATGGTGGCCAGCAGATTACGGACACTACGGTCCATTCTTTATTCGCATGGCGTGGCACAGTGCAGGTACGTATCGCACCAGTGATGGTCGTGGTGGTGGTGGCGCAGGAATGCAGCGATTTGCACCTCTTAATAGTTGGCCAGATAACGTTAATTTAGATAAAGCCCGTCGATTGCTTTGGCCGATTAAACGCAAATACGGCAAGAAGATTTCTTGGGCAGATCTCATGATTTTGACCGGAAACGTCGCAATTGAATCAATGGGACTTAAGACATTCGGTTTTGGTGGAGGTCGAGAAGATGTGTGGGAACCTGATGAGACATATTGGGGCAAAGAAGCACAGTGGTTAGCTGATGAGCGTTACAGCGGAGATCGTGATTTAGAAAACCCACTTGCTGCAGTGCAAATGGGTTTGATTTACGTAAACCCAGAAGGACCAAATGGTAAGCCAGATATTTTGGGATCTGCGCGCGATATTCGCGAAACATTTGCGCGCATGGCAATGAATGATGAAGAAACTGTTGCTCTTATTGCTGGCGGTCATACATTCGGCAAAGCACACGGCGCTGCTGATCCTGGAAAGTATGTTGGCGCAGAACCTGAAGGTGCTCCCATTGAAGAGATGGGCCTTGGCTGGAAAAATTCGTTTGGTAAAGGCAATGGTGCGGAAACTATTTCTAGTGGCCTGGAAGGTGCATGGACTCCAACCCCAACTAAGTGGGATAACACCTACTTTAAAACTCTCTTTAAATATGAATGGGTACAAACAAAGAGCCCAGCAGGTGCAACGCAATGGATTCCATCAGATAAATCAGCAGCCAATGCAGTACCTGATGCTCATACTGCAGGTAAGGCGCATGCGCCGGTGATGTTCACAACCGATCTTGCACTTCGTACTGATCCGGCATATGAAAAGATTTCTCGTCGCTTCTTAGAAAACCCAGATCAATTCGCTGATGCATTTGCACGCGCGTGGTTTAAATTAACCCACCGCGATATGGGACCAATCTCTCGCTACCTTGGACCCCTTGTTCCAAAGGAGCAATTGATTTGGCAAGATCCACTGCCTAAGGCAAGCAAATCAAAGCTACCTGCCAAAAAGATTTCAGATTTAAAGAAAGTGCTCTTGAGCTCTGGTTTATCTACTTCACAACTAGTGACAACTGCGTGGGCATCTGCTTCTACATTTAGAGGAACAGATAAGCGCGGTGGCGCAAACGGTGCACGTATTCGTCTTGAACCACAACGCAGTTGGGAAGCCAATAACCCTAAAGAACTTGCCAAAGTTCTACAGAAGTTAGAGAAGATCCAGAAAGATTTCAATTCCAAGAATAAGAAATCACCAATTTCATTGGCCGATCTCATTGTTCTCGGGGGAAACGCTGCAATTGAAGCCGCTGCCAAAAAGGCTGGACATAAAGTTACCGTGCCATTTAAATCAGGCCGCACCGATGCAACTCAAGAACAGACCGATGTTGCATCATTTGCTGTTCTTGAACCTATCGCTGATGGATTTCGCAACTTTGCTAAGAGCGCAGATCCAATTAAGGCCGAATATCACTTAGTAGATCGCGCAGCACTGTTGACTTTGACTGCACCAGAGATGACTGTTCTGGTTGGCGGCTTGCGTGTACTTGGCGCTAATGCAGACGGCTCGAGTAACGGTGTATTTACAAAGAAAAAAGGTCAGCTAACTAACGACTTTTTCGTTAATTTGTTGTCAATGGAAACCACATGGGCGCCAAAGTCCGGCAACGAACTATTTAGTGCACACGATACTAAGAGTGGAAAAGTTACATGGACCGGTACGCGCGCTGACTTAGTCTTTGGGTCAAACTCAATTCTGCGCGCACTATCTGAGGTTTATGCCAGCGATGACGCAAAGAGTAAATTCGTAAACGACTTCGTTGCTGCATGGACCAAGGTTATGGAGCTCGATCGCTTCTAAGTGGTTTTATTATTAATGACCCTTTGAGGGTGCATTGATACTTTGACCAATCTGGGATCGACAGGAAATCTGAGGCAGTGGTGTTCAATTCCTTTGAAATTAACTGGAACAGGCTGATTTCCAGTGCAGAATTGAAAATTTTCCAGTCATTATTGAAGTATTCGAATTTTGAATGCAATTCTTAGGGACATTCAACCTTTTAAGAGGCTAACAAGTAATAAGGAATATTTGACAATGCCTTCCATTAGGGCACCCCGAGTGACATGCTTCACAAGTAGGGAATCCCCAAGGTTTCCGACATCTGGGTAGGGTCTTCCAGAGGGCGCTTTGGAATAAAACTCGATATGAAAGGGAGAAATAATGAAAAAATTTTTATCAGTTGTCGCAGCTTTGAGTCTGGTGCTAATCGCCACACCTCAAGCTACTGCAACTCCATTAAAGCAGGCAGCAAAACCACAATTAGTCATCGGTTACATATCCGGAGGCGAAGCTAGCCCGTATGTTCACCAAGTTACTCTTGCGCTTCGCGTTGAAGCCAAGAAACAAGGCGTCAAATTGGTTGAGTGCGATACGAATTTCTTGACAGACAAAGCACTTGAGTGCGCAAAGACTGTTTACGCTGCGCATCCAAAGGCAATGATCAATTGGCAGTTCGATCCAACTGCATCCAAAAAAGTCTGTTCAAATTACAACAATTTACCAACAGTAACAATTGATACTCCTAACGATCCATGTGCCAAGGTTTTCGTTGGCGCTAATAACTTGCAGGCTGGTTTAACTGCGGGAGATTATTTAGGTAAATGGACAAAGAAGAATTTGAATTGCGTTTATGACCTATTCTTTGCTGTAGAACTTCCAACTCTCGTTGACATCAATAAGAAGCGTGCAGGCGGAACTCGCACAGGTTTTGAAAAAATCTGCGGAGCTATCCCTGACAGCAAGTACAAAATTATTGACAAAACAAATGGTGGAAGCGATCCAGTCGAGAATATTCGACGTCAAGTCACTGACAACCTAACTGCGAATCCGGGCGCACATGCCGTTCTTGGTTCAAGTCCATTCAGCGATGGAGATGCAATTGCATTTACCAAGGCATTCGATACAGCGGGCAGAGGAACAGACCTAAAAGCAATCCTTCCTCAAGGCGCTGAAGAAGTTGGACACTCATACATTCGGTCCGACGCACGATGGATCGGCAGCGTGGGCTATTTCCCTGAAAGATATGGCGTGTTAGTAATTCCTGCAGCTATCAAACTGGCGCAAGGCAAGAAAGTTGCCAAGGAGATACTCACAGTTCACGAAGTTGTGGACTTGGGAAATATTGACAGGATTTACCCAATTAAGAAGTAACCCTGCTTGCAAGGTAAGGGGGGATGTCTGCTCTATTTCAATTAGTGCAGACATCCTCTCTTTACCTGTGTTACTGAGGTAGACAAAACTAGCTTTAGGGGATCTAAATTGAAAAACTTCCGAGTTACGGGCATTCAAGCTCGACTTCTTGTATTAATCGCACTGGTAGTCATGTTTTCTTTGACAACTCCGTACTTTTTTGGAGTTTCAAATCTCACCAATATCATCGTAAATGCTTCCGTGGTTGGAGTTATTGCTTGCCCCATGACTTTGCTCTTAGTTGCAAGACAAATTGATATCTCCGTAGGTTCTGCGGTTGCGCTTTCTGCTGCTGTTTTTGTCGTCATGAGTGAAAAGCAATCATTAATTATTGGATTGGTATCTGGCCTTGCGGCAGCGCTGTTCGTCTCAGCACTTAATGTGGCGGCAATCGTGTATTTAAGAGTGGAATCAATCATCGTCACCCTTGCAGGCTTAATTGCCTTCCGTGGCTTAGCAAAGGTAGTACTTGATGGTAGATCGGTAACTATCAACGGCTGGGACTACATCGGAGAACATCGAATAAACGCTTTCGGATTGCTCAAGGTGCCGGTTCCCGTTGTTATTTTCATGGTCATGTTACTCATTTTCTATTTTATTATGAGGGCAACAAAGTATGGAAGCAATATGTATGCCATTGGAGCAAATCCGGAATCTGCCCGATTGTCAGGAATAAAACTCGAAGTTCAAGTAGCCAAGGCATTTGCACTTATGGGGCTTGCAGTTTTTATTGCCACAACAATGACGGTTTCTATGACAGGAATAGCTAGTCCAACAAGTGGGCAAAATTTAGAATTTCTTGCCTTGACCGCCGTAATTCTCGGTGGAGTCGGACTTGGCGGTGGCCGCGGAAATGTTTTGGGAACTTGTTTAGCGGTGCTGATTTTGGCTGTAGTTGATAACGCGCTAGTACTTCGTGGGGTTCAATCTTTCTGGCAAGAAGTTGCGCGCGGAAGCTTGCTCATGCTTGCTGTGATATTCGATCAGCTATCTCGTAAACGTGACAAAACAGTAAGAATGGGGATTTAAATGAGCGCCAAAAATGTGACGCTAAAAGTAGAAAATCTCAACAAGAATTACGGGTCGGTCGTCGCACTTTCTAACGTGTCATTTGAAATATTAAAAGGCGAGGTTGTGGCGCTAGTGGGCGATAATGGCGCTGGAAAATCGACGCTTGTGAAATGCGTTGCAGGCAGTGTTTTCCCATCTAGTGGGAGCATCTATTTAGATGGGGAAAAGGTTAATTTTCATACTCCCGGTCAAGCGCGAGATGCTGGAATTGAAACGGTCTACCAGCAGTTAGCACTTGTTGATACCTTCAACATTTCGGAAAACCTATTCTTAGGCAAAGAAGTTAAACGGACAGGCCTGTCGCGCCTTTTCGGAATTTTGGATCGCAAAGAGATGCGGCGACAAGCTTTACAAGCGATTCAGGAATTCAACGCCACCTTCCCTGATGTAAACGCCACAGTTGAGACCATGTCGGGAGGCCAACGCCAGATTGTTGCAATGACTCGTGGCGCATTCTGGGGCAAGAGTCTCCTTCTTTTGGATGAACCAACGGCGGCACTAGGGGTCCAGGAATCTAAGTCGGTACTCGAAGTTATAGAACGGTTTAGAAGCCAGAACCAAATGTCACTTTTAATCATCTCCCACAACTTGGAGCATGTATGGCAAGTGTGCGATCGAATTTTGGTCTTACGAGGAGGAAATCTGGTTGCAAACTTGGTTAAAAAAGATGTCACGAAAAGTGATGTTGTTTCGCACATTACAGGTGCTTATTCCAAATGAAGCCAGATATTTGGTTTTCTTGCGCTGACTACGCTTGGCCAAAACTCAATCACAAAACCGCACTTTCTCTCATCAAGGGTATGGAATTTGAGGCCGTTGATTTGGGTCTTTTTTATGGGTCAACCCATATAAAACCGGAAGCGGTGGCAAGGCATGTTGACGCCCATGCGGACAACATTAAAAAGGCCCTATCTCAATCGGAATTAGAGATAGGTGATGTATTCCTTATTCCAGGTCAAGACTTATCTA
>WLOF01000042.1 GCA_009699375.1 Actinomycetota bacterium
TACTTAATTCCAGACTTCATCTTTATTGTCCATGTCAGACCATCTGATGAAACAGTGTGAGAGGCAACCAAGTCATACTTTGGCTTGCCGTCTGCAGCAACGCGCCATAGGGCACCTTGTACAAGGAATTTAGTGATGTAGTTCTGGTTTGTTGTGCGAACACTTGATGTTGGATCAAGTGTGACAACTTTGTTAACAAGTGCGACAGTAATGAGATCGCATTGCGCTGAAGCTGTAGGAGTTCTGAGAGTACAAGAAGCTCCTGTTGCACCATTTGCTGAAGGAACTGCAACAAGCAGCGCTCCCGCAAGTGATAAGACTGCAACTGGAGCGATCCAGCTGCGTAGTTTGCGAATTGCCATTGATACTTCCTTTGCTAGTGAGGCACAGCGCCTCTCCGAGGGAGTCATAGTCTCGGAGAGGTTGCCCCAGGTGTCAAGAGATTCGTTAGGTATTGCCAAACGAAGGTAGGCGCAAATCCCACTCCTGGCTCCCACATTGGAACCTTTCCCAAGGGGCAATTGAAATGTAGCCTCGCACTCCTTGGCTACCGTTTCCAAAGCACTTTTCGTGAGGTTATCAATTCAAAGAGGTGAGGAGGGTGATGTTTTTTACCTCTTTTAAACACCGCAACTACAGAATTTTTTATGTAGGTTCGACCATCTCTAGCGTCGGCACCTGGGCGCATCGCATTGCACAAGATTGGTTAGTTCTAGAATTAACAAATAGCGCACAAGCGTTAGGGATTGTTGTCAGCGCACAATTTTTGCCAGGATTTTTCTTTAGCCTTTTCGGCGGCGCACTTGCAGACCGACTCGATCGTCGGAAGGCGTTGATGGGATGCAATGCTGCAGGTGGTCTTATTGCACTCGTGCTTGGTGTTTTAGTGATGACTCATCATGCACATGTTTGGAACGTGGCATTGTCGGCATTTTTGCTGGGAACTACGAATGCTATTGATGGCCCGATTCGTCAAAGTTATTACATTATCTTGGTCGGGGAAAAAGATTTACCTAATGCAACGAGTTTAAATTCAGCAAATATCAATGTTGGACGATTGATTGGCCCCGTACTTTCAGGGGTACTCATTGAAGCATTTGGAACGGGCCCATCATTTATTTTTAACGCCTTGACCTATGTAGTTGTATTCCTCTCCGTCGCTCAAATTAGGCCATCTGAATACATGATAAAAGCCATGGATCGAAGCATCGAAGCTAAAGCAAAGATACGAGATGGCTTTTTACACGTAATGCATAAACCCGAATTGTTGATGTCCATTGTTGCAGTTTCATTCCTCGCAATGTGGGGACAGGATATGCAGATAACTTCAGCGATGATGGCAAAAGAAACTTTTGCACGGGGCGCTGCATCTTTTGGTGCGCTAGGTTCAATATTTGCACTTGGCGCAGTGCTGGGAGCGCTTTCATTTTCGAGGCGTAAATCCATGCCCACGATAAAGCTCATCGGCTTTCGGGCCTTATTAATGACAGGGGCATGGTTTCTGGCAGGTATTGCTCCTAACTATTCAACTTTTGCTGCCGCTTTGTTTATTTGTGGCTGGTGCTCCATGGGCGTGAATATTTCGGGTAATGCATCCATGCGCACATACGCAGATCCCGCTTTCTATGGGCGTTCGTGGGGCGTTTACATTTTCACTTGGCAATCTCTCATTGCTTTGGGTGCACCCATTCTTGGTTGGGTCAATCAACAATACTCTCCGAGAACTGCGGTGCTATTTGGCGCTGTTATGGCGCTGACGATGTCTCTCTATGTGCTTATTCGATTTCGTTCGGAAGCAACGAACAAAATATGATTTGTTCGTACTCTCTCATTGACATAGAACTGTGTCGGTGGTTGGGTGGAAGTGAAATGTTGATCACCAACGAAAGGCATTAGGCGCAATGGCATCGACTCAATCACCAAACGCGAAATTGACTCCCTCTACTACTACGTGGCGTGAGAATCTCAGTGCCCTCAAACTAGGAATTGCACAAGTTGATGTAACGCCCCCTGTTGGGATTGAGTCTGGAGTCTGGGGCGCAAGCAAAGTATCTCGTTCAGAAGCCGTTCACATCGGACTTTTTGTGACCGTGCTTGCGCGTGAGGATTCATCTGGAAAGAAATCTTTCATCGCTGGAATTGATTTGTGTGTTTTAGGTTGCGTCGAATGCGCAGAAAATATGCTTTCTCAGATTACCTCGCAATTGGGAATTGATAAGGATCAATTACTTTTCAGCTCGAGTCATTCGCACTCAACGCCGCTGCCATGTATTCATCGATCTAAAAAAGATGGCCATGAACTTGTCCCGGACTTTATTGAGCAGATCATCGCTGGCACCGTTAAAGCATGTAAGGAAGCAGCAAAAAATATTGCTGATGTTGATGTGACGTGGGCGTATGGAAAATGTGATTTAGCAGTTAACCGCGATTTACCATGCGGTTCGCATGAAGTCGTAGCTTTCAATCCTGACATCGTTGCTGATGACACATTGGCAGTCGGTCGGGTCAGTGATAAGAACGGCAAACTCGTTGCCACAATTGCTAACTATGCCTGTCATCCAACAACCCTTGCCTGGGATAACAGAGCAATTTCGCCTGATTATGTCGGCGAGGCTCGCGAAATTGTTCAGTCAACAACAAAAGTGCCGATGTTATTTCTTCAGGGAGCCTCTGGTGATCTTTCACCGCGCAATCAATACAGCGGAGATACTGGTTTAGCAGATAAAAATGGAACAAATTTAGGGCACTCCATACTTGCAACACTTGCTTCAATGCAATCTCCTTCAACAGAGTTGCGCTGGCAAGGAATTGTGGAATCAGGGGCGCTACTTGGCGAATGGCATGAGTTCCCAATTCAAGGGTCATCCGTCACGAGTGAGAAGCGTCTTGATGTGCAGGTCCGTGTAAAAGAAATGAAGAGCATCGATCAGTTGCGAGAAGAATGGGCAGGAATTGATCCTGGAGCACTGGAAGAAAGAATTCAGCGCGCGGTGCGTTTACGCATTGGATACGAATCAGGGCAGATGGTCACGCACCCTGTTTGGGTCTGGCAATGGGGCGATGCGTTTTTCGTTGCTCAACCTGGCGAGGCTTACTCATTTCTACAAACAGAACTTCGCAAAAGGAATCCGGGCCGAGTAATTTTCGTTCTCAACTTAACAAATTATCCTGGTCTATTTTATTTACCTACCAAGAGCGCATACGTTGCCCCTGCATATCAGGCATGGCAAACCTTGTTAGCACCTGGTGCGCTGGATGCAGTTATTGAAGGGGCAGATGCCGAGATTAAAAAACTCATAGGAGGGAAATAATGGCTGTATCAATTCGTGAGGATTTAAGACCCCCTAAGGATGTTTGGACTCCGCCAAGTGCGCGTCTAAAAGCAGGAGTTGCTCAACGTGAGATCAATCCACCAGTCGGCATTCGATCTGCGAGTTGGGGCGCTGCAAAAGTCCATGTTGCAACCGGTATCCATAATAAAATTACTACAACGGCGATGGCAGTTATTTCTGAGAAAAACTTTGTCCAATATCTCGTGACTGTGGACTGGGGTTGGTGGCAAGGCAAGGCAGACGATATGGCTGTTCGCGGTGAAGTTTTAAAAGCGTTAGGAATTGCAGAAGATCAGTTACAACTGCACTTAACTCATACACATGCTGGCCCAACAACGGCATCTGATGCTGCACACCTTGAAGGTGGAGACCTAGTTGCTGGATATCACGCAAAAGCTATTGCTGGAATTATCTCGGCATGCGAAGAAGCTAGAGATAAATCTGTTGAGGCAAACATTACGTGGGGTTATGGAAAATGTGACCTTGCAGTAAATCGCGATTTGTTCTGCGGTTCGGAAGATGTTGTTGGTTTTAATCCAGAGCTTCCAGCTGACGACACACTGACAGTTGGTCGAGTGAGCGATCTTGCTGGAAAAACTCTGGGAATTGTTGTGAATTATGCATGCCATCCAACAACGTTAGCTTGGAGAAATACCAAAGTTTCACCTGATTTTGTTGGGGGTGCTCGTGACCTGATTGAAGCGCGAGTTAAAGCTCCCATGCTTTTCTTACAAGGCGCTTCAGGTGAACTTTCACCTCGCGATAACTATTCCGGTGAGGTCGAAGTTGCTGATAAGAATGGTCGCATTTTAGGTTTTGCAACTCTTGCAGTTCTGGAGAAGATGGCACATCCCGGAATGCGTATGCACTATTTAGGGTCAGTTGAATCTGGAGCCCTATTAGGGGATTGGGAAGATGTAGCTTTCACCCCGCCAAGTGGAGTTGCTCATGTTCGATTAAATGTTGAAGTTCCACTTCAAAAGCTTCCAACAATCGAAGAGCTTCGTGAAAGATGGAAAGACGTAGATGAAGGAGCACGCGAAACACGTATTAATCGCGCAATGAAGTTGCGCACTGGTTACGTTATTGATGGAGCTGCTACTCACCCAGTATGGATTTGGATGTGGGGAGATGCAGTCATTGTTGGCCAACCCGGTGAAGCGTATTCATATTTCCAAACCGAGCTTCGCAAGCGTCACCCAGATCGCGTGATCTTTGTTCTTAATTGCACAAACGGTCCTGGATACATGTATCTGCCAACTCCAGATTCATATGAGCGCCACCGTTATCAATCATGGCAAACTTTGCTAGCAGCTGGGGCACTTGAAAAAATCACCAATGAAGTGTCCGCAGAGATTTCAAAGTTTCCAAAAAATCCAGATTTATGACCTCTGTTCGTCCGATTGTTGACCATGAACCTTCTTCGCTTGCACGACTAAGCGTTGGCGTCGCTCAAGCAGATATCACTCCACCTGTCGGGATTTCATCAAACCCATGGGGCAAAAGCACAAGCGCAATTTCTACTGGGGTGCATCGGCCTTTGATGGCAGTTGCAATGTGCATGAAAGGTGTTAGCGATAAATTCATCGTCACCTTGGATTTGGGGTGGATTGGCTGTCATGAGTGTGATGTTGTCAAATTTCGAGGACGTGTAGTGAATGAACTTGGAGTAAGTCTGGATGACTTATTGGTAAACCTCAGTCAAACGCATAAAGGTCCACCCATGTGTGTTCATGAAGCGTTGCGTGAGGGCAAAGAATTAGTTCCTAGTTTCATCGAAAAAGTAATTTCGACTGTCATCGAGATTTGCAAGAAAGCCCGTAAGGGGGTTGAACTGGCTGATATCACGTGGGCATATGGGAAATGTGATCTAGGTACAGTTCGTGATTTACCTATAGGCGATACAGATTACGTTGGTTATAACCCAGAATTAACACCAGATGACACGCTCGTTGTTGGACGTGTAACAAATATTTCGGGGAAACATCTGGCAACTTTAGTTAATTACGGTTGCCATCCAACAAGTGTTGGTTGGGAAAGTTCCTTGATAAGTCCTGACTACATTGGCCGGGCGCGCGAATTAGTAGAAACTGCCACAGATGCGCCAATGCTTTTTCTTTTAGGTGCTTGTGGCAATGTTGCACCCCGCCGGCAATACAGCGGAGATATTTCTATTGCAGATAGCAATGGCGAGATGCTCGGATATTCAACGTTGGCAACCCTTACGCGCATGGTTCCACCTGCGACAGAGCTGGCCTTCACTGAAATCATAAAATCTGGTTCAAATTTAGCTGGATGGGAACCACGACCTGTTAATCCAAATACAACACTGAATACAACTCGAGTTGATGCAGTCTTGAAGCACAAAGAGTTACTTGATGAAAAACAAATGCGTGATTTGTGGACCACAATGACCGCAACTGAGGAATTTCTTAAGTTTAGAATCAGAAAACAATTTGAAATGCGAATTGATTATGTGAAGCCCGGGGGAGTAGTTCACCACCCTGTGTGGTTTTGGCAGTTAGGTGATGCTCTAGTTATCGCTCATTGTGGTGAGGCATATCTTGAAATGGCTCAAGAGCTACGACGCAGGCACCCGGCAGTCGTGATTCTATTTTTAGATATGACAAATGGTCCTGGATATATTTACGTTCCAACGAAAAGTGCTTACGAAAGAAATGCCTATCAAGCATCGCAGACGTTATTGGCGCCAGGCGGGTTTGAAGATTTGCTTGAGATTATTGATCAGCAAATTGTGAAGCTGGGTTTAAATTAAATATTTTCTGGCATCTCATCTGTAGTTGAGTAAGGCTTTCCAATAACTGCAACAACATCTCCAGGTGTGACTCTTGGAAAACCTCGCATCACTCCAACAACGCCATCTTGTTGTGCAAATATTTGGACTGCTGGCGTATCAGGATGATCCATCTCGTGAATAAGGCCAATAACCTCGCCCTTTTTGACTGCCTTGCCCAAACCAATGATATTTTCATAAAGTCCCGTATGTGTCGCTGAGTGATAAGCGTTGGGACCGCGCATATCTACAAAAATGGGAGCAGATAACCCAAGTTCCACTCGTGATTTCGGCGCTCCATCAATGACACCACATGTGCGAAGCGCGTTCTTTAAACCATCTTTAGCAAGTTGTGTTGTTTCGAAAGTGGCGACGCCAGCGCCACCGAGTTCAGTCGTAAAAAGTGTTTTGCCTTGACGCTCTGCTTCACCCGGAAGGAGGGA
>WLOF01000043.1 GCA_009699375.1 Actinomycetota bacterium
GGTTATTACCCATCGGCTATTCTCTACGCGATATACGGAGCTTTCGTTATTTGGGGATTTGTGTCCTGGTTATCAATTGCGTCCCGCGAGAGAGCCAGCTCGGGTAAACTGAGAGCGTGAAGACATTTGAGGAGCTTTGGCAGGAATTGCAGAATATTGCAAAGACTCGTCCTGCCGACTCTTCAACTGTCGCTGCTTTAGACGCTGGGATCCATCAAATAGGTAAAAAGATTATCGAAGAAGCTGGCGAAGTATGGCTTGCAGCCGAACACGAAAGTGATGAAGCTTTGGCCGAAGAAATAAGTCAACTGCTGTACCACGTGCAAACAATGATGCTTGCACGTGGTATTTCGCCATCCGATGTGTACCGCTACTTGTAACGGAAAATAGGTAACGAATGTTAAGAATTGCGGTTCCGAATAAAGGTTCTCTTTCAGAAAGTTCTGCCGATATATTGCGCGAAGCCGGTTACCGTCAACGAACGGATACTCGTGACTTAGTCTTGCTCGATAAGGATAATGGCGTTGAGTTTTATTATCTCCGACCAAGGGATATCGCCGTTTATGTTGGTTCTGGTGAACTAGAAGCGGGTATTACCGGCAGAGACCTCATGATTGATTCATGCGCCGATGCTCGGGAAGTTTTATCACTCAATTTTGGCGCCTCAACATTTCGTTTTGCCGGCCCCGTGGACAAGAAACTTACATTGAAAGGTATCTCGGGGTTGCGTGTGGCTACCGCTTACCCAGGTTTAGTTGAACAACATCTAGCAACTCATGGTGTTAAAGCGACTGTAGTCCGTCTGGATGGGGCTGTGGAGAGCAGCATTCGTTTGGGAGTCGCCGATGTTATTGCTGATGTTGTGAGCACTGGCAACACGCTGCGACAAGCAGGACTTGAAATTTTTGCAGATCCCATATTGACAAGCGAAGCTGTTTTAATTTCCCGCAATAAGGATTCGCTTCCAGCAGGATTGGATATTCTTATTCGGAGGTTGCAGGGAGTTGTTACCGCTCGTCAGTATGTTCTTTTGGATTATGACGTTCCCTTGAAAGAAGTAGAAAAGGCGTGTGCAATCACGCCAGGTTTGGAATCTCCAACGATCTCACCGTTGCAAAAACCAGATTGGGTTGCTGTCCGCGCCATGGTTTTACGTTCTGAAACTAATCGTTTGATGGATGAACTATGGGCGCTAGGGGCGCGTGGAATTTTGGTAACCGACATACATGCTTGTCGTCTCTAGTTATCGGCCTCTTCAACATCTTCGCGAGTGATACCCATTAAATAGAGAACTGAATCTAAATACGGTTGAGATACGGCGCTATCCGCAGCAGCACGCACGGCCGGCTTAGCGTTGAAAGCGATACCCAAACCAGCAGCAGTGATCATGTCCAAATCATTGGCCCCGTCACCAATCGCAATAGTTTGTTCAAGGCCAACTCCTTCTTTCGATGCAAAATCCACGAGTGCTTGTGCTTTAGCAGGACGATCGATGATGGGTCCCATCAACCCGCCCGTAAGTACGCCGTTGTGAATTTCCAAACTATTTGCCCGGTACAGAGTGATGCCTAATTCGATAAGAATTGGTTCGATAACTTCAATGAAACCCCCGGAAACAACTGCGACCGTGTGTCCTAATCTTTTCAACGTACGAATTAATGTTCGTGCGCCCGGGGTAAGAGATATTTCTGCACGCACTTCTTCTATAACAGACTGAGGCAGACCTTTAAGTAGAGCTACTCGCTCTCTCAAGGACTTTTCGAAATCAATTTCTCCTCGCATTGCGCTTTCTGTGATCTCTTTAACGCGGTCGCCGGCGCCCGCTTTGGCTGCTAATAAGTCAATGACTTCTTGCGCGATAAGAGTTGAGTCGACATCCATCAGGACAAGTTTCTTCGCCCATCTCATCAAACCACCAGGTTGAACTGCAATGTCAATATTTTCTAATACGGAGACTTGAGCTAAAGCGGTACGAACACTCTGTTGAGTTGCGCCAGAGACAACAAATTCAACTGCAGTAACGGGATAAGAAGCAGTGCGATAAATACGTTCAATATTGGCGCCCTGCATAGCTAAAGTTTTAGCAATCATTGCAATCGCTGAAGGTCGCAAAGGATTGCCAAGCACTACGACATGCAATAAGCCTGATTTTGCTGCTATGGAATCGGCAGAAGATTGCGAGAAAGCCACTGCTATGTCTACTTTTAGAGTGGCTGCACATATAGCTAAATCTTCTTCTATAGCTTTGGAATGACTTTTATCTAGAGCAATCAGGGCTGTAAGGATTACTCGATCTCGGATGACAACTTGTTCGATATCTACGATTGTGACAGCGAAGGGGGCGAGTGTTTCAAAAAGTGCTTGCGTAATGCCGGGGGTGTCGATTCCAGACAAGAGAATGAGGCCCGTGAACGCCTCGTTTTGCACCGAACCCTGCGTTGACATTGGCTCAGATTATCGTGAAATACGTTACCACGGTGCGTAATTTCGCCATTTGCGTATCCGAAAGCGATATCTTTCGTCACCTATGGGAAATCAAGTGGTTCTGTCATTAGAGAATGTGACGGTTCGAAAAGGGGATAAAACAGTTCTCGGCCCTTTATCGTTGCGAATCACTGAGGGGGAGCGTTGGGTTGTTCTAGGCCCCAATGGCGCCGGTAAATCAACTCTTCTCTCACTTTTATCTGCTCTCAATTTTCCAACTACTGGCACTGTTGAAATTCTTGGCGAGAAAATGGGTAACGTCGACGTATTCGAATTGAGAACTCGAATTGGATTATGTAGCGCGATTTTGGCGGAAAATATCCCATCTGATGAAACAGTCCGAGATGTTGTTCTAACAGCTGCTTACGCGATTGTCGGTCGGTGGAACGAAGATTACGACCTTTGGGACGAATCTCGAGCGATTGCCCTTCTCACAACTTTTGGTGTTCGAGAATTTGGTGATCGATTGTTTGGAACATTGAGTGAAGGCGAGCGGAAACGTGTTCAGATTTGCAGAGCGCTTATGGCTGATCCTGAACTGGTTTTACTCGATGAGCCGGCAGCGGGCTTAGATCTAGGTGGTCGCGAAGATTTACTTCAAAGGTTTTCAGCTTTTTCCCAGGATGAACGGGCACCCGTTTCCATACTTGTCACCCATCACATAGAGGAAATTCCGCAAGGAACAACGCACGCGTTATTGCTGAAAGACGGACTGAATGCAGTTTCCGGCCCCGTAGCTGAAGTGATTACGAGTGAACATGTGAGTGCAGTTTTTGGGCTTCCAATAGTTGTCACAAGAGAGGGATCGCGTTTTTTCGGCAGGGCTCAATGACTTTTTTCACGGATATGCATCCAAAGTGGCAAGTATTGCTCAAGGAGTTCGAATCTGATTTAGTGACCATTGAGAATTTTCACACCGGGAAAGAATTTTATCCGGACCGAACTCTAGTCATGAGGGCTCTGTTTACGGACCCGGAAGAGGTTTCGGTTGTGCTTTTTGGGCAAGATCCTTACCCCAATCCTTCCCACGCAATTGGATTGTCGTTCGCAGTACCACGGGAGATTCGTCCCTTGCCGGCATCCTTAAGAAACATTTATAAGGAGATGGAGAGTGATCTAGATATAGACCCAGCCTCACATGGTGATTTAACTACTTGGGTATCTCAAGGCGTGTGTTTAGTTAATCGGTCATTAACGCATCTTCCTGGAACGCCCACGAACACTATCTGGATGAATTTCACTAATGAAATAGCTCGGATCCTGGGCAATCTGGGCTGCGTAGCAATACTGTGGGGTAAAGAGGCGCAAAGTTTATCCGAATATTTTCCACCAAGTTCGATAATTTCAAGTGCGCATCCGAGTCCATTATCTGCCTATCGAGGATTCTTCGGTTCGCGCCCTTTCAGTAAAGCTAACGAAATTCTTCTCGCTCAGAACAAAACCCCTATTGATTGGAAAATAAAATAAGCGTGGGTCCGATTCGCATCGAAACCCACGCTTATTTTATTATTAAGGGTTAACTCGACCACGCATTGATTGGCGAGGAGAGGAAGTACACGATAAACAACGCAGAAACAACGAGCAGTAGAGGGTGGAGCTCTTTTCTGCGTCCTTGAATCAAGCGAATGACTACGTGTGATACAAATCCAGCGCCGATGCCTACTGAAATGCTGTAGGTAAATGGCATCAGGATTATCGTTAGGAATGCTGGGATAGCTATTCCGAGATCTTCCCAATCAATAGATTTGATTTGTGTCATCATCAAGAAACCAACAATCACTAATGCTGGAGTTGCGGCTTCGTAAGGAATGACTGCTACAAGGGGAGCCAAAAAGGTTGTCAGCAAGAAGCAGATTCCTGTAACAACTGACGCCAGGCCTGTACGAGCACCCTCTCCAACACCTGAGGCAGATTCGATATAGGAAGTGTTGGAAGAAATTCCAGCTGCGCCACCTGCTGCTGCTGCAATGGAGTCAACAAAAAGAATCTTGTTGGCGTTAGGTACGTTACCTTCGCGATCTACAAGACCTGCTTCGTGACCAATTGCTGTCATGGTACCCATGGTGTCGAAGAAATCTGCCAGCAATAAAGTGAAGACTAAAAGAATTGCTGAAACAGCGGTAACTCTGCTGAACGATCCAAAGAGATTGAAATGTCCAAGAAGACCGAAATCAGGTGTTGCAACTATTTTCGAAGGAATAGTTGGGACGTTAAGTCCCCAACCTTTTGGATTTACTTGGTCTGGCGCAATGAAATTGGGACCAATTTTGAAAGCAGATTCGATGGCAATTGCTGCAACCGTTGCTAAACCGATACCAATAAGAAGCGCGCCTTTAACCTTTTTGACCATAAGGCCGATCATCAGGAATAGACCGAAAGCGAAAACAATAATCGGCCAACCGACGAGCGTGCCACCGTCTCCAAGAGTTACTGGTACTGGACCTGAACCTGTGCGACGCACGAATCCGGCGTCAACCAAACCGATGAGTGCAATAAAGAGACCAATGCCAACAGATATCGCTATTTTTAATTGCGTTGGTACGGCGCGGAATACAGCAGTACGGAATCCGGTAAGCACCAGAACCGTGATGATGATTCCTTCGATCACAATCAATCCCATGGCGTCAGCCCACGTCATTTTCGACGCAATTCCAACCGCTACGAATGTATTGAGACCGAGCCCTGTTGCTATTGCCAATGGGAAATTAGCAACAACTCCCATGAGAATTGTGAGAACTCCTGCAATAAGTGCAGTTGCTGCGGCTATCAGCGCGAGATTTGGAGCATCTCCTCCGCCAAGAAATTTTCCATCAGCATCTTTACTTAGTCCGATGATGAGTGGATTGAGCGCCACAATGTAAGCCATAGTGAAAAACGTGACTATTCCGCCACGAACTTCTCGACCAACTGTGGAGCCACGTTCGGATATTTTGAAATACGTATCGAGCATGGTTATCCCCTTACTGTTTTGGTATCGGGGGTGTTTGCGACCCCGTGTGGATTCACGGCCCACAAGCCGGAGGAAGATGTTGTAAGGCTATAACCCGAAATTTGTTACCGATCGGTAATTCGCGATAACACACCACATGAAATGGCTACAGATTGACCTATAAGAAGGGCAAATAAGAGGGTTCCAAGGCCAGCATGACCTCCCAAAGCGACGCCTACGGCAACGACCAGAACTTCTAGTCCGAGACGAACTCGACCCACTCGAACACCGGTTCGATGATGGATAGCGGTCATAAGTCCATCGCGAGGCCCAGATCCTAATCCGCAACTTATGTAGAAAGCGGTTGCGATGCCTACGGAAAGTATTCCCAGTAAAGCAATAATGATTCCAGACGGAAGTGAAGACTGAATAGGGAAATGATCCACAGTGAGTTGCAGAGCGAGCGGAATAACCAAGGCATTTGCCAAAGTTCCAAAACCAAATTTTTCGCGCAATGGAATCCACAGAAGAAGGACAACGCAGCTGGTGATCAAAGTTGCCCAACCTAAAGATATCCCCGTGCGCAGAGAAACCCCTTGCGCAAATACAGACCAAGGAGAATTACCAATTTTTGATTGAATGAGTAGCGCTTCTCCAAAACCAAAAAGCGCTAATCCAAAAAAGAGTATGGCTAATCGCAAGGGCGCAAGATCCCAATGTTTTTCTGCCCGCCATGGAGTTTGAGGAATCGTTTTATGAGGTTTCAACCAATGGACGAGTAATCGCAATGTCTTTGAAAAAGCGAACATTTGCGAAGATTAGCCTATTTCACTGCGCTAAATGGGGTTGAACGGAGGATAAACTCATCAACATGGATTTTAGTTATGCTCAAGCCGTTTTAATTGGGGCGATACAGGGGATAACAGAACTTTTCCCCATTTCGAGTTTGGGCCATGCAGTGTTAGTTCCGGCTTGGGTCGGTGGTCAATGGAGTAATTTTACAACCGATCCTAACTCTCCATACCTTGTGGCAACTATCGCCTTACATACGGCAAGTGCTTTAGCGTTATTTATTGTATTTCGAAAACGGTGGGCTGGA
>WLOF01000044.1 GCA_009699375.1 Actinomycetota bacterium
ATTCGTAAATTGAACCGCAAAGTCCCATGCACCATCTTTAACAAGTGCCATGGCTGTCTGTAAATCATCGCGACTCTTACTTGTTACGCGAAGTTCATCTCCTTGGATCTGAGTCTTCAAAGATTTTGGGCCGTCATCGCGTAAAAACTTTGCAACCTTCTTGGCATTTTCTGTTGAGATGCCCTCTTTAAGCGGGCACGAAATTTTGTAAATCTTTCCACTCAGTGCAGGTTCTGCAGGATCAATATGCTTAAGAGAAACACCACGTTTCACTAACTTATCTTTAAAAACATCCAGAGTTGCTTTGGCACGCTCTTCTGTTCCGGCTTCGATCGAAATCTTTTCACCTTCAAGTTCTAGTTTGGCCCCCGTATTTTTGAAATCAAATCGAGTATCAATTTCACGGATTGCTTGATTAACCGCGTTATCTAATTCCATTCGGTCGATCTTGGAAACCACGTCAAAACTACTATCTGATGCCATTTCTCCGGCCCTCTTTCGCGCGATAAAAGGCGGTATTTGCGCCTACCTGCCTACGGTATCCTTTCACCTCGCAAGTTCCATAATTGCCGCAAGTTCTGTTCGACCCAGGCGGGTTGCCCGAGCGGCCAATGGGAGGGGACTGTAAATCCCCCGGCTCTGCCTTCGAAGGTTCAAATCCTTCACCCGCCACCAGCAATGCCGATCACACATGGTCGGCATTTTTGCTTTGAGAGCAGAGCAACTCCCTTCGGCGTATTCTCTGCCTACTAAGTTGCAGTACAACTACTAAGGAGTTTCATTCGGATGTTAATACCGTTCAAGGCTATTGATTGGCGAGATAATAAAATTATTTTGCTTGACCAAACCTTGATTCCGGCGAGCGAAGAATACGTCGCTTACGACTGCGTTGAGCCACTTATTGAAGCGATTCAGCGCCTGGTTGTACGTGGCGCTCCTGCCCTTGGCGTGGCAGGTGCATTTGGTGTTGTCATAGTGCTTGATGAAGCTCACCGAAAGAACTGGTCCCATGATCAACGCGAAAAAGCTCTCGATGCTCTTGGCAATGCTCGCCCAACAGCGGTGAACCTAGGGTGGGCAGTCGAAAAGATCCGAAAATTAATATCACTTGGTCGCGACGCCGTTCTTGAAGGAGCGTATCAACTTGCTGCAGAAGATAAGCAATCCTGCATTGATATGGGAAATATTGGAGCCGATTGGTTTATCAAGACCCTCGGGGAAAAACCACTCACTTTTCTGACACATTGCAACACAGGATCACTTGGAACTACAGGAACAGGAACCGCCTTAGGTGTAATTCGAGAGATGCATAACCGCAGATTAGTGAAAGAAGTTTACGTTGACGAAACTCGTCCTCTTCTTCAAGGCTCTCGACTCACAGCATGGGAGCTTATGAAATCTAATATTCCTTACCGTATCGAAGCAGATGGCGCTGCAGCTATGGCAATTCTTAGTGGCCGCATTGATGCAGCACTTATCGGCGCAGATCGGATTGCAAAAAATGGTGACTCTGCAAATAAAATTGGTTCACTCAGTGTTGCACTTGCATGCCATGCAGCCGGCATTCCATTCCTCGTTGTGGCACCTGAATCATCAGTTGATCGTAGCCTTGAAACTGGTTCCGAAATTCACATTGAATTTCGTAGCGACGAAGAGCTCACCTATTTTAAAGGAGTACAGGTTGCACCAATCGGTGCAAAAACATTCAACCCAGCTTTCGACATAACACCAGCTAAATACATCAGTGCTGTAATAACAGAATTAGGAGCATATGAAATTTCAATGGGAGAGACATTATGAGTGAGTACAAGCCTGACCATGATTTAGTAGTACGCTCGCTCATCTTCTCGTTCAACTTGTCTGGCAAGAAGTCACGATTTATTTCAGTAACTTGATCAGGAATGGATAGAGTTTAAAAATGTCAGATTCATATGAGTTCTTAACAGCACATAACATTCCCTCATACCTGGCATCACATACGGAAATCTCAACAATCGTTGATCACAATGCGATTACTGAGGTCAAGGAGGTTGGAGATGGAAATCTCAATCTTGTTTTTATCGTCACAGATAAGCATGGTAAGGGAATTGTGCTCAAGCAAGCGCTTCCCTATGTTCGACTTGTAGGACCTTCATGGCCAATGTCGCCAGATCGTGCACGCATCGAATATGAAACAAATGTAATCCATGCGCAGTCAGCAAAGCAATTTGTACCTGAGATATATTTCTACGATTCTGAGCGCTATATCATCGCAATGGAAGATCTTTCTGACCACAAGGTTTGGCGTACCTCTCTAAACCTTGGCGAACAGAATCATGGCGCTGCAAAGTCAATTGGTGAATATGTAGCGCGCGTTCTCTTTGCAACATCCATCTTTGGTGCAGGTGCTGATGCCCATTACAAAGGAATTGCTCGTGCCATAAATCCAGAACTTTGTCTAATTACTGAGAATTTAGTTTTTACCGAACCATATTTTCCTGCCGACCGCAATTCCTACCTACCTGAAAATGAAATTGATGCGAAGGCGATTATTGAAGACTCGCGGATGGCACTTGAAATGGGAGAACTTAAATATAAGTTCATGACCTGCGCTGAAGCACTTCTCCATGGTGATCTTCACTCTGGATCAGTCATGGTGAAGTCGGATGCAAAGGGAAATGAAATTTCAACGCGAGCATTTGATTCAGAATTTTCATTTTACGGTCCAATCGGCTTTGATTTAGGTGCCTGTTTCGCCAATTTCTATATCGCACTTGCCCGCGCAACGGCCCTTCGCCGTAAAGATCATGCAGATTTTATTGCTGGGCTACCGGGTGAACTTTGGGATTCATTTGAAGCTAACTTCCGAGCGCTATGGCCAACACGTGTAGATAAGCGAGTATTTAGCGATGTTCTGCTAGAAAAACTACTCTCACAATGGAAGTTTGATGCAATCGGTTATGCAGCTGCAAAGATGACCCGACGCATAGTGGGTCTAGCAAAGACGAGCGATATTGAAACTCTAGAGCCAGCCGAACGAATCGGTGCTGCTCGTGGAGTTCTTCGCTCGGCCCAAATGGCTATTCGTGAACGCCACATCAACACTGATTTAAATTCACTCACTTTAAAGGTTCGTAAAATCATTGATGAAGTTCGTACTGGAGAGGGGAATTAATCCTGATGTATACACAAGGCATCCATGAGTGACTACTCGGCAAAAATAGTTGAGATTGAAAGAGTTGCAAAGGGGATTCGACGAAGAGTTCTAGAGCATTCCATCGCCAACAATGGTGGATATATGAGCCAAGCGTGCTCTTCTGCAGAACTCCTTTCATCGCTTTATGCAGGCATTCTTAATTTTGCGCCCGTAGCAAAACCAATAGCGCCGCCGCCATTTTTTGGTGTCCCAGAAATCGGTGTTCACACATATGTAACAGGACAACAGTTCCACGGAGAGCCTGGCCCAAATTTCGACCGTTTGATTTCCAGTCCGGCTCATTACGCGCTCGTGATTTATAGTGCGCTCATTGAAACAGCTCGACTTCGCGAAGATGGTCTTGATCACTTTAATAAAGATGGCTCAACAGTTGAACTCATTGGTGCCGAACATTCACCAGGATTTGAAACCACTACGGGTTCCCTTGCACAGGCTCTTTCACAAGCTGGCGGAATCGCACTTGGGCGCAAATTAAAAGGCGAACAAGGTCGTACTTGGGTGTTTATGAGCGATGGCGAATTCCAAGAAGGGCAAACTTACGAAGCCCTTCAGGCATGTGTTTTCCATGGCCTCGACAAACTTCGCGTTATCGTCGATGTAAATATGGGCCAGTGCGACGGCCCAATGGAGACGGTTATGGGTATAGAGCCACTGCAAGACCGTATCAAAGCATTCGGTTGGGAAGTTTCAGTCGTCGATGGTCATGACATTAAGGCAATTTTAGCGGCCTCTGAAAAGATCACCGATGTTCCACACATGATTCTTTGCTACACAGATCCCGTTCGTGGCCTACCACTTCTTGCAGAGCGCGCACCTGTTCTGCACTACCTTCGATTTACTAGCGCTGACGAACGCGCAAAATATGAAGCAGCTTATAAGGAGCTAATCAAATGAGTTATGAAATTGTTGTGCGACCTCACCAACAGAACTTTATTGATTGGTCTACGGACAAACCAAAGGTCCTAGTGCTCTCAGCTGATCTGACGAATTCTTGTGAAGTTGCAAAATGGCGCGATACCTACCCTGATCGATTCTTCTCTATGGGAATGGCTGAACAGAATATGTTGGGCTTTGCAGCAGGGCTCGCACGTGAAGGTTTTGAGCCATGGCTACACACTTTCTCTGTATTTCTTTATCGCCGCCCACTTGATCAACTTCAGATGTCGGTTGCTTATCCTTCACTGAAGGTTCGGCTTGTCGGATTCTTACCTGGAATTATGACTCCGGGTGGAGTCACCCATCAAGCAATCGAAGATATTGCAATTATGCGCGCAATTCCTAATATGACAATTTTAGAAGTTGGCGATGCAACCGAGGCACAATCTGTGCTTGATGTAGCTCACACAATCGATGGCCCTGTCTATATTCGTCAGTTACGGGGTGAAGTATCTCGAATCTTCCCAGCTGATGAGCCTTTCATTTTCAACAAAGCGCGAATTTTATCGATTGGCACAGACATCACCTTGATCACATCAGGAGTTATGACCGAAGAAGCTCTTCGAGTTGTTCCTCTCTTACAAGAACATGGCGTAACAATTTCGCATCTTCATATTTCAACTCTTAAGCCATTTACAGATCCGGCCATAATCGCTGCGCTTTCCACAGCAAAACATGGAGTTATTACAATGGAAAACCACACAATTGTTGGAGGCCTTGGCAGTGCAGTTGCAGAAATAATGGCCGAACGCGGAATGGGAGTTCCACTTCAACGTATTGGTCTTAAAGACACATACGCACACGGGGCATCCCAGAAATTCTTGATGTCTGAATATGAAATGGATGCAGCAGCACTTGTTCGCGCCGTAGAAACTGCTCTTGGAAGAAAACTCAATATTCTTGAAACAGAGATACATGCACAGCGCGCAGTAGACGTTCACAGCAGCGCAAAGGCAGAAGCACTTTAATGGATCGCATTCTTGTAACTTATCAATTTCATGGAGTAGACCCGGCCGCAATTGCTGAAGTGATTCGTGTTGAGCAGACAATTGAATTTCCTTTTGATTTAGCACCGGAGTGGATTCAGAACGATGTAGTGGGTAAGGTTGAAGAAATATCATCAACTACGCCACAACATCATTTAATAACTATTTCCTATAATCCAGATGTTGCAGGGGCGGAATTGCCGCAGCTTCTCAATGTTCTTTGGGGTAATGTTTCGCTCTTTCCGGGAGTGAAAATTGTCGACCTCAAACTCCCGGAGAGTATTCTCAGATTATTTAAAGGTCCACGATTTGGAGTCGATGGCCTTCGGACTCTCTTTGACGCTCCAACTCGTCCACTTTTAACCACTGCCCTCAAGCCAATGGGATCTGATTCAAAAAATCTTGCTGAGATGGCTAGAACTCTTGCTAGTGCGGGCTTTGACATGATTAAAGATGATCACAGCCTTGCAAACCAGCCGTGGTCGCTTTGGGAAGAGCGCGTCGCACTTGTTTCGAATGCGGTAAATGAAGCAAATGCAAAGAGCGGTGGCAAATGTGTCTATGCCCCAAGCCTTAACCTGCGTTTCGATCGTGTGCACGCAGCAGCTCATCGTGCAAAAGAGTTAGGTGCAGGCGCACTGCTCGTTCTTCCAGGAATAACTGGCTTCGATTCTATGCGCACTCTTGCAGAAGATGATTCGCTAGCACTTCCTATCCAGGGACATCCGTCAATGCTTGGTTCACTTGTTACATCTCCAAGCGAAGGAGTTGCCCACGGCATCATCTTTGGAACAATCGCACGCCTTGCAGGCGCTGATGTTTCCATCTTTCCTAACATGAGTGGGCGCTTCTCATTTTCAGAAGCGCAATGTTTGGAAATCAAGAGCGCAGCTCAGGGAGAGCTTTCACATATTAAGAAGATATGGATTGCACCAGCAGGAGGAATGACTCTCGATCGCATCCCGGGGATGATTGAAATGTACGGCCTAGATACTGCTCTTCTTATTGGTGGCGCACTCTCGCGAGGAGATTTAGCCGAAAATGCCAAGGAAATGTCTAAAATGGTGCGCGCTATTCCGAGATAAGAAAGGCGATTTCTAAAGAGCATATAGCCTTTACCACTAGTGTCGCTTCACGATTTGCGAAAGGTGATTAGCCATGAACTCCATCGACAAAGATGTCAATTGGAAAACACTTTTTAAAGGTGATCCAAAAAATGGATGGATGCACTCTGGCATTGGAATCTTTAGCGACGGGCATATAGTTTTTGAATCCCCTGGAGGTCGCGCATTTATTGTGTTGAATCCCAAGGATGGAAGTTTTAAGAAAGTTGCTGTTGATGCCGCTGTTCTACACGGCATTACA